>NZ_JAUTAU010000001.1:3901315-4210350 GCF_030818775.1 Bacillus sp. SORGH_AS_0510 | reverse complement strand
TTATGGCACAGCTGCAAAGGCCAAAAATGCAGTTAATGAAGGATTTATCATTGAAGCAGAACGAGTGGTAGGTTCTGGTATGACTGCTTCCATTGTAAGGCAGGAAACCTCTGCGAGTGATCAGAAGCCCATGCTTCGCTTCCACTATAAATCCGCCGTCATTTATGGAATGAAATTAACGAAGCAATTAGAATCTTCTAAAGGCCCGGTTACGATTACCTTAAAAGCAAAAGGTCCCGTCACGGTTAAAGGTATGACAGTAGATACAACGGCCATTTCATTTAAAGGAGCATGTGTGAAGGCCTCAGAAATCGTCCCAGAGCTTGGGATGGAAAATGTGGTCATGAATGCACATTTTATGGAGTCCGAAAACAGTATTATTGAACAATTAGTTATGGGGACTGTGGCTGGTAAGCAGGGTCCTCCACATCCAGATCAGAGTAAACTTTTGCAAGATTTAAGTACCTTGCCAATGAATCAATTAAACAAAGAAATTGAAAAAATATCAAAAGGGCATTTGCCCCTAACATGTGAGGATGGTACAACAGGAGCGGAGCCTTCAGGTAACATCGGAGAAGTTACTGGAACGCTTCCAGATGTGGTAGGTGAAGTGACAAAGCCGTTGGATCCAGTTTTGGAACCACTTAAACCTGTTTTAGATCAACTAGATCCAGTTTTAAAGCCACTTGAACCTGTGCTAAAACCACTGGAGCCGGTGTTAAAACCGTTAGACCCTGTGACGAAGCCACTGGAACCGGTGTTAAAGCCAGTGGAACCAGTTGTAACGGAGACAACGGAAAAGGTTGACCAAGTAGTCCACAATGTTTGTGTCGAGTTGGAGAATGCCAAGGGAGTCATTACAAAGGATTTGGCATTGAGTCTGATTGACGAAGCCATCTCGAAAAAATCTCCTCTGTCTACTATTTGTCAAAAAGACACAACATTTACAAAAGAACTTCAAAACTGGGAAAAAAGTTTACTTTCCTCATTAGGACTTTTAAACTTGCTCGGTAAAGTCATAACAGAGGATCCCGTTCAACAGTTGAATAAAATGCGTGAAAAAATAGCGAAAGAAAAAGACGAGACGATCATTTTTAAGCCATAGGAAAAGAGCAGGTGATCATGGCACCTGCTCTTTTGTATGCTTGATAGCGCACTGAACTTATGGGGTACTTTTTTCTCCCTTTTATTGAGGGTGGTGTCAGCCTCCTGGTACTACCTCCATTTTGCGTGAATGGACTTTTTCTCCTTGTACCCACACTTCCCGAATATTTTCTGGTCGAACATTATACATGATTTTCTGGAAAGTGTTGTATAAATCTTCATTTGGATCGAAGATAGGAAGTTTGGCTGTAGATACTCTTGTATCAATAATTTGTACATCCCATGTATAGTTTTCTTGGATTCTCCCGATTGGAAGGTTCAAACTTTCCCCTCCGCCAGCCGTCGCTAGATAGAAGGCCTCGTTAATGGTGATACGCGAATGTGGTACACCTCGTTTATCAGCTGGAAGGCTAGCGTTAACACCGTCTTCTAGCATTCTAGAAGAGACAACAGCCTGTTTGGCGTTATCATATAGACTTGGGGTTGCACCAGCGGAAATATCGGATCCTAAACCAATATCAATTCCCTTTGCCTTTAAACTAGCGATAGGAAGCACGCTATTTGCAAAGTAAGCATTTGATAAGGGGCAATGTGCAATGGCTGTACCTGTTTTAGCAAATAATGCTGCATCCTCATTATCTAAGAAATTACAATGCGCCATGACTGATTTATCAGTTAATAATTGGAAATTATTTAAGGCAAAAGCGTCATGTGTAAAAAATCTCTCTTGTACATAATTGTGTGCCCAATCACTTTCACTACAATGAGATTGAATATGTGTATCGTACTTCGCGGCAAGTTTCCCTAAGCCTTTTAATGCCTCATCTGTGCAGCTTGGAATAAAGCGTGGTGTAACGACGGGATACACTCCTTGTTTCACCGTTTTTGCCAACTCTTTCACTGCTAAAATGAATTCTTCTGTATCGGCCAGTGCTGTTTCCGTATCCTTGTCTCTATAATAGGAGGGGTTTTGTTCAGGATCATCCATCACGACCTTCCCCACTAATCCACGCTGCCCTTTTTTAGCACAAATTTCTGCCAATAATATACTTGCCTCTTTATGCACCGTTGCAAAATAAAGAGCTGTTGTTGTTCCGTTTGCAAGTAATGTATTTACTAAATCTTCATAGACATTTTTTGCAAAAACTAAATCCGAATATTTCGCTTCCAGGGGAAAGGTGTAAGTATTCAACCACTCGTACAGAGGAAGGTCTAGTGCAGTTCCCGATTGGGCCCATTGCGGGGCGTGAACATGTAAATCGACAAAACCGGGTAAGAGATAATGACCATCAGCCAAACGATGGAAATTTTCTCTCCCTTCATAGGCAGCAAGTAGTGGTTTATAATCGGCATGATCGGGTGCAACTATTTTTTCTAGCATACCTTTTGTATCCACACAGTATAGATAGTCGTTTAATATGTTTAATTTTGTAGGAGTATCACTAGTAAAAGCAGTACCTCGAAAAATTTGCGTATATTTCATTAAATACACCTTCCTAATGTTCGTGTTTTCTGTTAATATAATCATTGTAGTTGATTGATAATACATAGTCTAGGGTGAAACACGAATTTTTTCAATTAGACTATTTATTGCCGATCATAAAATTAAATATGGTTTTTCATATATTCGTAGGGATATGGCCTACAAGTTTCTACCCGTTTACCGTAAATAAACCGACTATGAAAAGCAGGGACAGGATTGGACGCTCATTTATGAGAGAATATCTTTTCTTTCGTATTTCGTTTTTTAAGGCTCGAAGTACATTGCTTTTCTATGTTGTAGAAGGCATGTGCTTTGGGTCTTTTTTATTTAAGTAAACACAACCACAGGAGGATTGACCATGGAGAGTATTGCTAGACTACTAAGAACAGAGAAAAAAAGAGAGGAAGTCATTGAAACAAAGAAGGATGTTTCTGTTTTACAATCCATATTTTTAGGTTTCCAGCAAGTATTAGCAATGGACCTTTTTATCCCACCGATCATTTTAGCTGGAATGTTATCCTTTTCTGTTACAGATAGTACGATGTTAATTCAAATGACCTTTATTGCATGTGGAATCGCCACCATTATTCAAGCAGGATTTGCGATGAAGCTTCCTGTTATGCAGGGGCCTTCCTTTGTACCGCTAAGTGCACTCGCTGCCATTGGGACCACATCAGGCATTAGCACCATGATTGGAAGCTTGATACCGGGTGCTTTGTTAATCGCGTTATTAGGTTATCCGCTCAAGGTTTTTAGTAAAGTAGTACGGAAATTCATTCCCCCTATTGTTGCAGGAACAGTTATTGTTGTTGTGGGTATTTCCTTAATGCCTAGTGCCATTAACTCTATTTATAGGGCCCAGGGAAGCTTTGGGAAAAATATGTTGGTTGCCTTTGTAACAGTGGCTGTACTTATCTTTTGTATGTATGTCGGTGAAAAATCAATAACGAAACTAAAATATATTAAAGTAGTATCGGTTATTTTAGCGCTGGGAGCTGGAACGATTGTTGCTTCAATCTTTGGTTTAGTAGATTTTTCAACCGTTGAGAAGTCGGCATGGTTTATGATGCCTAGTATTTTTGCTTTTGGAACACCCCAATTTGACTTAGATGCCATTCTTATTATGCTGGCGATTTATTTTATTGTCACAATTGAAACAACAGGTACATGGTTTACTGTTAGCAATGTAACAGGAGAAGAGCTAAATGATAAACGGTTAAACGGCGGTGCATTCGGTGAAGGATTAGGATGTTTTATTGGTTCTTTCTTTGGAGGTACGCCTGTGACAGGTTATTCATCCAACGCAGGTATTATTGCGATTACGGGCGTGAAAAGCCGAAAGCCGATTATCATGGGTGGAGTTATTTTACTTGTTTTAGGAATGATGCCAAAACTAATGAGTATCATCGCATGTGTTCCCGGTGTTGTCATTAATAGTGTGTTTGCGATTTTATGTGTGGTTATTTTGATGAATGGATTTAAAGTTATTAAGGAAGTCCCGTTTACAGAAAGAAATATGCTTGTGATCGGGATGCCGATTATGCTTGCATTGTTTGCTGTGTTGATGCCAAGTGAGGTCTTACAAGGACTACCAAATATCGTAACCTATTTTGTTTCATCCGGAACAGCAATCGGGGCGATTACGGCACTAATCCTTAATTTAGTCCTTCCGCAAAAGCTTGAAGACAGCGGGCTATCAAGGAATGGTAATGTAACGGTAAACTAATATTGAGTAGAGGAGTCTTCCGTCATGAAGCATGATAGATTATGGAATGAGTGGCATCCAGTATGTAGGGCAAAAGAATTGTTGGATGATCCAAAACAGGTATTTGTGCTTGGAGAACGTGTTGTTATTTTTCGTAATGAGAAAGGTGTACATGCCTTTAAGGACCTATGTATTCACCGTGGAGCAGCCCTTTCACTTGGAAAGGTAAAGAACGGTAACTTAGCTTGTGCGTATCATGCCTGGGAATATGATTGCGTAGGATCTTGTGTGAAAATTCCTGCTTTACCAACCGGCCGTCCAATACCAAGTAAAGCACGGGCAACAGTTTATCATTGTCAGGAATATCTGGGATTAATCTGGGTTAATTTGGGTGATGATCCAGCACAGCTTGTTTCATTTCCTGAGTACAGTGAGGAAGGATATCGCACAGCTATTTGCGGGCCATATGAGGTAAGGGCTAATGCGCCGAGAATTATTGAGAATTTCCTTGATGTTTCTCACCTTATGTTCGTTCATGAAGGATTGCTTGGGGACGAGGATCATGCTGAAGTAGCTGATTATGATGTAGCGTTAAATGATAATCGTATTATTACAAGTAAAATTCCTGTTTATCAGCCGAACCCTGATGGACGCTCAAAGGGCGGATATGCAAATTATGTATATGAAATCTTAAATCCAACAACAGTCCGATTTACCAAAACAACGGAAGGTTCAGATGAGGAGTTTACGATATTACTTACTGTCAATCAGGAGGATAGCGAAAGATCAAAAGCATTTATGTTACTAACAAGGAATTATGATTTAAATCAGCCTGATGAACCTTTTATTGAATTTCAGGATATTATTTTTAATCAAGATTTAGATATAGTAGAAAGTCAGAAACCCGAGCTTCTTCCACTGGACTTACAAGCAGAAATGCATCTTAAGTCAGATGCACTTACCATAGCATACCGTAGATGGTTACATGAGCTGGGTGTGGAAAACGGTACAATGATGATTAGTGAAACGAAAAAATGATATCTTGTTAAACTAAAAAGCAGAGCGAATTCATATCGCTCTGCTTTTTAGTCTTTATCTAAGTACTCCAAAAGTGTTTCTGATTAGAATGCCCAGTTTCCAGCTCTAAAAATTGGTTCTGTTTTTCCATCTGCTGTGATTCCATCGATGTCCATTTCAGGAGATCCAATCATGAAATCCACGTGCGTTAAACTTTCATTAAGGCCATTTTCTGCTAATTCTTCAGATGACATTTTCTTACCACCCTCGATACAGAAAGCATAGGCGCTTCCAATAGCTAAATGGTTTGAAGCATTTTCATCAAATAAGGTATTAAAGAATAGAACATTTGATTGCGAGATTGGTGAATTGTAAGGAACAAGCGCAATTTCACCTAGATAATGCGAGCCTTCATCTGTTTCCACAAGACGCTTTAAAATCTCTTCGCCTTCTTCTGCTTTATAGCCTACAATTCGGCCGTTTTCAAATGTAATAGAGAAACGGTCAATAATGTTTCCGGCATAGCTTAATGGCTTCGTGCTTGCAACCGTACCATTCACACCTGTTTTTAATGGAACCGTGAAGACTTCTTCAGTCGGCATATTGGCCATGAACTCGAAGCCCTTTTCATTGATGCTGCCTGCACCAACCCAAATATGCTTTCCAGGAAGCTCAACGGTTAAATCTGTTCCTGGAGCTGTATAGTGTAGCTTTTGGTAGCGCTTTTCATTTAAGTATTTTACTTTTTCGTGAAGCGTTTCATCGTGCTTTTTCCAGGCATCGACTGGATTTTCCACATCTACGCGAGTTGCTTTAAAGATCGCATCCCAAAGCTTGTTGACTTGATTTTCAACAGGCTCATCAGGGAATACCTTTGCTGCCCATGCAGGAGAAGGAGCAGCAATAACTGTCCAGCTCACCTTGTCGGATTGAGCAGCTTTACGGTAGTTTGCCAAAGCTTTCCCAGCTGCTTTGTTAAAGTTAGAAATACGCTCTGGGTCTACTCCACTTAACAAATCTGGGCTTTGTGACACAACAGACATGAAGGCTGCACCTTTTTCTGCAAGGTCATCCATTTCTTTCGCGCGCCAAACTGGATACTCCTGAAAAGCTTCATCTGGAGCTAAATCATATTTTGTTCTCGTAACTGTGTCATCGTTCCAGTTGACAATGACATTATGGGCGCCTGTTTCATAGGCCTTTTTTACAACTAGACGGATAAATTCTGCGGCATCAAGAGTTGCGTTCACAACCAACGTTTGGCCTTTTTGAATGTTTACACCGACTTTAACAGCCAGCTCAGCATATTTTTCAAGATTTTTTTGAAAATCACTCATATGTATGTCTCCTTTTTCAGAATCTTCCTATATTGTATCGTTTTTCATTGGAAAAAGAAACCGATAACAAAAGGTAACATAGATTGCTACTTTAAACAAAAAAACAGTAGAGATATCTTATCTCTACTGCAACTTGCTACCGTATACTTTTATATTAAAATAAACACCTGCTGAAAATAAAACGAGAAAAGTAATAATACCTGATACTGAGGTTGGAGACATGAATTGTGATAATTCCATACATTCCACCGTCCTTATGAATTAAACCATATACAAGTTAATTATAATATTAAAAGAGAAAGATGTGAACATTTTAGTACAATTTTTCGAAACATATTTGAACGTTTAATAGAAAAAGGGACCGTGATTACGACGATCCCAATGAAGCTGATTTTTTTTCAAAATGAACAAACATAACCCAATATAAGGCCGCACTTAGAAGCGCAAGAAAACCAAGAACGAAAAACGTCCAGCTATATCCAATCCAAACGGTCATTGGAATGGATAGAGGAGCGATCGTCCGACTGATCGTAAAGCGTAAACTTGCGGCAGCGAAATATTGACCTCTCATATGTTCAGGAGCCAGTTTTGAAACGAAACTTTGCTGCAATCCAGCCCCCATTAATTCTGCAAAAGTGAAGACAGCCATAGCCATGATTAATCCCCAAATCCAGTGTGTTTGACTGAAAATAACGATGGAAATAGCGTAAACAATAGAAGAGAGGACAAATACATTTCTTTCATAATATTTATCCATCCACTTGGTTACAAAGACAGTTAATAAGGCAACAAGGAAGCCATTTTCCGCTAAAACGATTCCAAATACCTGTTCCCCTTTGATGGTAAAGGACCAATCACCGATAGCAAAGAGGGTTTGATTTTCTACAAAATCCTTTATATAAACGGGAATTAACAGGTCTAGTTGCATAAATGTCTGGCCGGCTAAGACTCCTGCAAGGATAAATAACAAGAAGGTTTTATCCTTAATTATAAGGGCATAATCTTTTAGTTGATTTTGTAAAAAGTAATACCACTTTCTATCAGCAGAAAGATCGGTGTTTTTATGAAGCGGAGCTGTTTCTCTCGTCATTTTAGCAAGAATCAACCCAAACAAGATGCAAACGAATCCAGCAACAAGTAACAGCTGAAAACGGTAGTGGACATAAAAAATGGCACCTAGTATAGGACCGACTACCACTGCAATATTAATCGATGTATAAAAAATGGCAAAAACACTACTTCTGTGTTTTTCTTCAACGACATCTGCAATCATCGCCTGGCTCGCTGGCCAGTAAAACGAACCAAAAATCCCAGCGACCGCGAACGATATAAATCCAATCCATGGAGAATGAAGCCATGGAGAGCTGGCCGCAGCAAATACTAAGAAGGAAAGACCTTGACCAATTGCAGAAAGAACCATCATCCGTTTTCGACCAAATCGGTCTGCACAATATCCGCCCATCAGGTTCGCACCCACAGAGAAAACTTGAGAAAATACTAATAATAATCCGGCTTTATTTTTGCCGAACTCATCTGCAAAGTAGATGGTTAAAAACGGGAAAAACATCCAAAATGTAATGTTCATCATAGCTTCGCTATATAAGCGAACCTTTAAATTTGGGTCCCAATCTCTAATTCTCATGTTGAATCCCCATTTCTTATAATCATGTCAATTCATCATACTATTCACAGGGAAGAAGATTCAAGAAAAAATGGTGTGTACAAATAAGTATCTACAAAGAATCTCAAAAAAACATAAGCAGGAGGAGTGGAGAGAGACTGTTAGCCACACTAAAAAAGCTTAAATGTCACTGTGAAGGGCGCACAACTCCGGTGTCTCCGCTAAAAAGGGTTGTATGGGAATTGTGAAGAGCGCACAACTCCGGTGTCTCCGTCAAAAAGGGTTGTATGGGAATTGTGAAGAGTTCACAACTCCGGTGTCTCCAGCAAAAAGAGTTGTATGGGAATTGTGAAAAGTTCACAACTCCCGTGACCTCGCCAAAAAGGGTTGCAAGGGAATTGTGAAGAGTTCACAACTCCCGTGACCTCGCCAAAAAGGGTTGTATGGGAATTGTGAAGAGTTCACAACTCCGGTGTCTCCACCAAAAAGAGTTGTATGGGAATTGTGAAAAGTTCACAACTCCCGTGACCTCGCCAAAAAGGGTTGCAAGGAATTGTGAAGAGTTCACAACTCCCGTGTCTCCGCCAAAAAGGGTTGCAAGGAATTGTGAAGAGTTCACAACTCCCGTGACCTCGCCAAAAAGGGTTGCATGGGAATTGTGAAGAGTTCACAACTCCCGTGACCTCGCCAAAAAGGGTTGCAAGGGAATTGTGAAGAGTTCACAACTCCCGTGTCTCCGCCAAAAAGGGTTGTATGGGAATTGTGAAGAGTTCACAACTCCCGTGACCTTGCCAAGAAGGGTTGCAAGGGAATTGTGAAGAGTTCACAACTCCCGTGTCTCCGCCAAAAAGGGTTGTATAGGAATTGTGAAGAGTTCACAACTCCGGTGTCTCCGCCAAAAAGAGTTGTATGGGAATTGTGAAGAGCGCACAATTCCAGTAGATCCTAAAAAAGCGCTTTAGTGGGAACTATGAGACTATCAACATTATTATATAGGTGGAATTACTGAATCCATTTGGTACGTATGCTATAGTTAACATACGATATCTTGAAAGGATGTTTTAAATTTGGTAAAAAGTGTTGTAATTGCTGAAAAACCTTCTGTCGCACGGGATATTGCCCGTGTGCTTAATTGTCATAAAAAAGGAAATGGCTTTCTTGAAGGAGATAAATATATCGTTACATGGGCACTTGGACATTTAGTCACACTTGCTGACCCGGAAAGTTATGATGTGAAATATAAATCATGGAAATTAGAAGATCTTCCTATGCTGCCTGAACGGTTGAAGTTGACAGTCATAAAGCAGACGGGAAAACAGTTTAATGCTGTCAAAAGTCAACTGATTAGAAGTGATGTTAATGAAATTATCGTGGCTACCGACGCAGGGAGAGAAGGAGAATTAGTTGCCCGGTGGATTATTGATAAAGTAAAAGTCAATAAACCGATTAAACGTCTATGGATCTCATCTGTTACGGATAAAGCGATTAAAGACGGATTTGCAAACTTGAAGCCAGGCAAAGCCTATGACAATTTATATGCTTCAGCGGTCGCGCGTTCAGAAGCAGACTGGTACATCGGATTGAACGCAACACGGGCATTAACCACCAGGTTCAATGCCCAACTGAACTGTGGTCGTGTTCAAACACCAACTGTTGCTATCATTGCAGCACGTGAGGAAGAAATCAAAAATTTCAAAGCACAAACCTATTACGGCATTGAAGCCCAAACAACAGATCAATTAAAGCTGACTTGGCAAGATGCAAAAGGTAATAGCCGCAGTTTTAATAAGGAAAGCATTGATACGATTGTTAAAAAACTGGGTAACCAAAATGCTAAAGTAACCGAAATTGAGAAAAAGCCGAAGAAGTCATTCTCTCCTGGCCTTTATGATCTAACAGAATTACAACGTGATGCCAATAAAATATTCGGCTACTCTGCGAAAGAGACACTAAATATTATGCAAAAGCTGTACGAGCAGCATAAAGTTTTAACGTATCCACGTACAGATTCACGCTTTATTTCGTCAGATATTGTTCCAACGATTCCGGAACGTCTGAAAGCGTGTGGAATAGGTGAATATCGTTCACTAACAAGCAAGATTTTAAAAAAGCCAATCAAGTCATCTAAATCGTTTGTAGATGATAGCAAGGTATCCGATCACCATGCAATTATTCCAACTGAAGGATACGTGAACTTTTCGGCATTTACAGATAAAGAACGTAAAATATATGACCTCGTGGTTAAACGCTTTTTAGCAGTATTATTCCCAGCACATGAATACGAGCAATTAACGCTTCGCGCGAAAATCGGTGAGGAAAACTTCGTTGCAAGAGGAAAAACCATCTTATCAATGGGTTGGAAAGAAGTTTACAATAATCGACTTGAAGACGACGATAATACAGATGATCTGAAAGAGCAAATATTACCTCGTATCGAAAAAGGGGATACATTAAACGTAAAATTAATCGCACAAACTTCGGGTCAGACTAAGCCACCGGCAAGATTTACTGAGGCGACATTACTTTCAGCGATGGAAAATCCTACGAAGTATATGGATACCCAAAATAAACAACTTGCAGACACCTTGAAATCGACTGGGGGTTTAGGGACTGTTGCGACACGTGCTGATATTATTGACAAGCTATTCAATTCATTCTTAATTGAAAAGCGTGGTAATGACATTCATATTACTTCAAAAGGTCGTCAATTGTTGGATTTAGTTCCAGAAGAGCTTAAATCACCTGCGTTGACAGCTGAGTGGGAACAGAAGCTTGACAAAGTCGCTCAAGGCAAGTTGAAAAAAGAAGTATTTATCAGTGAAATGAAAAACTACACAAAAGAAATTGTTTCTGAAATAAAAGCTAGTGATAAAAAATATAAGCACGATAATATCTCCACAAAGAATTGTCCAGATTGCGGAAAACCAATGCTTGAAGTGAACGGCAAAAAAGGTAAAATGCTCGTGTGTCAGGATCGTGAATGTGGACATCGCAAAAATGTGTCACGCGTTACCAATGCACGCTGCCCACAATGCCATAAAAAGCTAGAGCTACGAGGCGAAGGTGAGGGCCAAATCTTTGCATGTAAATGTGGATATCGTGAAAAACTTTCTGCTTTCGAAGCACGCCGCAAAAAAGAATCTGGTGGTAAAGTTGATAAACGTACGGTACAAAAATATTTGAAAAACCAGCAAAAAGAGGAAGAACCAATTAATAATGCGTTGGCAGAAGCATTAAAAGGTTTGAAGTTTGATTAACCCATATATAATAAGGCGCTATCCTGTAAAAAGGATCAGCGCTTTTTTGCACTTAATAATAACCAGGTATCCTTTCATTCACTATTCTGCTAAAGTGATATTGTACTAAAATTCAGAAAATTCAATTGACAGATAAACATTTCATCCCATACAATAGTTATTAATACAATAATAAATTTGAATGGAATGATTTTCATGAACCATCGTCAAAAAACAATTCCATATTTAAATCCAATTATAAAAGAGGCTGGACTCCAATTCTAAAGTGAAAAGGAATCCAACCTCTTTCTTTATTATACTAAAGTGGTAGAGGAGCGAGAAAGATGATTACATTAACAGGAGCAAGTTTAACGTTAGAACAAATGAAGGAAGTTTTGTACCGCGGCCAAAAGGTTCGTGCTTCAGAGCAAAGTATGGAAGCAGTAAAGAAAAGTAGAGAAGCGGTTGATCGAATTGTTTCAGAATCCAAAGTAGTCTATGGCATTACCACCGGATTTGGAAAATTTAGCGATGTGTTAATTGATAAATCACACGTTCAGGATTTGCAGCTTAATTTAATCCGTTCCCATGCATGCGGGGTGGGTGAACCGTTCCCTGAAATCGTGTCTAAAGCGATGGTTCTTCTCCGTGCAAATGCCCTTCTTAAAGGCTTTTCTGGAGTTAGACCCATCATTATTGAGAAACTTCTGGAGCTTGTTAACCTTGAAATTATTCCTGTTATTCCCCAGCAAGGATCTTTAGGGGCGAGTGGTGATTTGGCGCCACTATCCCATCTTGCTTTAGTATTAATTGGGGAAGGGGAAGTTTTTTATAAAGGAAACCGAATGGAGGCCATGAGTGCTCTTCAACAAGAGGGAATCCTTCCGGTTACATTAGAGGCAAAAGAAGGCTTGGCACTAATTAATGGGACACAAGCAATGACAGCCATGGGTGTAGTGGGTTATCTAGAAGCAGAGCAATTGGCATATGAAGCCGAATTGATTGCTTCCATGACAATTGAAGGGCTTAACGGTATTATTGATGCCTTTGCGGAAGAAGTGCATGTGGCAAGGGGCTATAAACAGCAAATTGATACGGCGCGCAGGATCCGTAGCTATTTAAGTGATAGTTTATTAACGACTCAGCAAGGAGAGTTGAGAGTACAGGACGCTTACTCCTTACGTTGTATTCCACAAGTCCACGGCGCATCATGGCAGGCCTTGGATTACGTAAAAGAAAAATTAGAAATTGAAATGAATGCGGCAACGGATAATCCATTAATTTTTGATGATGGTGAAAAGGTCATTTCAGGAGGAAACTTCCACGGACAGCCTATTGCTTTTGCCATGGATTTTATGAAAATTGCCGTTGCAGAATTGGCTAATATTTCGGAGCGAAGAATTGAGCGTCTAGTCAATCCGCAGTTGAATGATTTACCGGCTTTCTTAAGCCCACAGCCTGGTCTTCAATCAGGTGCAATGATTATGCAATATGCGGCGGCAGCACTTGTATCAGAAAATAAAACATTAGCACATCCAGCAAGTGTGGACTCTATTCCATCTTCAGCGAATCAAGAGGATCATGTAAGCATGGGGACCATTGCTTCTAGACATGCTTATCAAATCATTCAAAACGTAAGAAGAGTATTAGCTGTGGAACTCATTTGTGCGATGCAAGCGGTAGAAATTCGCGGGGTAGAAAAAATGGCCGCTCAAACGAAGAGATTTTATGAAAAAGGCCGTGAGCAAGTAGCCTCGATTACCCAAGACCGCGTCTTCTCAAAGGATATAGAAAAAGCGGCAACATGGCTAAAAGAAATAGAGATTTCTCATTTTATAAAAGAATTCAGTGTGGAAAAAGAACAACATTAATGGGCAATGGAAAAGGCGTGAAAAACTCACGCCTTTTACTCTGTTTGATCGGATAATAAACGAGCCGTATCACCGCGATACTCTTCTTCATTTTCTACTCTATTTTTAAATGCTTCGCGAACCACTAGGAACTCTTCATCTCCAACTGCTTCTTTTCCCTTTTTTTCCGTTAAAGTATCCTCTGGGAAATTACCGGGATGATTCTTGTTCTTATGGTTAAAATGTTCTCCACGTGCCAATGTTACCACTCCTTTCATCTTCGCAAGTAGCATTCCCGAATTTGAGTAAAATAATTTACTTATTGATCTGGTTTCTAATTTTATCTATAAGGTTCAGGTTGATATAATGAATATAGTGATTATGGTAAAAATAAGGAGGTCGAAAGAATGGATATGTTTCATATTATCTCGGAAGACCGCATAAAGAAGGCATACAAAGACGGAGAATTCGATAATCTTCCAGGGTTAGGAAAGCCTCTCCAATTAGAGGATATGTCAGGAATCCCCGAGGAGCTACGTATGGCCTACAAATTGCTGAAAAATGCAGGATACACCCAAGAGGAAGGTCAGCTGCGACAAGAAATGATGACAATTGAAAATTTAATTAAGAAATGTGATGACTCCGGTGAGAAAGAAAACCTCCAAAAGAATTTGAATGAAAAACTTATCCGCTTCAATCAGTTGATGTCCAAACGAGGCGTAAAAACCAATTCAGCCATTTTCAAAAACTATGAGCAAAAGGTGCAAAAGAAGATAAAATACTAACATATGAAATCTTTACGTGCCTAGGGTAGGTGCTATAGAGAGGTACTGGTCACGTAGAAGGTGTCTACGAGCCCGAAGGGATTGTGAAAAAGGCAAATCTGTCACGTAGGAGCGGTCCGACGTATCACAAGAAGGTAGGGAAAAGACAGACCGGTCACATAGGTTCGTATTTGGTTAAATAAATCAAAAAAAGCTGGTGAAAGTGGGCCTCATACACTTTTCACCAGCTTTATTTTATTTCTCCACTTGGAGACTCCCCAGTCGAGGCATCTTCTTGTTTTGCCGGTTTGCACAAACGATCTAGAAAAAAGCCAGCAAACACCATAAACGCTATAGGAATCGAATAATTCAGCACGTGAATCCACGTCATAGAAATAGCACCTCTCCTAATTTTTGGAATATTAAAATTATTTGTATATTGTTAACATTATATGTCTTCTGTCACATTTTAGACAAATTTAATTATCATAATTCCTTTTGCTTAGATTTTCAAAATTTTTAACAGGATTTTCTAAATTTATATCGTAATAGTTATATAAGTAGGGAATAGTTGAAATTCTGACTTGCTAAACAAAGGATCTTAAGGAGTGGGTGCTACTATGAACAAACAAGAGGCAATCAATTTTGATATTCTCTGTATTGGCGGTGCAAATGTAGACCGGAAAATTCAAGCACTAAATCAATTGAAATATGGAACATCAAACCCGGCTATAAGTTCTATGTCACGGGGCGGTGTTGCAAGAAATATTGCAGAAAACTCTGGACGAATAGGACTTAAGACATCTCTGTTTGCATACGTGGGCTCTGATCCTGAAGGGGAATGGCTGTTAGATAATACGAAGCCTTTTGTAGATGTAAGCCCCACACAAGTCATACAAGGAAAATCCACGGGCACATATACTGCGGTTCTTGACCAATTGGGTGAAATGGAAATCGCCTTAGCTGATATGGCTATTTATAATGAAGTGAACGATTCTATTTTTGAACATATTCTATTACAAATTGAACAAGCAAAAATGATTTTATTAGATACAAATTTCCCAAAAGAAGTCATTAACCAAGTAATTAATGACAGTAAGAACTTCATGAAACCGTTATGTATTGCTACTGTCTCTGCTCCTAAGACGGAAAAGCTGCCCTCATCTCTTGAAGGTGTAACCTGGTTGATCGCGAACCATAAAGAGGCAGAGGCTTTATCGCAATTAGAAATTAAATCTGAGGGTGATTTCTACCAAGCTGCAGAGGTCATTATGAAAAAAGGTGCTGAAAAGGTTGTTATCACTCGTGGTGAGAAGGGGTTAATTTTTTACACAAAAAATGGAGAAGCGGGTGCGCTAATGCCCCCGATTGTGCCTATTGTGGATGTAACCGGAGCGGGTGATTCCCTCATTGCTGGAATATTATTCGGATACTTAAAGGGACTTAGCACAGAGGATGCTTGTAAGATTGGACTTTCCTGTTCATTGATCACTATTAACTCTAATGAAACCGTAAGTCCGGAGTTAAACCAAAAAACATTACTTGAAACATATCAGAAATACTTCAGCAAAGGGGTAACCAAGCGATGAACCAAGAATACTTGTCTTTTTCAGAAGAAGTGCTTGAAGCGAAAAGATTGGGGAAACCAATTGTAGCACTTGAATCGACTATTATTTCTCATGGGATGCCGTACCCTCAAAATGTACAGACTGCTAAGGAAGTGGAAGAAATTATACGGCAGAATGGAGCCGTACCAGCTACCATCGCTGTCATTAATGGGAAAATAAAAATCGGTTTATCTGATGAAGAATTGGAGTTTTTAGCGACTAGTAAAGAAATTATGAAGGCCAGCAGGCGCGACCTTCCATATCTCATAGCTTCTAAAAAGCATGGGGCAACAACAGTAGCAGCAACGATGATTTGTGCTCATCTGGGCGGTATACAAGTGTTTGTAACAGGCGGCATTGGCGGGGTTCATCGCGGTGCGGGAGTGACGATGGATGTCTCTGCAGACCTTCAGGAATTAGCCAAGACCAATGTAGCCGTTGTTTGTGCTGGAGCTAAATCTATACTAGATATAGGCTTGACATTGGAATATTTAGAAACAAACGGTGTCCCGGTTATTGGATATCAAACAGACATCCTACCCGCTTTTTATACAAGAACAAGCCCACATCATGTAAACTTCCGTGTGGATTCACCAGAGGAAGCTGCGGCATTAATGAAGGCGAAATGGAATTTGGGGTTAGACGGTGGGATTGTTATTGCCAATCCAATTCCCGAAGCCTTTGCAATGGACGAATCAGTCATTAACGATGTAATCGAAGTAGCCTTAAAGGAGGCCGATAGTAAAGGCATTCAAGGCAAAGAGGTCACACCTTTCCTTCTAAGCAGGGTTAAAGAGTTAACAGAGGGGTCGAGTTTAGAAGCGAATATTGCACTAGTGAAACATAATGCTAAAGTAGGAGCACTTATTGCAGCAACAAAAGCAAACTAAACATAGTCATATTCAAGGGGGGATTTGATTTGGAATCCTTCCTTTTTTGCATTTCAATTAAATTGGGAGAAATCGGGATTTTTTGTAGAAAAATAGGATAATTTGTGTGAAAAAATAATTAGAAAATTATAAATTAAAGACAAAATCCAACAACCTATTATAAAAGGACTAGATATAATGTACATATCATTTGATATTAAGTAATTATACCTAAATAAATAGTAGGAGCTGGAAAACTGTAATATTAAAGTATTAGAACTAACAGAAAAAGGCAAACCTGTTGAAAAGTAGGGACGCAAAACCGAGGATCTAAGGCACGCAATACGCTTGCTATGATGGCCGGGTTACCTGGAATACAATTTGTATTTTAGGGGTGAGAAAAATGATAATTACAGAGAGAACCGTGGAAGTAATTGATCAGGAATGGATGGCACTAATACTGGAAGCAAGAGAACTTGGATTATCTATAGCAGATGTTCGTGAATTCCTTTACCAAGATGATCAGAGATAACTCTTGGTATAATTAAAAAAGCATTCTACAAGAGAGATCTTCTAATGTAGAATGCTTTTCTTCTTTATAATAACTACTATTCATTAGTATTATTTTGATTTATTCTCCACTTATTAAACTCGAGGAAATCACGAAATTGTTCTTTAGAAACACCAGAACCCATTGCTTCTTTCACTAGGTTCATCCATTCGCTATCTAACTCATCTTTATTAATTTGCTCATGTATCAAATGCTCGACTGGTAGATTTAATACAGCAGCAATTTTCTCAAGAAATTGAATCGATGGGTTTTTTTGCAGGTTTCTTTCAAGAGAACTTAAATAAGACTTAGCGACGCCAGCTTGTTCTGCAAGTTCGGAAAGAGACATTTTCTTTTCTAGGCGAAATTTTTTTACGCGATCACCAATCATTAAATTCACACACCTATTATACATATTTATAAGTTAATTCTACCAAAAAGAATGAAAAAGTACCATATTAAGAACGAAGGAATATAAAAAATAGTGAAAATTATTAATTTTAGACTAGCGAATGCTATTTTTGAAAAAATTACGGTTTAGCGTTAATATTAGTAGTGTTGCCATAAAGTTTAACGAGTAAAAATCTTATATTAACATACATAAAAATAAATTAAAAAGGCAGGTAAACAAATGATTGTCTTGAAATCACAACGTGAAATTGATGCGATGAAAAAGGCGGGGGAAATCCTAGCGGCTTGTCATAAGGAAATAGCAAAATTAATTAAACCTGGCGTGACTACTTGGGAAATAGACCAGTTTGTCGACCAGTTCTTAACTGAACATAATGCAACACCAGAGCAAAAGGGATATAAAGGCTATGAATATGCGACATGTGCCAGTATCAATGATGAAATTTGTCACGGATTTCCAAGAAAACAAGCTTTAAAAGAAGGAGATATTGTCACCATTGATATGGTAGTCAATTACAATGGGGCATTAGCAGATTCAGCATGGTCATATGCTGTTGGGAATATCTCTAATGAGGCAGATCATTTGTTAAAAGTGACGAAGGAAGCCTTATACAAAGGAATTGAGCAGGCTGTTGTAGGAAACCGAATAGGTGACATTGGTCATGCTATCCAAACTTATGTAGAAGGTGAAGGCCTATCTGTTGTGAGAGACTTTATTGGGCATGGAATAGGTGCAGTGATTCATGAGAAACCGGATGTTCCACATTATGGACTGCCGGGAAAAGGGGCAAGAATCAAAGAGGGAATGGTCTTTACGATTGAACCAATGGTAAATATCGGTCAATATCAAACAAAGATGGACTCTAATGGTTGGACAGCACGAACTGTTGATGGTAAACTTTCCGCACAATATGAGCATACTATCGCCATTACAAAAGATGGCCCGATGATCTTAACAGAGCAAAGATAAAAGGAAACCCGTTATTTCGCAAAAATAACGGGTTTTGTTTGTCTTATTTTTTACGTAAACTCCCTAGTTCTTCAACTAGTGCCTGCATTTCATTTGGGCTAAATGAGTTCTTTTTAAGGACCATTTCATAGATTTCTTTTAATTCCTCGTACATTTCTTCATCAAAATGCGAAGGTTTAATCGCTCCGAGGTTTAACACCTTTAATTTTTCCTTTATTTGTTCAATCATATATTCTACATTTTCAATTGATTTTTCTGATAGATTCATTTCGGTCATCCTTTCCGAATTCATATACCCATCTTTTCATGTTAAAAATGATCTGTCAATATATTCTTCTCTTAAGTTCATACGATTAAACTCGTAAAAGAATGGGTATAAAAGAGAACGCAGACTTGCATAGGAAACGGAGATAAAGCAAAATAAACGTAGGGAATTGATGACATTATTTTTTTTAAAAAGATGAATGATAATAACTAGGATTAAGGAGAGTTTAAGATGACAAAAAAGAATCAATTTTGGAGAGGGATGTTAATTGGTGCTCTTGCTGGCGGAGCCATCAGTTTATTAGATAAACCAACCCGCCAGGCCATGAAGGAAAATGTTATTAAAGTGTCCGGCAAGGTGACCTATATTGCTAAAAATCCTGGTGAAATTACCGAAAAGGTAAAAGGAACGGCAGCCAGAATTAAGGATACATTTGAGCAGGTGAGTGAGGATATTGCTTACATAACAGATAAAGTGGACGAGTTACGTGAACTAACCCCACAAGTTACTGAAATCATTAAAGAAACGAAAGAAACGTTTGTTAAGAATGATGAACTTGAAGATTTATTAGAAGAGGTAAAAGGAGAAGAAAAACTTTAAAAAAAGGAGGAAGGAAATGGACAATTCAGAGAATGTACGTTCTTCATTGCTAAAATTACTTTGGCACAGGATTGAAGAAGATGATCTCCCTGGATTAAGTGCACAATTGGCCTATTTTTTACTACTTTCTTTGTTTCCACTCCTCATTGTCATGTTTACATTATTGCCTTATATTCCTTTTCCACATGAGGATATACTCGGAATGATTAAAGATTTTGCCCCAGCAGAGGCCATAAATTTAATCGAAAAAAATGTGGATGAAATTATGACCCATCGGAATGGTGGACTGCTTTCATTTGGGATTATCGGAACAATTTGGTCTGCATCCAATGGAATTAATGCCATTGTAAGATCTTTTAACAAAGCGTATAACGTGAAAGAAAGCCGGTCATTTATCGTTGCAAGAGGGATGGCTATTCTCTTAACATTTGGTATGATCTTTGTATTTATCTTGGCTCTTATCATACCTGTATTCGGTAGAGCAATTGGTGTCTTTCTTTTTTCACAATTAGGTTATACTACAGAATTTATTAAGCTTTGGAACGCATTAAGCTGGCTGGTGAGTGCCATCATTTTGTTCCTTATTTTCACAGGACTTTACTGGATTGCCCCAAATGTAAAATTAAAGTGCCGCAGTGCTTTTCCAGGAGCAGCCTTTGCCACAGTCGGATGGATTATTTCTTCCATTGGATTATCTTTTTACGTTGGAAATATCACTAATTATTCCCTTACTTACGGCAGTATTGGGGCGATTATTGTACTAATGATTTGGTTATATATATCTGCCTTCGTCATTATTCTTGGTGGAGAAATTAATGCCTTTTACAGTGAAAAAAATAAGTCAAATTGCTAATACTTTCCCATTATGAAAAAGGACCTTCTGTTCAAACTATGATGGAGGGGATACACATAAGTAAGGGAGGGTAAAAGCGATGACCAAACATACGAAAAAAGATGGCAGCACAAAGCAAAAAGGAAAAGGCAGTAAAGGCAATAAAACATCTGGTTCAGCCAATGGTTCAAATGGCTACCACTAAATAACGAAAGGAGGCTGACTCGTGTCAACCTCCTTTTTCTACAAAATAAGAAGTAAAAAATTCGACTTTGAGAATTGTCCAGCTCCAGCGCCTAGCCCTCGGGTCAAATAACCTTCGGCAAGTAAAGTCAAAGAGCGACTTTTCTTGCCGAAGAACATTTGCCTGTCGGGGCTGACCAAGGCGCTTGCGCTTTTCTTATCGTTAGGATTTCAATAACCTTAAACTGTTTAATATGACAAGAATGGTACTTCCTTCGTGACCGATGACGCCAAATGGTAAATCGAGCACTTGAAAGAAATTGGACGAGATGAGTAGCATGATAACTGTGATAGAAAATACCACGTTTTGCTTAATGATTCTGTTCATCCGTTGTGAAAGATTAATGGCCTCAGCTATTCTTGGGAGGTCATTCTTCATTAACACAATATCCGCGGTTTCAAGGGCAACGTCTGTTCCCTCTCCCATGGCAATTCCTACGTTGGCAATGGCCAATGCAGGTGCATCGTTGATTCCGTCTCCTACCATTGCAACAGTATTATATTTTGTTTTTAGCTTTTTAAGGTGTTCCACTTTTTCTTCTGGAAGGCATTCTGCAAATACTTCATCCACATGACTTTCTGCCGCGATTGCACGGGCGGTTTTTTCACTATCACCTGTCAGCATGACCGTACGAATTCCTTGTTTTTTAAGATGGTCGATAGCGAGTTTCGTTTCTTCTCGGACGACATCCTTTAAGGCAATTAGTCCACTAAGTTCATTGTTAATAGCGATAAACACAAGCGTATTTCCTTGGCTTGCGAGCTGTTTTGCTTTTCCATCTGCAAAGCGTTCTACCGCTTCTTTTCCAACAAAAGCAGCCTTACCAATTTTCCATTGTTCCCCGTTTATCTCTGCCTTTACGCCCCATCCTGGAACATCTTCAAGGCTGTCTGGATGGAATAGGTCTGTTTTGCTGTGCTTTTTGACGTGCTTTACGATTGCCTGTGCAAGAGGATGATTAGAATGACTTTCAATGGATGCAGCCTTCCAAATTAGATTTTCTTTATTTAATCCTTCTTTTACGATTACCTCTGTGACCTCTGGTTTCCCTTTTGTCAGTGTCCCAGTTTTATCAAACGCAATGGCACCAAGGTGGCCAAGGTTCTCAAGGTGGACACCACCTTTAACTAAGATTCCATGTTTGGCACCATTAGAAATAGCCGATAAGGTAGCAGGCATGATGGAGGCAACCAATGCACAAGGTGATGCGACAACTAATAAAATCATGGCACGGTAGAAGGATTCATGCCAGCTCCAATCTAGTACAAAGTGCGGGATAAAAAACATGGCAAATACGACAAGCAGGACTACCTTTACATAGGTTCCTTCAAAGCGCTCGATGAAAAGCTGTGAAGGGGATTTTTCACTTTGAGCTGATTGAACAAGCTGAATGATTTTTTGAAACAAGGTATCATTGCTTGATTTGGTTACTTCAACGGTAATGGAGCCAGTCATATTCACCGTGCCGGCAAATACTTCCGTTTGTTCCCCTTTAGATACTGGCATCGACTCACCAGTAATCGCCGCTTCATCTATATTGGTTTGACCTTTTATAATGATTCCATCAGAAGGAACACGCTCTCCAGGCTTAATCAGGATGTGATCGCCCACGATTAGCTCGGAAACAGGTACTCGTTTTTCATGGCCATTGGAAATCAACAAGGCTTCTTCAGGCTGCAACTCCATTAATGAGGAAATTTCTTTATGGCTTTTGTTCATGGTATATGTTTCAAGGGCGCCGCTGACTGCAAAAATAAAGATTAGGATGGCGCCTTCAGTCCAATAGCCGATAATGGCAGAGCCGACGGCAGCAAAAATCATTAACATTTCCACATTTAATTCTTTGTTCTCAAAGGTTTCCTCTATACCTTCCTTTGCTTTGGCAAAACCGCCTATGATAAAAGCTAACAAGTAGGCAACGATGGAATCTGCTCCTTGCCCATTTTTATCAAGAAGCCAGCCGGCCGCAATCAATACTCCACTTAGACCAGCTGCAATTAATTCAGCATGTGGTTTTATCTTTTCAAAAAAGCTTGGTTCCTGCATCCCCTTTGTAAGAGACTTTGCTTCTGAACTCATTTGTTTGTCCCTCCAATACATTTTTATGAAATTAAATAACTGTCTAGCTCCAGCGCCTAGCCCCTCGGGTCAAAAAACTCCGGCAATAAAAGTCAAAAGCGGACTTTGTTGCCGAAGAACATTTGCCAGTAGGGGCTGAACAGGGCGCTTCCGCATTTCATTGCTAATTGAGAGCAATAATCAAATTCACTACCCCTAAAAAACACGAAAGCTGTCATCAAAGGATGACAGCGGAAATTCTTTCTTCTATTTACTTTTATCTTACCACATATTTTATTCAGTGAACACGTTCTTGCTTCTTTCTTTTTCATTTGGCTCTGTTAAACTTGCCTGTTGATTTCCGCTCCAGGCACGAGCGGTTCGTGGGTGTTTCGGCGAGCCTCCTCGACGCAAGCGTCTGCGGGGTCTCTCCTGAACCATACTCCCACAGGAGTCTTCGTGCCTTCCGCTCCAATTAACAGGATGTATTAATCAACACTGTTCTTTAACACAGCCTTTCTCATTTAAATGAAAGTCGAAGTAGCCGGCGCCTACGTCTACATTTCACTTGAAGGAAGGCGTAAAAATCGAAGTAGCCGGCGCCTACGTCTACATTTCACTTGAGGGAAGGCGTAAAAGTCGAAGTAGCTGTCGCCTACGTCTACATTTCACTTGAAGGAAGGTGTAAAAGTCGAAGTAGCTGTCGCCTACGTCTACATTTCACTTGAGGGAAGGCGTAAAAGTCGAAGTAGCCGGCGCCTACGTCTACATTTCACTTAAAAGAAGGGGTAAAAGTCGAAGTAGCCGGCTCCTCCGTCTACTTTTCACATAAAGGAAGGCGTGAAAATCGAAGTAGTCGGTTCCTACGTTTACTTTTCGCTTAAAAGAAGGCGTGAAAATCGAAGTAGCCGGTTCCTACGTTTACTTTCACTTGAAATAAGGCGTAAAAGTCGAAGTAGCCAGCTCCTCCGTCTATAATTACTTATGAATTCTGCTGATTAAGCAGTGGATAAGATTTTTTTCCAAATGCGAAGATGATGACTGATAATATTAAAAGCATTGTACTAATAATATAAAAGAAGCTTACGTCCTGCAGGTATTTAATAAATAGTCCTCCGATTATTGGACCCATTAGGCTTCCTAGACTGAAGAAAATACCACATAATAAGTTTCCAGTTGGCAGTAACTCTTTCGGCACAAGGTCGGTCATATAGCTAATCCCAAGTGAGAAAGTGGAACCAACGACCATCCCTGAAATAAGGAAGGTTACAAACAGTCCAATAGTGGAATGCTCCATGAAACTGGCTGCGGTAAAACTAAAAAAGCCAAGAAAAAGGACCGTCATTAAAATATTTCTCCGCCCGTACTGATCGCTTAACATACCCAATGGAAGCTGGGTAATAATACTTCCGATAGCGAAGGCAGATAAAACAATGGAAACACTTGAAACATCAATATTTGATCGTAAAGCATAAACGGGAAAACTACCGTTTAGGGATGACTCTAAGAACCCATAAGAAAATGGTGGAAGGAAGGCAACCCAACCATACTTTAAGGCCCGTCTAAATTGTTTAATGGTACCTAAAAAGGAATTAATGCCAACCTCTTGTTCAGGCAGTTCATTTTTTAAAAGAAAGACAAATCCCCATCCAATTAAACAAAGAATGGAAGACGCAATAAATGGTAAGGATTCGTTCACATTAACTAATGGTGTCATTAATGGACCAGTTGCGAAGCCAATCCCAAAAAACAAGCCGTATAATGAGATATTCCTGCCACGTCTTTCTGGAGGTGAGAACGAGGTAATCCACGTCTGGGTCGCAAAATGTAGGGAGTGATCGCCTATGCCAATCAACAATCGTAAGAAAAACCAAAACCAAAAGGTTTTCCATAACGGAAATAAAGCTAAAGATAAAAAGACAAGTGCACCGCCAAAGATAATAACCGGCTTGTATCCATATTTTCTAAGCGGCCATTCCATGAAAGGAGAGACAAGTAGAATTCCAATATATAGTGCTGTAGCATTTAATCCGTTTAGTGAAGGAGAAACCCCACTTTTTTCAAAAATAACGGCAATTAGGGGCAAAAGCATCCCTTGGGAAAAGCCAGAGATGGCCACAATACTGACCAAAATCCAAAACCGCAGATACATTTTATTCATTTAACTTTTCTCCACTTTTAGAATTTATGATAGTTTTAATTGTTTTCTAAATGATGGTAACGAGAAAATGAAATATTTGCAAGAGAAATACCATTTGAAATTTTTTATGTTTTAGAGGAAAATTTAGGGGAAAATAGAAAAAACATATATAATAAAGTGAAAAAAATTTACGGAGGTAATTTTGTGACGAACAAGATCTTTATGATGATGACTTTCATCGGAGTCCCTCTCTCTATTATCGGAACTCTGATGCATTGGTCGTATATTGTCTTATTTATTATATACTGCCTAACCATTATTGCGTTAGCCAGCTATATGGGAAGAGCAACAGAAAGTCTGGCCATCGTGGCAGGACCGCGGATTGGCGGGTTATTAAATGCCACTTTTGGTAACGCTGTTGAGCTAATCATTTCCATCTTTGCTTTGAAGGCGGGATTAGTTGGAGTGGTTCTTGCTTCTTTGACTGGTTCTGTATTAGGAAATTTACTACTTGTTGCAGGGCTTTCCTTTTTTATTGGCGGTTTAAAGTTCAAACGTCAGCAGTTTAATGTCTATGATGCCCGTCATAACTCAGGTCTGCTTATGTTTGCGGTGATTATTGCCTTTGTTATTCCAGAGGTTTTCGCCATGAACATGAATGAGACTAAAACTCTTTCATTAAGTATTGGAATTTCCGTAATTTTGATTCTCCTTTATCTGGCAGCCTTATTCTTTAAACTTGTTACACATCGTGGTGTGTATCAATCAAGTAATGAGACTACAGCACATGAAGAAGAGGAACCAGAATGGAGCAAAGGGAAAGCAATTGCTATTTTAGCAATTGCAACGGTTGCTGTTGGATATATATCTGAACATCTTGTACATACCTTTGAATATGTAGGCGATACGTTCGGCTGGTCCGAGTTGTTTATCGGGGTGATTATCGTAGCAATTGTCGGGAATGCGGCAGAGCATGCTTCTGCAATTGTTATGGCTTATAAAAATAAGATGGACATTGCAGTGGAAATCGCCATTGGTTCTACCCTGCAAGTGGCTATGTTTGTATTACCGGTACTCGTTTTGGTTTCTCTATTGTTCGAATCTTCTATGCCGCTTCTATTTAGCTGGCAAGAACTAATCGCTATGGTTGCCTCTGTTCTTCTCATGGTGGTAATCTCGAATGACGGGGAATCTAACTGGTTTGAAGGATTAACATTATTAGCTGCTTATGTGATTATGGGAATCGGATTTTATCTACTATAGTAAAACTGAAAGAGACTCTAAGCCCGATGGCCTAGAGTCTCTTTTTTTCCAATTTTTTAAAATGTACGAAGTAAAGGTTACTCTTGCTATGCTATAATAAATCAGCATGATTTTTAGGGTTCAAAAATCAATCGTTTTTCTCTGGGACCATCAACCACCAACCTTCATGTTTAGTTATAGTTAATAAAACACGAGTGTTGAATATCATATAAGACGGGAATCCCAACCTCCTTAGTGAAGTGAATATAAGTACCGATTGATTACTGCCCTCCTTTTTTAAAGGTTAAGTTTATTATAAATCTTAGTAAGAATTTTGTAAATAATCAGATTATTACATTTACATTACTTTTTACACTATTTTTAAGGAGAAACCAATGAAATTTTTTATTCGGCTATTATTTTTTACTTTAGGTTTAGTGGTCATGACTTTTGGCGTATGTATGACCATAAAGGTAGCAGATATTGGGGTAGGCGCCTGGGACGCGTTAAATGTTGCCTTAACCAAAAAAGTAGGTTTATCAGTAGGGAAGTGGGTCATGATTGATGGGGCGATATTAGTTGTTGTGAATTCCCTTCTAGTAAAAAGAAGACCTGCCATTCTTTCGCTTTTTACAATTATAGTAATTGGCTCTTTAGTTGATTTTTGGTTGATGACGTTCTTTCAATTATTTGAAGTTCATGGTCTAGTTGCAAAAATAGCGATGCTATTGGTCGGGATATTAATTATCGGGTTTGGTGCAGCGATTTATATTCAGGCTAAATTCCCGCAGAGTCCAATAGATAACTTTATGTTAGCTATTAAAGAACGATTCCGTGTGAATTTAATGATGGCAAAGACAATAGGGGAAATTACTGCCTTAATTCCAGCGTTCCTTTTACATGGACCCATTTCATATGGGACAATCATTATCACTTTTACCGTTGGACCTGCCATTCAACTTTTCTTTCCAACATTTGAAAAACTAATGCAAAGGCTGCAAGAGAAATATTAAATTCATTTGCTTGATGGATAATATTGATGAACTCCGAAAAAACTACTAGCAGACCGTTGAAATGCTATTAGTGAAAGGAGTATCACTCGTGAAGAGAAATGTATCGATTCTGTTGACATTGCTATTAATGCTAACCTTTATTCCATCTGCTTTCGCTCAAAAAGCACAAGAGAAAAAAGACCAGGTAAAATATCAAGTCCCTGCCTCGGTCAGAAATATCACGAAAGAAAATACCTATCCAAACTCAACGCAGGATCTTCCATTGCTGCAACCAAGTGATTTAACGAAGAAACTAATTAATTCTTCTAAAGTGAAGATTCAGAATCCTGATTTGATTCGTATGTTAAATGAATCAAGTATTAACAGCACTCCGTTTGCCATTGGATATCGTGCCATTATTTATCTGGGACAATGGCCATTAAACTACGAGTCATCGGAAACTTCACCGAATTGGGAGTATCAAAAGATTAACACGAACTATTTTGATAATCGTGGCGGAAAAGTCCCTTATCAAATTAAGTATGTTCAAGAAACTCAAAAAATTATCAGAGGCGGACTGACTGCTAAAATTGCAAATGCTGAAGATGTGAAAAAGATGATGCTTTTAAAAGCAATGGAAAAGACTCGTCTTCCACTGGCGTTTGAAACCATTATTGGCGCAGGAACAAAAAATGATCATATTTACAATATCCCTGCAAACCGGTTAGGCTACCTGTATGCCTATGCGCCTGGTGTCAATGAAAAGGGGAAGGTAACTTACGGTGAAGTATACTTAATGCTAAAAGGCAGTAAAAAGTTTATTGTCATTAAAAACGTGACTTCTCAAGGGATTGGTGCCTGGATACCTGTTCAAGATTATGTGTCATTTGGCTTTCTTGCCTCAGAGCGACCGCGATGATTTTTAAAATAATGACTCCTGCTGATTCGTGTGCAGGGGTCTTTTTTTACAAGTGGCATGTGATTTTCTTTTGTAAAACTTGGGTAAAATAATGATATCTATTGCCAACAGCCTTCTTTTTACGATAGGATGAAGACGGAATAGGAAAGGAGCGAAGCAGCATGGGCAGCCCAGTACAAGATAAAAACCAACAAGTTACTTTTTTAAAACAACGTTTAAATATGTTTATTGATGTGCTTGATGCAATTGATCCGGAGGATACGGATCTTGAGGATATTGACCGTCTGATCTCAATGTTGGATGATATGGAATCGAAATGTAAGGAATTCAATAATCGTGATGTTTCAGAGTCTGTTTAAAAAGCAGGCTCTTTTTATTTGGGTAGATTTCCTCAATATGGAATGAATTCGTTTGCAACCTTATTCTTTTATTAACTTGAGTATAGGAGTATAATGGTAACGTAAAAAAATTATAAAATTGAAAATAGATAATTTGGGGAACAAAGGGAAAGGGGTACTCGAATTGAATATTGAAAAATTTCAAGAAAGCATGTACAAGCTAATCGTTGAAACATCTACAAAGCTTCCAAAGGACGTGCGTAGAGCTGTTAAGAAAGCGAAGGAATTAGAAAACGCAGGTACAAGCGCAGCAATGAGTCTTGCTACCATTACGAACAACATCAAAATGGCAGACGATCAAGTATCACCTATTTGCCAGGATACCGGCTTACCTACATTCAAGATTAAAACGCCAGTAGGTGTAAACCAGTTGGTTATGAAAGAAGCCATTAAGAATGCGATTGTTCAAGCGACAAAAGAAGGAAAGCTGCGTCCAAACTCTGTTGACTCCCTAACAGGTGAAAACAGTGGGGATAACCTTGGTGCAGGCCTTCCAGTCATGAAATTTGACCAATGGGAAAAGGATTATATCGATGTCCGCCTGATTTTAAAAGGTGGCGGCTGTGAAAATAAAAATATTCAATATAGCCTTCCATGTGAATTAGATGGCCTTGGCCGCGCTGGTCGTGACCTTGATGGTATCCGTAAATGTGTCATGCATTCTGTTTACCAAGCACAAGGACAAGGCTGCAGCGCTGGTTTTATCGGCGTAGGTATCGGTGGTGACCGTTCTTCAGGCTATGATTTAGCAAAAGAACAGTTATTCCGTTCTGTGGACGACGTAAATCCAAACGAAGATCTTCGTAAACTTGAAGAGTATGTAATGGAAAATGCAAATAAATTAGGAATCGGTACGATGGGCTTTGGCGGTGAAGCTACGTTGTTGGGCTGTAAAGTTGGCATGATGAACCGTATTCCAGCTAGCTTCTATGTTTCTGTTGCTTACAACTGTTGGGCATTCCGCCGTCTAGGTGTAAGTGTGGATCCAGACTCTGGTGAAATCACTGAATGGGCATATCAAGATGGTGAGTTTATTGATTTTGCAGAGAGTGAAGAAGCGGCGAAGGAAACGGCAGCTGCTAGCGAATCTGAGGGTGTAATCACTTTGCAGGCACCAATTACCGAAGAGCAAATCCGTGAGTTGAAAGTCGGAGATGTCGTTCAAATTAACGGATTGATGTACACAGGTCGTGACGCGATTCATAAATATTTAAGCGATCATGACGCGCCAGTTGATTTAAATGGTCAAGTTATTTACCACTGTGGTCCGGTTATGTTGAAGGATGAAGAAGGTCAGTGGCACGTAAAGGCGGCAGGTCCAACGACAAGTATTCGTGAGGAGCCATACCAAGGTGACATCATGAAGAAGTTTGGTATCCGTGCGGTTATCGGTAAAGGTGGTATGGGACCTAAGACGTTGGCTGCGTTGAAGGAGCACGGCGGAGTGTACTTGAACGCAATCGGCGGTGCGGCACAGTATTATGCGGACTGCATCAAGGGCGTTGAAGGCGTAGACTTAATGCAATTTGGTATTCCAGAAGCTATGTGGCACCTTCGCGTAGAAGGCTTCACAGCAGTAGTAACAATGGATTCCCACGGCAACAGCTTGCATGCTGACGTGGATAAGTCTTCATTGGAGAAGTTGGCGCAGTTTAAGGAGCCGGTTTTTAAATAGGATTGTTAAGGAGGGCTGGGCACTTTGTGTGCTTGGCCTTTTTTTCTGTTGTTTTGGGGGTGGGGGTAAGTTAGGGACGATCGTATCTTGAGTGTTATCCTGTGTTTTTTCATCTTATCGGACAATTGGGAAATGTTTTCCATGTTTTGTAGAATACAACCTCGATTTTGTAGAATAACTTAAATTTTTGTAGAATTCCTCGCTCCATTTGTAGAATTATTCTCGTTCTTGATCAATATCCTTAATAACTGGAAATAAATTACCAATATTTGTAGAATTCACCCGTAACTTTGTAGAATAACTTAATATTTTGTAGAATTAGTCCTTCAATTTGTAGAATTACTAATCAAACTACAAAAATTTAGCTAGAAATAACTCTAAAAATAAAATCGTCACAAAAAGTCCACACAAGAAACAAAGGAAAATCTGGTTCATCAGCCGAAATTCTATCTAAAATACAAAGGAGGTATCATAAATTGTTTGATAAAGACCTTAAAATACCCATTAATTTACTAAAAGCAGAAGCATTAGAGAGAAGAACGGACGAAAACCATCCATGTAGGGCTGATTTAAAGACATACATAAAAAATTTACGCTCCGGATATAACGGGGAAAGGACAATTAGCTATTTTTTAAGTCAAATTCCCCCTCAAAGGTTTCGTATTTTCCACGATTTACGTCTCCCGTATGGTGATACTTTCTTTCAAATAGATACTCTCATATTATCTACAAAGTTTATTCTCATGCTTGATGGGAAAAATCATTCTGGAAAACTTCATATTGATAAAGAACAAATGGTTCAAGAGTATATGGATAATCGTAACGTATATGAAAACCCAATTATACAAGCTAACCGGCATAACATTTTACTACAGTATTTTTTAGAAAAACACAAATTACCCCAGATACCTATCGAATCATTAGTGGTTATATGTAAATCATCAACGGAAGTGACTATTGACGCAGGTTATACCGAGGCATATAGAAAGATATGTCGGGCAAGTGATTTAGTTAGAAAAATGGAGGAAAGATATCAATATTACAGAAAGGAATACATTGATAATAAAACGGTTGAAAAGATTAAAAAACTGTTATTAAAAAAACATACGCCGCTAGATTCCGATCTGTTGGAGAAGTTTTCAACGTTTCGAAACGGGAGATTAAAACTGGCGTCCAATGTCCCAAATGTTTCTTTATACCAATGAATTACAAGAGGAAAAATTGGATTTGTCCGACGTGTAAATTCCTTTCACCTGATGCTTTTTTACAAGCGATGATTGATTATTTTCTCCTCATTAATCCCTCATTTACTAACAAGGAATTACGAAAATTTCTCCATCTTCCAAACTCAAGGTCAGCAACCTACTTCATATACTTACTAAATTTCCCGTCGACTGGCACCACAAAAGGCCGCATCTACCACCAACCAAAGGATTTCCTATAAATGCTAATCATCTTTTCCCAAGTAAAACAAACACTAAGAAAAACAAAATAGGGGGAACATGGATGAAAAGATTAGTTGTTCTGCTACTTGCGGGATTATTAACAATACCGCAATTGACTTATGCAGCGGTCTCCAATCAACCCATTCATTGGGGCTTTAAAAGATCTGTCAATGAACAGCCGCCAGAAGCGGGGGCGGCCTACGATCAAATTTTGGCGAAATACGGGGCATTTTACAAAGGAAATCCGAACTCCAAAATCTTGTATCTTACTTTTGACAGTGGGTATGAAAATGGGCAAACGCCGAAAATTCTTGATGTGTTAAAAAAGGAAAAAGTCCCTGCCACATTTTTTGTAACAGGGCACTTTTTAGAATCACAGCAGGAACTCTCCAAACGAATTGTAAAAGAGGGCCATATCATTGGCAATCATTCTTGGCATCATCCTGATTTTACAGCCGTTAGTGATGAACGAATTCGTGAAGAACTGGCAAAGGTAAAGAAACGTACAACCGAAATAACCGGCCAAAAAAAGATGAAATACCTCCGTCCGCCGCGTGGTGTTTTCAGTGAAAGAACATTGCAAATTGCGAAAGAAGAAGGGTACACCCATGTCTTTTGGTCGCTCGCGTTCGTTGATTGGAATGTCAATCAACAAAAGGGCTGGCAATATGCTTACGACAACATTATGAGACAGGCCCACCCTGGCTGTGTAATGCTTCTACACTCCATCTCACAGGACAACGCCGATGCACTAGAAAAAGCGATAAAGGATTTAAAAAAGAGAGGCTATACATTCAAAAGCCTGGATGAATTTAAAGAATAACTAACAAGAACCTTAACCGAATTTCACAGAGAAATTCGGTTTTTCCCTTTTTAAGATTTTTCGTGCTATAATACGGGGAAAATATTATCTACCTAAAGGGAACATGTAAAAACTTATCTAAGCTACGCTTCTTTTTCCTTATGAAGAAGATTTAAATAATGGAGTGAACTTATGAAAACCGAGCAAAGTATTAAAATTCAACCGAAGCAGACCTTTCCGTTAACGATAAAAAGACTAGGGATTAACGGGGAAGGCGTCGGCTATTTCAAAAAGCAAGTAGTGTTTGTACCTGGAGCACTGCCGGGTGAAGAGGTTGTTGTTGAGGCGACGAAAATCAATCCTAAATTCGCTGAGGCAAAAATTAAGAAGATTCGTATCCAATCACCGCATCGTGTACAAGCGCCATGTCCGGTTTATGAGCAATGTGGCGGCTGTCAGCTGCAGCATTTACAGTATGGTCAACAGTTAAAAGAAAAACGCGACATCATCATTCAATCACTTGAACGGCATACGAAACTAGCTGTCAACAAGCTGGATATCCGTGAAACGATCGGAATGGAAAATCCGTGGGGCTACCGGAATAAGAGCAGTTTCCAAGTTGCTCAAAAAAATGGCAAGGTGTTAGCAGGATTATATGGAATGAATTCGCACCAGCTCATCGATATCGAACATTGTGCGGTGCAGCATTCGCAAACAAACGAAGCGGTCACAAAAGTAAAGTCGATCCTAGAGGATCTGCAGATCCCTATTTATAATGAAAAAACGCAAAAAGGAATCGTTCGAACGATTGTTGGTCGAGTTGGAGTAGAGACTGGTGAGCTTCAAGTAGTACTTATCACCACACAAAAAGAACTGCCAAAGAGGGAGCTTATTATTGAGGAAATTCAAAAAAGGCTAACAAAGGTAAAATCGATTGTACAAAACATTAACGGTGAAAAAACTTCGCTGATTTTTGGAGCAGAGACTCTCGCGCTTGCAGGGGAAGAGTTTATCCAAGAGACACTTGGTGACCTGCAGTTTGAACTGTCTGCTAGAACGTTCTTTCAATTAAATCCGATACAAACCGTCAAGCTCTACGACGAGGTGAAAAAAGCAGCGGCCCTGACTGGAAAAGAAAGAATCGTTGATGCTTATTGTGGAGTGGGAACGATTGGACTGTGGCTGGCGGATCAAGCGGCAGAAGTGCGCGGCATGGACGTGATTCCAGAATCAATCGATGACGCAAAGAAAAATGCCAAGCGTCACGGATTCACCAATACGAAATATGTCCCAGGTAAAGCGGAAGAAGTTCTGCCAAAGTGGGTCAAAAAAGGCTGGAAGCCGGATGTCATTGTTGTCGACCCACCAAGAACCGGCCTGGACAACCAGCTGCTTCAAACCATCTTACAAGTGAAGCCGGAAAAGTTGATTTATGTTTCTTGCAACCCATCAACGTTGGCGAAAGATATTCAAACGTTAAGCTCGAAGTATGAGGTTAAATATATTCAGCCTGTGGATATGTTTCCGCATACGGCGCACGTCGAGTGCGTGGCTCTACTTGTTCATAAATAATAAAAAATTACCGATTGGTCCAGTTTTAAGACTGGGCCATTTTGTATGTAACCCTTGGGTTAACTTTTTATTTCAATTACGAACATTCGACATACATCGGGTTGTGCCAGGCACCGAAATTCATCTATACTCCTTAGAAGTTCAAAGCAAAAAATTAGCCCTCAATCGAGGGCCCAAGAATATATTATTAAGGGGGTCTATGAAAGGTCTTGTCCTTTCATACCTGTATCTTAACTCATTAAGCTTAACTAATTATTAATAATATAACTATTCTTTCGTTTGATCCAGCCACCCTAGAAGGGGATTTTATCCCTATCAAAGACGGCCTCTATATCTCCAAAGTGAAAAAATTCTTCTTGATCGTGGTTCATCATCTATGACAGCTCAAAAACCTACTCTTTCGTCCTCTAATTGTATGGCCATGATAATAAATATCTTCTTCGTCCTCTTTAACTGTCCAAAAGGAAGAACAATCGTTACATAGCCATCTTAATTCACAACATACCGCAAAGTGAATCCTCCGAATCTTTAGGTTTTCGCAAACCATCCAGACAGATTATTTGATTTTATTTAAATATCTATAAATAGTGGCTTCGGATACGTCTAAATATTTGGCTACCTCGCTTACGCCGCCTTTAAGTAAAAAAGCTCCCTTTTCATTCAGTTTTTTGACTACTTCTATTTTTTCTTTCGGTGACATCCGTTCTGGCGGAATGTCATACTCTGCTAAAACCCCATTAATAAGAGATAAGAGAAGTTCCTCAATATTTTCTTCAAAATTCTCAAAAAGATGTGTATCAAAGATAGGCTTTGATGACTCGACAGGATCATTTGTGGGTTTGTCAATCATGATGAATTGATCCAAAATGTTGCGAGCGTTTATAACATCTGAAATATCCATGTTAACACAAATCATACCAATGATTTTGTTCGTTTCATCTTTAATAAAATAGCTCGAAGAACGGAGTGTCTTATTCTTTTTTGAGTTACTTTTATAATTGCAGATATAGTCTCGATCTTTATAACTTTCATCTTTTATTATTTTCAAGGCAAGATCCGTAATGGGGCTATTAACCTTTCTTCCGCTAACATGTCCATTCACTATTTCAATAATAGAATGATCAGGGTTCGTTACATCGTGTAAAACAACTTCACAATTCCCCCCCATTATGTCAGCAATAAAATGCACCATGGGAATATACTGTTTCAGTTTTTCGACATTTGTCAATACCATCATTCATCGCACCTTCAATTTCCATTTGTCATTTTTAGTTTAGCAAAGATTTTTTAAATTTTAAACAGATAATTTTCTGAAATTTTAGTTGATGTGATAATAATTATGCATTACAATAAAAATAAATCATAATAATAATTTTTTATCATGCGGAGGAATTGCGATGCAAAACACTATTTCAACTAACAGTGCACCAAGTGCTATTGGACCTTATTCTCAAGCCATAAAAATGGGTGACTTTCTTTTTGTATCTGGACAACTTCCGATTCACCCAGCTACAAATGAAATGCCGCAATCCGTTGGAGAACAAACGAAGCAATCATTAGAAAATGTAAAAGCCATTCTAGAAGCTGCTGGGAGCGATTTACAACATGTCGTGAAAACAACTGTATTTATAAAAGATATGAATACGTTTACGCAAATCAATGAAGTATATCAATCGTACTTTACTGAAAATTATCCAGCTAGAAGTGCAGTTGAGGTTGCACGTTTGCCAAAGGACGCATTAGTTGAAATCGAAGTCATCGCTTCTATACCAAGGAGTAATCAGTAGCCTCGGTTCATTCTCTTATAAAAGGAAATTTTGGAGGGGATAGTTATGTCCGATTTAGTAAGTTCATATTTTGAAAAATCGGTTTCACGAAACGTCTTACCTACAGATGCGAAACCACCGGAGTTTACGGCAGATTTAGCAAAAAAATTGCTAGATCGTATCCGCAAAATTAAAATCCATGCCCACGCTTATGCATTGCTGACAAACTTGACTCATTATAAGTGGAAAATAGAGGACATGCTCTATTTTGCATACCACAATGAGCTTAATGGATTAAATATTCATTTGGCGGATGGCGAGTCTGGTAGTCTCGGGAATATAAGTGATGATGAAAGAAAAAAGTTTGCGGAACTAGCAAAAAAACTAGACCTTGAAATTGTCTTAGAGGTTAGCAGCACAGATAAAGCTACTGTCGATAAACTTTTTCATATTGCAAACGTGATGGATGTGCATAATTTGCGTGTGTACGGTCGCTATGAAGGTCCTCTTGATGTGGTGATGGACAAAATAACGGATGACTTGCATTACATCACAAGCTTGGCAGAAAAACATGATTGTTATGTGGATTTTGAGCAGCACGAAGAATTAAAAAGCCAAGAAATTGCTACCATTCTAAAAAAAGTAAACAGCAAGCGTATTCATGCTTTATTTGACTTTGGAAATATGATTAATGCCTACGAAGCGCCGATGGAAGCCTTTTTTAACTTAGCTCCATTTATCAGAACAGTACATATGAAAGGAGTAAAAGTTGTAGATTACGGTGGAAGTACAGGACATTATGGCGTTCTTCAAGGTAGTGATCAAGATGAAATGCCCAGCGAACGGTTTATATATGAATTACTCATGCTAGGCGACGACAAACCGCAAGTAAAAACCTACTGTTTGGAGCAAGAAAATCATTATGTTGCTCCGCCATTTCGATCAAAGGATGAGGGGAAAAATCCGTTTATCAAGTTTAGGAACATGAGTGAAACTTCAGTCCCCGAGGGAATGACACTGGAGAAAATGCTGAATTTGGAACCTGTATGGGCATATAATCAGCTAAAGTATTTTAGAAAGATTTTAAACAAATTTGAAGTATTATGCGAACTAAAAATTATGGAGGGCACTCATGAATAACTCTGTTAAAAACAATTCGTTTTGGACAAAAACGAATATTATTAGACTCTGTGCATTTTTGTTGGTTTCAGGTACGATTTATAAAATTGCATTTATGGCAGACGTATTCTATGAACAAATGCAAGAGTTTATGGGACTAAGTAATACGCAAATTGGTCTACTAGATACAGTTAACTCATTCGTTGCAATGTTTGGGTTCCTGATTGGCGGCGTTTTAGCGGATAAAGTAAAGATTCGCGTACTTGTTCCTCTTGGTTTATTCTTAAATGCAGTCATGGGAATCTGGCTTGCTATGAACCCACCATTCTGGGGAATGATTGTAATATTTAGTGCTTTGGCAATTGGAGCGGACTGTTTAGTGTGGTCTGCACTTTTGAAAGCGGTGGGTAAGCTAGGTGGGAGTCAAGATCAAGGAAAAGCTTTTGGTTTCTTTGAAGGTGGAAGAGGTGTCGTAGATACTGTTGTTGCATTTGGTGCTCTAGGTATTTATGTGGCAGTTGGAGAGAGCATGAAGGGTTTAAGTTATTCAATCTTATTCTATTCGATGATAGATTTAGTACTTGCTGTTGCAATGATTTTTATTCTTAAAGATGTTTCAGTCTCAAAGACAGATGAGTCTGACAATAGTTATAGCTGGAGTAATATTAAAAATGTTTTACGTAAAAAAGAAGTTTGGCTCGTTGCGTTTAACGTATTTATGGTGTACTTTGTATACAAAGGATTAAAATATTTTAATCCATTCCTAGCAAATGAGTTTGATGTACCCGCGGTAATTGCAAGCGCATACGGTATAATCAATGCTTATTTTTTGAAATTTGTTGGCGGACCTAGCGGTGGTTTAATCGTTGATAAATTGAAAAACCCTGCAAAATACATTAAGTTGTGCTTTTCGATTTTGATTGCGCTTTTGGGAGTAATTGTTTGGTTCACATTTGTAATGCCGCCTGTCATGGTAATGGTTGTATTACTGTTAGTATTTTCAATCGTTATATACTCTATGAGAGGTACATTCTGGTCGCCAATGGGTATGATTGGACTGAAAGACAATGAAATAGGTACGGCATTTGGTATAGGTTCTTTTATTGGATATGCTCCGGGTGTATTTGCTTCAATCCTTTTTGGAGCTATCTTAGACAACTTTGAGGGTATGGTTGGGTTCCGTATTATTTTTATTTCCTTGGCAGTACTATCAGTTGTTGGATTCGGGGTAGCACTTACGCTTCAAAAAAGTATTAGCAAAATTAATAATATTTAACTACGAAAAACAGCAATATCACCCCGTTCTCCTGTAAAGAGGATGGGGTTTTTTCATGGAATGAGCGAAGTGGAAAAATGGAGACCCCATTTATAGAAAATTTGCCTTGGATGGTCCACATCAAGTTAAAATAGGAATATGCGAGTAGAAGAAAGGAGTGTTTTCATGGAAAGCATCATCATCGACTATACCATTCCCATGCAATCGGCAGAACGAGTCAACGAAATCAACCAATCATTCGGTACTGAATTCAATGACACCAGTCGGCATATCGAAAACCTCATCGAACAATTGATGCCATCGAGACTTGACCTTCTTTTTGATCTTGTTTTTGAACAGACGCGTTTGTTATTGTAGAACTTGTTGTGTGATTGGAAATGGCAGTACCAAAAGCCGGTACTAATAAGTGCATTCCTTTCTTGATTACAGAGACTTTATAATATATTATATATGTCTTCTTTGTTCTCTTGTTTGTCCTCTTTTCAGTTCTATATTATTAGAAAGTATTAAACGTGAAATGGGGAAAACCGCTATAAAAAGCAACAATTTTAAAGTATTTTTTCATATTTAAAGTCAGAATGAATGGGCGGCATGATGTAAACTTGACCGTATTTTGTCAACCTAACATGCCCGGATTTATGTGGATAAAAAACACATGGTTAACAGTAGAAGCCCTTCTATAAGAAGGACTTCTGTATGTAAAAACCATATCAACAATAAGGATAATGCTTTTTTTAAAAGCTTCTCTTTTTAGGATTGAGGCTTACGTCGAATATAAGGCCGTACCGGAACCATTTCAAATCGATATAAAAGTTCACGAATCTTGTCTTCCATGATTAAGTACTTTTCATTCGGCTTTTTGTCCCATTTGACTCGAATCTTATCTAACAAAGCAATCGATCGTGATTCAAGCCCATCATAATATTCCACATAATCCTTTTCCTGAACAAAAATCCAACATCCATTGGTGTAATCTTCAATTAATTCCTCTACTTTTTGAAACAAAGACATGGAATCCCCCCCTTCATTTGTATATAGGATGACCAAGATGAAGGAAACTATGATATAAAAGGCAGTTCACAATTCATTTTTGGAGTTCGCGAAGGGATAGTTAGTATCACATTCCTCCGAAATAATCTCCTTACATTTTGGACAACTAATGTACACATCATTTAGATGCATACCTACGTAACCATGAGTAACTTCTTGTATATCAAAGATTGTCACCCATTCCATCTCAAATTCATAATCACATTTCTTGCAATATAATACACAAGCTCCTAAATGTTCTGATTCTTTAGTAGTTTTATTCTTCCTTTTTTTTTTCATGAAAATTACACTCATTTCTTATACTACTTATATGACATACCTGGGATGAGGGGCATATCTTTGAGAAACATCTACTTCCACAACACTTTTTGTGCTTATTTCCGCTTCATCACGGGCAGGGATCATTCCGACCGACAAATTCATAGATACCATAGGGTTATCATTATTTTTCTTAATATGATAGAAGCTACATTGCTTTTTGACCAATTAGAGATTAAAACATTTTGAAAGTGTAATAATAATATATATAAGGTTAAAGATGCAAAAAAGGGTGATTGGTGTTGGTTAATTATAAATTGAAATCTCAAATATTAGAAGTAGTAGAAAATCAATTAAAAATGAACAGTCCTAGGTGTACGAAGCAGACGTTCAATCGGTTAGTAGATTTAGGCTTTGAAGCCAGTAAGTCGAAAGAATTGATTGCTAGTGTACTAGTAGAAGAAATGTATTATGTTATGAATAATAATAATCCATTTAATGAAGAACGCTATGCCCAAAAGCTATCATTACTTCCAAACAATGAAGAGGATGTTGATAACAAACAAGAATCTAAAGATACATCAATACCAGAAAAAGCTAGATCTGCAATAGGCAGAAATGAATCATGTACATGTGGCAGTGGGAAAAAGTATAAAAGGTGCTGTGGGAAATAGCTTGAATCCTCTTGGGGAAATAAGGAATGCGGAATTAAAGGTAATTGGCTTATTAAAATAGATAGAAAAGGGGTACCCCAGTAAAGATTTTAATGGGGTACCTTTATACTTTATTTAAAACACCTTCGTAGTCCAATCCTCACAGTTCCAAATATCAGTCGCAATTTCACGATAGAAATCTGGTTCGTGGGATACCATCAAGATACTTCCGCGATATGCTTTTAAAGCACGCTTCAATTCTTCCTTTGCATCCACATCCAAGTGATTGGTAGGCTCGTCTAATATTAATAAATTTGTTTCAGTGTTTAAAATTTTACATAAACGAACTTTGGCTTTTTCGCCACCAGAAAGGACTTCGATTTTACTTTCAATATGTTTCGTCGTTAATCCACATTTCGCAAGAGCAGCACGGACTTCAGCCTGATTCATACTTGGGAACTCGCTCCAAATCTCTTCAATACAAGTGTTGTAGTTGGACTGTTTAACTTCCTGCTCGAAGTACCCGATGTGTTGATACTCACCACGTTCCACTTTACCCTCCAGCGGATTAATTAGCCCAAGAATGCTCTTTAAAAGAGTAGACTTACCAATACCGTTTGCACCCACGAATGCAATTTTTTGTCCGCGTTCCATTTTCAAATTCAAAGGGCGTGAAAGTGGTTCATTGTAACCAATAACAAGATCTTCAGCCGTGAAAATATAACGACTAGCTGCACGAGCTTCTTTGAAATTAAACTCTGGTTTTGGCTTCTCTTTCCCCAATTCAATAATTTCCATTTTGTCAAGCTTCTTTTGACGAGACATCGCCATATTACGAGTCGCAACACTTGCCTTGTTACGAGCTACGAAATCCTTCAGATCAGCAATTTCTTGTTGTTGACGCTTGTAAGCAGACTCAAGCTGTTGCTTCTTCATTTCATAAATATTTAAGAAGTTATCATAGTCACCCACATAGCGATTCAACTCTTGGTTTTCCATGTGATAGATTAAGTTAACAACATTGTTCAAGAATGGAATATCATGTGAAATCAAGATAAATGCATTTTCATATTCCTGTAAATAGCGCTTCAACCATTCGATATGCTGTTCATCCAAATAGTTCGTAGGCTCGTCTAGTAAAAGGATTTCAGGTTTTTCTAGCAAAAGCTTAGCTAACAAAACTTTCGTCCGTTGCCCACCGCTAAGATCATCTACATCACGATCGAGTCCTACATCATCTAAACCTAGGCCACGAGCAACTTCCTCAACTTTTGAATTAATTTGATAGAAATCATTACTATCTAACGTTTCTTGTAGCTCTCCAACTTCTGCAAGTAGTGCATCGATATCAGCACCTTCATCACCCATTTTTGCATAAAGTTCATTGATTTCTGCTTCAGCATCAAATAGATATTGAAAAGCAGTACTCAAAGCGTCACGCATCGTAGAACCTTTTTGAAGTACAGCATGCTGATCTAAATAACCAACACGAACTTTTCGTGACCACTCCACTTTCCCCTCGTCGGGTTGCAACTTCCCAGTAACAATATTCATGAAAGTAGACTTACCCTCACCATTTGCCCCAACTAGTCCAACGTGCTCTCCTTTTAAAAGACGGAAAGACACATCATTAAAAATCGCACGATCACCGAAACCGTGGCTTAAATTTTTTACATTTAATACGCTCATTTTTTTAACCCCTTATCTAAAGTCACATGTGAATATCTTACTAGAATTTGGCTTCTTTTTCTATCTTGAAGTTATTTTTTGTGAAGGCTCTGTTAAACTTACATGTTGATTTCCGCTCCAGGTGCTTCGCTTTCCGTGGGTGTTTCGGCGAGCCTCCTCGGAGAAACGCGCCTGCGGGGTCTCCCCTGAACCATACTCCCACAGGAGTCTTCGCACCTTCCGCTCCAATCAACAGCGTATAAAAATCAACACTGTTCTTTAACACTGCCTTTGTGAAAAATGAAGTCTACCCCATCTTAAAAAAATGGGATATGTAAAACAATCGGGTAAAAGTCTATTATACAACCGAACTAGGATGTATGAAATGAGGTTTTCCTATGTGGGAATAGTTCAACAAAAAATGAAAGAATTGGTTGTGGTCTAATTGTTCATCACGGTAACAAAGGAAGCCCTGCCTGTGATTTCCTAAAAGTAGTGGCTATCGTTAAATTAATCATTAAAGGCATATGGAAAATCATTTAGGAATAGAATGAGTGATGGTAAACTTAATAAAAAGGAGGTTTTCCCCACCATGAACCAAAACTATAAAAATCACAGAAAAGTTGACCCGCTTTATCATTTTGGGACAGCTTTGCTTGGACTTATTATGCTCATTTTATCGATTGTGTTTTTCTTTCAACATGTAAGAAGTCAGCTGTTGCTAAGTGGAATTGTGTTAGGCTTCGCGTTGTTGTTTTTCTTTGTGACAGTTAAACTAAGAGGGTATGCTTTGCAGCTACAGGATCGAATCATTCGTACGGAGGAAAATTTTCGCTACTATCGTTTAACTGGTAAGCTAATAGACTCGAAGCTATCGTTGAAGCAAGTGATTGCCCTAAGATTTACGGCTGACGAAGAATTCGTAGATTTAGTTGAGCGAACAGTTCAAGAGAACCTTTCACCAGATGACATTAAAAAGGCTGTTCGAAATTGGCGTGCAGACCATCATCGCGTATAATGGATAAAGAAACAGCTTCAAATGGCTGTTTCTTTTTTTGAATTCTAAAATTCCAATATAAGGATTACATAAATTTCCTAAGGAGGCTTGCTATGCTTAAAAACATAATGGTAGATGTAAAAAGTCTATTAAAACGATACGGCTCTCACACAGCGGTTAACGGGGTATCCTTTCAGGTGGAAAAAGGAGAGGTTTTTGGTCTCCTTGGACCAAATGGTGCTGGAAAAACAACCACGATTGAAATGTTAGTAGGTCTTAGAAAGCCAGATGAAGGAACCGCGGCACTCGCAGGCTTTGATGTGAAAAAGGAAGTGAACAAAGTCAAAGAGGTCATCGGAGTTCAACTTCAGTCCACTTCTTTATTTGAATTATTGAAAGTAAATGAAATTCTGCAATTGTACGGAAGTTTCTATCCGTTCCACGTAAACATCGATGTATTAATTGATGAAATGCTTTTAACAGAGAAGAAAAATGCCCGTATTAAAGGACTTTCCGGCGGACAAAAGCAGCGTCTTGCTATTGCCTTAGCTCTTATACATGACCCGCAAATTGTTTTTCTGGATGAACCAACGACTGGACTCGATCCACAAGCAAGAAGAACCTTGTGGGACATTGTACTACGTTTAAAGGATCGCGGAAAAACAGTTATCCTTTCCACACATTATATGGATGAAGCTCATGTGCTCTGTGACCGCATCGGGATTATGGATCAAGGAGAATTGATTGCTCTTGATACGCCAGACAATTTAGTGAAGAAACTTCAATCAACAAGCACCATAGAGTTTCATTTAAGCAATTCGCCAGAAAAAGAGTTACTTTTGAATTTAAATGGTGTGAAAGAAGTGTCTATAAAAGATACCTTTATCCAGTTATATACAGATGATTTACAAACAGCTTTAACCTCCTTAATTCAGGCCTCTACGGAACATCTATTTAAAATTGAGGATTTACAAACACGTTTAGCAACATTAGAGGATGTTTTTATTCATATGACCGGAAGGAGTATCAGAGAGTCATGAGAGCATACTGGCAGTTAACTCTTGCACAATTAAGAATCTTTGCTCGCAATAAACAGGTTTTATTCTTTACGTTACTCTTTCCGATTATCTTAATGCTAGCGCTTGGTTCCTTTGCAGGTAAGGAGGATAATCTATCGTTAACCGTAGGGGTAATCGACTTGGAACAAACAAGTTCTTCGGAGGATCTAAAGAAACTGTTTGACAAGTACGAGGGACTAAAAACCATAAGTTATGAAAAAGTTAAAAATGGAAAACAAGCCTTGAAAAATGGAGAAATCCAGCTTCTTATTGAAATTCCAAAAGGGTATGAAGCAAACTTGAAGGACAAGGAACACCCCTTTTCTCTTCCAGTTTATTATAATGAGAAAAATCTCACCACCTCGGAACTCGGCCTGACCGTTGTAAAGGGCATCATTGATCAATATAGTAAAGCACTTGTTGGCTACAAACCTTTAGTGACGGTTGAAAAAATAGGCATAGAAGCCAGAAATATTCGTTATGTCGATTTCCTCGTCCCAGGAATCGTTGCTATGATGATTATGAGCAATAACATGAATGGTGTTGCTGGACAAATTGCTGCCTGGCGGGAAAGGGGGATCTTGCGGAGAATGCAAGGAACGAGACTTAAAGCCTCCACCTTCATCGCTGCTCAAATCACAGCTCGTTTATTACTGAATGGAACTCAAGCTCTGTTGGTCGTCTTAATTGCTAATTTAGTATTCGGTATTAGTGTCGTAGGTTCTTGGCTTTCTTTGATCTTCTTCATTGTCCTTGGTACCCTTGCATTTATGTCACTTGGTTTTATTATTGCAGGGATTGCGAAAAATCCTGAAAGTGCTGGGCCAATCGCAGGATTTGTTACGTTTCCCATGCTGTTTCTTGGAGGTGTGTTCTTTCCGATAAATAATATGCCAGATATTATTCAACCCATTGTTAAAGTACTGCCAATTGCTCATTTAAGTTCTGCCTTGAGGGAGACGATGAATCTTGGAACCCCTTTTCTTCAATTGGGAACGGACACTCTTGTATTAGGATGTTGGTTATTAGTAGGGTTTGTGCTAGCCAGTTTAGTGTTTAAATGGGAATAGGAAAAAGGCTAATAATACGGATGTAAAACCGAGAAAACATGATATTACAATACATGAAAAGTCTAATCTCTTGGGGATTAGGCTTTTTTTATTCCATTGGCAGTGGCATCAATTGTCGAAAAATCTGGTTTCAACCAACTATGAAGGGGGTATTAAAAAAGAAAACCTCAGGTGGGACTGCTCTGCTGATTCAAAGCAGCAAGCAGTCCTTTTCATCAATGCTGGAAATAGAGGTTTAGCTTGAACGAGAGGAGAAAATCAAGCATGGAAAAACGATACATAATTATTCTATCGTGCTTATTTCTAATGGGGATGCTGACTGGCTGTATCCAAAAGGACCGGTTGGCAGATGGAACAAAGCTGATAGATAAGCAGCAATTTATTTTTGCAGCTTCAGGAGAATTTAAGCCCTTTAGCTATGTTAGGAATGAAGATTTATCGATGACTGGTTTCGATATTGAGGTAGGAAACGCAGTAGGAAAAGAGCTGGGCCTTAAACCAGTTCAGAAGAGGATGAAATTCAAAGGACTCATTGAGGGTATTAAAACGGGACGGGCAGACGCAGCCGTTGCCAGCCACACCATTAACCCAGAGCGTGCCAAACAAGTTAATTTTTCCACACCCTACTATTACTCAGGTCCACAGATCTTCACAAGACCTGACAGCAAGATTAAAACAGTAGATGACTTAAAAGGTAAAGAAGTTGCCGTAGCAAAGGGCTCTACCTATGCGGATACAGCCAAAAAGTTTACCAGCAATATTAAAATGTATGACAGTGATATTACGGCATTAAAAGCGCTAAGTATTGGCCGGCATGACGCCGTTATTACTGATTTTGTCACTGGTAAAAGTGCAAAAAAGGAAGGCTTTAAAATTCAGGGGCAGCAATTAATTGAGCGAAGCGAGCAGGCGATTGTTGTTCCGAAAGATAATCCAATCCTGCTCAAGAGGATTAATGAAGCACTTCAAAAACTTCGTAACGATGGAACACTATCCCGAATCAGTCAAAAATATTTTGGTGAGGATATTACGAAAAAACCAGAGTAATAGATTGATCATTAGAAAGAAAGGATGTTGTTATTTTGCCTAGTTTTTCACACTTTTTACATACGTTAATCAATAGTAAAAACCTTTTCATAGATGCGGCGCTGTTGACGTTAAAGCTTACGGTTGTTTCCATTTTAATTGGGATTTTATTTGGATTATTTTTTGCTCTTTTAAAAATATCAAGGATTAAAGTATTGGGCTATATTTCAAATGCGTATGTATTCCTTGTAAGGGGAACTCCACTCATTGTTCAGATTTTCATTCTATATTTTGGCTTCAGTGGAATTTTCCTCATTCCTGACTTTTGGGCAGCGGCTCTTGCACTCGCCTTCCATAATGGTGCCTATATTGCTGAAATTTTTCGGGGGACGATTCAATCCATTGATAAAGGGCAAATGGAAGCGGCACGCTCTCTCGGCATGACCAGAATACTAGCCATGCGCCGGATCATTCTTCCACAGGCTTTCAAGAGGGCACTGCCTCCCCTTGGAAACCAATTTATTATTGGACTTAAAGATTCATCTTTGGCAGCCTTTATTTCCATGAATGAACTGTTCAATGTTTCGACGACACTGGGTTCCAATAATTTCGATGAAATGACCTACTTGTTAATCGTAGCCGTTTATTATCTAATACTTGTTGCTGTATTAACAATGCTGGTGAGCCTGTTCGAAAAGAGATTAGCAGTTAGTGATCGATAGGAGGACAATAAAGTGAATGAACGAGAAATGATAAAAATAGAAAACTTACATAAATCTTATGGTAGTTTACATGTATTAAAAGATATAAACATGTCCGTGTATGAAAGTGAAGTTGTCTGCTTGGTCGGATCATCCGGCTCTGGTAAAAGTACTCTACTAAGATGCCTTAACTTTTTAGAAAAAAGGGATGGTGGGAAAATTTCAATTCGCGGTGAAAAGATTAGCCCGGAAACCCACAATATTAATAATGTCCGCCAAACAGTGGGAATGGTTTTCCAGCACTTTAATCTATTCCCACATAAAACCGTCCTTGAAAATGTCATTGAAGCACCCATCATGGTAAAGAAAATTCCAAAAGACCAGGCCATTGCTGAAGCAAACGAGTTGCTACAAAAGGTGGGTCTTGAGGATAAGGCCAATGTTTATCCTAGCAAATTGTCAGGCGGTCAAAAGCAACGTGTGGCAATTGCCAGGGCGCTGGCCATGAAGCCGGATATTATGCTTTTTGATGAACCGACATCTGCCCTTGATCCGCAGTTGGTTGGTGAGGTATTGACAACCATGAAGGAGTTAGCCGATGAAGGAATGACCATGGTAGTGGTAACCCATGAAATGGGCTTTGCTCGTGAGGTTGCTGATTGGATTGTCCTCATGGACGATGGTAGAATTATCGAAAGAAATCGGCCAAATGAATTCTTTGATCATCCAAAGGAGCAACGTACAAAAGAATTCCTGCAAGCAACCATGTTAAAATAATTTGAAATACCGGAATGGCCCAGTCATAAAACTGGGCTATTTTGTCTGTAATCTAGGTAGACTAAATAAATACTTTGTAAAAATGCAGTTGGTGGGAGTACCAAGACGGCAATTTGGAGAAAATAAACAGTTCCGATCCGTTTGATAAAAAGTACTTAATCATGGTATAAGTGTAAAGGAAGCAGGGACATTCTGCTCTTTAATTTTGGGACAAGGATTTGGACTGGTATCCCATAATGAGAGGATTTGAATTTAATTATGAAAGATAATTTTTGGCGTGACTTACCGCGACCTTTTTTTATACTGGCACCCATGGAAGAAGTGACGGATGTGGTTTTTCGTCATGTAGTGAGTCAGGCAGCCAGACCTGATGTGTTTTTTACAGAGTTTACAAACAGTGAAAGTTATTGTCACCCAGATGGGATCAAAAGTGTGCGCGGGCGTTTGACTTTTACAGAGGATGAACAGCCAATTGTCGCTCATATATGGGGGGACAAGCCTGAAAACTTCCGGCAAATGAGTATTGGTATGGCGGAACTGGGCTTTAAGGGTTTGGATATCAATATGGGGTGTCCCGTACCCAATGTGGTACAGAACGGAAAGGGGAGTGGCCTGATCCTCCGCCCGGAAGTTGCAGCAGAATTAATACAAGCAGCAAAAGCGGGAGGATTGCCAGTAAGTGTTAAGACAAGGCTTGGTTATTCGGATGTAGACGAATGGAAGGTCTGGCTAAAACACATATTGGAACAAGACATTGTCAATCTTTCCATTCATCTGCGTACAAGGGATGAAATGAGCAAAGTCGATGCTCATTGGGAGCTGATCCCGGAGATTAAGAAGCTTCGTGACGAGGTGGCACCAGATACCCTTTTGACGATCAATGGGGATATTCCTGATCGTCAAACTGGATTGAAGCTCGCCCATCAATATGGTGTCGATGGGGTTATGATTGGCCGTGGTATTTTCCATAATCCATTTGCCTTTGAAAAGGAGCCGAAAGATCATAACAGTCAGGAATTACTTGACCTTTTAAGACTGCATATGGATCTTCATGATAAATATTCGCATTTAGAGTTGAGACGGTTCACGGCTCTTCATCGCTTTTTTAAGATTTATGTCAAAGGATTCCCTGGGGCTGGTGAATTAAGAAATCAATTGATGAACACGAAATCAACAGATGAAGTGCGTGCATTGCTCGATAATTTTGGGGTCAAAGAATCTTGATGGAATCGGGGAAATGTAAAATGATGTACCTCTTGTATAAAATCGGAGGATTTTATTCTTGCCTACAAAAATAAGCAGAAACCAATTTTGGTTTCTGCTTATTTTTTTGAACTTAGGATTTTATTCCATGGTATGCTTTTCCTTAGCAAAATTAAAACTTAAACTTTTTGAAACTTTTCTTGATTATAAAGTCCACTAATTAGTAAAGGGGGTCAAATAAGATGGAAATAGAAAGCCACAGGCTAGTTAAAAAAGCAATCAAAGGTAATAAAAGTGCCTTTGAAAAGTTAGTTCAACAACATTATGAACGAATCTACCGTACTGCTTATCTTTATGTACATAACGAAGAAGATGCGTTGGATGTTGTCCAAGAAGCAACCTATCAGGCCTTTACCTCTATCCATTCGTTAAAAAATCCGGAGTATTTTATGACCTGGCTCACCAGGATTGTCATACGATGTGCGGGACAGGTCCTAAAGAGAAAAAGCAATGTGGTTCCTATGAGTGATGAGATCTTGTCAAACCTGCCGGGGCAGGTGAATCCAAACATGGAAGAATCATTACAGCTGCTTCAAGCCATTCAGCAGCTGAGAGAAAATTATCGTACGGTGATTATCTTATTTTACTATTACGATTACTCAATTAAGACGATTAGCAGTGTCATGGACATTCCAGAGAGTACGGTAAAGACTTATTTAAGTAGAGGCAAAGCGGAGTTAAAAAAATTCTACAAAAATGAGGAGGACAAATGCCATGGATAACAAAGAATTCCAGACAGCCATAGAGCAAATACCTGTGCCAAAAGAAAAAGTTTTTAACGCCATTTCAAAGGGGATTAACAAGGAAGGCAATAGAGGAAAGGCAATGAATAGGAAGGTTCTTGTAAGTGTGGCGACTGCTGCAGCTCTTCTTGGAATCACTGTTGCCTCAGGATTTGTTAATCCTACAATGAATAGAGTATTAGCTAAAACTCCTTTCATAGGCGGGATTTTTCAAGAATTTAATGATGCAACAGGCATGCTATTAGCTAACCAGGATGCAGTTACAGAATTAAACCAATCACTTACCAAAAATGGGGTAACGGTAAAACTGACCAGCGCTTACTTTGATGGCAATGTGGTATCTATTACAGGATTTGTAAATGAGGATGTTGAAAAGGGTGGGAACGAAAAAGGGGAAGTAAGTTTTGATGTAAACTTTGAACACAATAAAGGGGATCATGACCCTTGGCTGGGTGGAATGTCAAATAACATTAAGAAAGTGGAAAATGGCTATAACTTTCAATGGAAAATGCAATATCCATATCAATCATTTAAAGAGAATTCTACTCTACCTATAACAATTCATAATATCAACGGGATAAAAGGTGAATGGAATTTTGATATCCCCATTCAACAGGAAAAGAACAGTTCACTTGCTATTAATAAGGAGCAAGGATATCCGGAAGACGGGGTGAAAATCAGCATAAAAGAGATTCTTACTGCAAAAGCGTCCTCTTCTCTTATTTATGAGACCGTCGAGAAATACAAGGGTGATGACATTTATATAGAAAAAGCAGTTGATAATAAAGGAAAAGTGTATAGGTTTGAGAACCCAACCTCTCTCGAGGAATCGAAACAAGCAGATGGATATCATAGCACCATGAGGAGAGAAATGACCAAGCTCGATTCAGATATTACGTCACTTACCTTTTATCCTCATTTATCTGCAGCAGATCCGAAAGTACAACAGCTTTTAAGTAGTAAATCTTTCACCTTAAAAAGCACACGGTTCAATTTAGGTCTGCAGGTAAATGATGTGACTCAAAAAGGTGGCGAATTGGTCATAGATTATCAACTTACAGGGCTTCCGAAGAATATGAGTAAAGAAAAACTTGAAACGATTAACCATAATTTGAAATACCTTTTCTGGTTAGTTGATAAGGACTACTTATCGAAGATCGACCCGGAAAATGCATGGCCACCTAAAAACCACGGTATTCCTTTTAATAAAGTAAAAATGATGGATAAGAAAACAGCACACTTCCAATCTACTTTTGATTTAAACGGAGAAGAAAGAATTGAGAATTTTAAGCTGGAAAATACCATGTTGCTATTTGATTTTTCAAGCTTTGTCCCATCTAAGGACTTAAAACCATTTACAGTTGAACTTCCTAGGGAAGAAGAATAGACTCTTGGTCGAAGTAGTTCCGCAGATAGTTTTAAATTAAGAAGCAGGATTCCTAATTAGGTATCACCTGCTTCTTTTATATTATACAGATATTGTAAAAAACGTACTCAACTTATATCATTAGGTATAAAGAGAAGATAAAAGGGGGGAACACATAGATGGTCCCAGCAAAAATAGATACTATTTCGATCACAAATGTAAGTGTAAAAGGCATGGAATCCATCGTAGATTGGTTCGAGCAACATTTACACTCGTTCTTTGCACTTGGTTGGTCCTATCTTAAAAGTCAACAGCAAATGGAAGAGCTATTTTTCAGGACTATAATAAAAGCCCATAAGGAAATGCGACAAATGAAAAATGAAACATCATTCGAAATGTGGGTTACATCCATTTTCATACATACTTGCCAGGAGCTTTCTGATAATAGTAGTTTACAAGATTCAGGAGATAGTGAACCACGTCAGGATTTATTTAAAGCACTAGATCAATTGAATGGGTACGAAAAAGATGTGATGGTACTTACATATATAAAAGGAATCCCTAATGAGGAAGTGGCACAGCTTCTCCAAATTTCAGTAGAGAAGCTGAAAGAGCATTTGGTTTCCGGAATCCAGTCACTAAGAAATGTAATGGGGTACGGGTCATCCTTTAATGGCTGTGAAGAATATCATATGAGTTACTTGGATTACCTAGAAAGAACGATGGATCGACCGAAAAAGATTGATTTAGAGAAACATATTTTTCATTGCCAAAATTGTCAGGAGGATTTGGCTGCCTTTCAGGATGTCATGTTAACCATGTTAAATCTTACGGAAAGGTTGGAGGGTTTCCATGTGCCTTCTGGTTTCATGGAGAACGTCGTAAATAGGTTGGCTGAAGTGGAAAAGCACAGACAACAAAAGAATAAGAAACGTAAAAGAATGGGACTTGTTTTTGCAAGTATTTTTGCATTGTTAATGGGGATTGAATATTTTACAGGAGCGTTTGCCAGCCTCTACTATTCATGGACGGAAAAAGATCCAGAATTGAGTAGGTATCTTCAACAAGGCCTGGGTGAGAGGATGAATTTGGAAGCGGAAAGCAATGGGGTAAAAATTAAGATCAAGGGTGCGATTGCTGATGATGTTCAAACGATTGTTTTTTATGAAATAGAAGATACAGATGGAGATAATCAATATGTGATGAATAGTCAGGATGGGGTTTTAGTAGAGAATGCCTATGAAATCATGAGCCGAGAAGCAAATCTAAGGGAATATCCTCTTAACCATGAATCCGCTGTAAATAACGAAAAAAAGAACGTGTATCACGGGAAGATGAGTCTGCTGCCACTCTCCAAGAAAAACGGGACTATCAAATTGAAAATCACAAAGGTTCAGAAATTGATTCGTGATTCCTCTGATCTGAATAGTATTAGGGCTTACGAGAACATGGAATATGAAACAGGGGAGTGGAACTTCAAGATCCCTGTAATAAAACAACCTTCCGCCGAATATGCATTGGATGAAAAAACAGAAGTCGAGGGTATTCCCATTAGATTTGATAAACTGACCATTGCTCCAACAGCGACAATTCTGCAATATAGTATTCCCAATGACGAGTCTGAAAAATGGATAGATAATCTCAATTTTGACTATCTAGAAGTGAACAATAAGAAAGCGAAAGCGGATTTGTATGGACGCTCTTATTTAGATACAAAACAAGAAATGAATTGGAGTACTTTTCAAACAAACTTTGACCCTCTTTTTGGAGAAAAGCCAAAAGCGGTTAGCGTTAAATTCGGCGCTATTCATTTAACTATTCAAGACCCAAAAACTATCGAACTGAATGCTACCCAGGAATATCCTCAAACCTTTGAATATGCAGGAAGTACAATCTCGATCGACAGGGTGGAAATTGGACAGCCAACCAAAATTGTCATAAGCAATTATGAAGTAGAGAATCGAGCATATGAGTCGCTTCAATACAATATTATCGGTGAGGATGAAAATGAACCAAGTTCTATGGAGATGAGTTCTGAAGGAGTGCTCGTTGACAAAAACGGAGAAGAATACAAAGAAGATATGGCTGCCTCTTATGAAGACATCGAGCAGCCCCGTTATTTCGTTACAGTTGAAAGTATGAAGGTAGAAGGTAACAACACTGGAGAAAAAATAATCCCCAAAAGACTAGAGATTTATGGATATAATATAACGAAATATTTGGATGATATTGTGAAGATTTCGTTGAAATAACCTAAACCCCGGACATGTGGAATGCGTGGCGCAACTCATTTTGTAAAAAAGGGACGTTCCTGAAAAAGCCAAGAGAACCGTCCCCATGGCACCCATGGCATCTTAAATATAAAGCCCTCTTGTGTAAATAGATGTAATCGTCTTAGCCACCTCTTCAACAGAGCGATGATGTTCGTTGCGAACAATTTCCCATAAGTACATTTCATTCGTAAAAAACCAGCCTCGGGCGACAATCTCATGATCTAAATCCGTTCTAGCTAGTCCGTTTTGTTGGGCATAGGAAACGTCCTTTGAGATTCGCTGAATAAATTTTTCACGAATCACTTTCCATTTATCAGAAATGAGAGAAGAAACCCCAATAGCCTGTTCAAAGACCTGCATCAAATCCCGTTCTCTTTCAGCCATTAATAAAAATGCTTTAGCTTGATTATAAATGATATCCTCGGCTTCTTGTTTTGATTTTGGGAGGAAAGAGATTTCAGCAATGTCATAAAATCGTTCCATGACATCCTCCATCAATACAATTAAAAGGTCTTCTTTTCCTTCAAAATGAACATAGGCAGTTCCATATCCGATGTTTGCTTTTTTTATCATTTGTGAGATTGTCGCTTTTTGAAAGCCTTCCTCGAGAAAAACTTCCCTAGCAGCCTCTAATAACTTTTGCCTTGTCATCATCGAGCGTAAATGTCGTTTATCCTCAATATTACTTTGATTCATTTTTTACTCCTCCACTACTCATTATCTTTAGGATATATGGATTTTCAAAAAAAGGAAAGAGATGTAAGAAGAAACATATAGTAATAATTATCAGAAAAAATAATATTGACATCATGTCATGTTCAATAGATAATGAAGTTGACATGATGTCATATTTATTTATGAAAGCGCTTTTAAAACTAAATTATTCATTCAAAAGGGGAGATTCATGATGCTAGTAAATAACTTTAAAGCAGATTTAGATTACGCGAAAGAACTGGATAAGGAAGATTCTCTTAGACGTTTTCGAGAAGAATTTTATTTAAAACCTGGAACCATTTATATGGATGGGAACTCATTAGGGCTTCTTTCGAAAAGGGCGGAAAAGACGCTTTTAGAATCCTTAGCGGATTGGAAAGAATATGGAATCGATGGCTGGACGCAAGGAAACCATCCATGGTTCTTTATGGCAGAAGAACTAGGAAAGAGTCTTGCTCCGTTAGTAGGTGGCTCACCAGAAGAAGTGATTGTAACTGGTTCTACAACTGTTAATTTACACCAACTTGTTTCAACATTTTATAAGCCAGAAGGAATACGCACAAAAATTTTAGCAGATGAACTAACCTTTCCATCCGATATTTATGCTCTTCAAAGCCAGTTAAGGAACCATGGATATGATCCAGATACACATCTCATCCGTGTGAAAAGCAGAGATGGCCGTTTTTTAGAAGAGGACGATATAATCGAAGCGATGGATGAAACAATCCATTTAATCGTTTTACCCACTGTACTTTATCGGAGTGGTCAAATATTAGATATAAAACGATTAACTGAAGAAGCACATAAAAGAGGTATCTTAATTGCTTTTGATGGATGCCATTCAGTAGGCTCGATGCCACATTCTTTTAGTGAATGGGGTGTTGATTTTGCATTTTGGTGTAATTATAAACATTTAAATGGCGGACCTGGTGGAGTAGGAGGGTTATTTGTAAATCGTAAGCATTTTGGAAAGATGCCTGGACTAGCAGGATGGTTTAGCTCTAACAAAGAGAAACAATTTGATATGGAGCATACATTAACCCCGGCAAATTCAGCAGGTGCTTTCCAAATTGGAACTCCTCATGTACTAAGTGTTGCTCCATTAATTGGATCCTTAGAGATTTTTACAGAAGCAGGTATTGAAAATATTCGCCAAAAATCTCTTAAAATCAATCAATATTTAATGAATTTAATTGACAATGAATTAATAGATTTTGGATTTTATATTGGAACTCCAAGAGAAGATGTCCGACGTGGTGGGCATGTGAGTCTTGAGCATGCGGAAGCAGCTAGAATCTGTAAGTCTTTGAAGGAAAATGGGATCATTCCAGATTTTCGAGCACCGAATATTATTCGACTAGCCCCTGTTGCCTTATATACGTCCTACGAGGAAGTCTGGAAAGTGGTTCAAATGCTCAAAAAGATTATGGTGGAAAAACAGTATGAGAAATTTAAGAATGAACGAGAAGTAGTTGCTTAATAAACTCTATATCCCTTCAATGGTAGTAGTTACAAATAGGCAGCATAGGTCGGACAAATCATTATAGTTAATGAAGGGGATGAAATAGATGGGGATTAAAAATAGTGGTGACGAATTAAAGCGGGAATTAACAACAAAACAACTTTCCATGATCTCTATGGGGATGGCGATTGGGACAGGTTTATTTCTGGGCAGCGGGCTAGCTATTGGTACTGCAGGACCAAGTGTCTTACTCAGTTATTCCATCGGTGCGTTTATCGTATTATTATTAATGGGATGTTTGGCAGAAATGACTGTTGCACATCCCACATCGGGTTCTTTTGGAACGATTGCGGATAAATATCTACATCCGATGGTAGGCTTTCTTGTTCGATACTCCTATTGGATCGCTCAAGTTCTTGCAATTGGGGTGGAAATAAGTGCGGTCAATGTATATATGAAATACTGGTTTCCAGGTGTCCCTGGGATCATTTGGATCGTCGTATTTGCAGCAGTCCTCATTTATGTAAATGCTACCAGCGTAAATGCATTTGGTACATTTGAGTATTGGTTCTCTGTAATAAAGGTTAGTGCCATCATAGCGTTTATTCTTCTTGGAGCTTATGTTCTTTTTGGAACTTCGAGTCATGAAAATATAGGTGCTAAGAACCTAGTAGATCACGGTGGTTTTCTACCATTTGGTTTTAAAGGTATGTGGATTGCGGTATTTATATCTCTATTTAGCTTTTTAGGTACTGAATTAGTATCGGTTACTGCAGGTGAAGCAAAAGATCCGGATGTAGCTGTACCGAAAGCATTGAAAGCAACAGTATTCCGATTGTCTACGTTCTATGTGTTGACTTTGGCGGTCATGTTGATGATTGTACCGTGGCAATCAGCAGGAATTGAAGTAAGTCCGTTTGTAAAGGTAATGGAAATTTTAAATATACCTGGTGCATCCAGTATCATGAATTTTATCGTATTAACAGCTGCTTTATCATCTTTGAACGGAATGCTATATGCATCATCACGAACCATGTTTTCACTATCAAAGGAGAATTATGCACCTGCTATATTTGGTCGCTTGAATAAAAAGGGAGTGCCCATAACGGCACTGTGGGTTTCAACAATGGGAATAGTTGTTGCTGCAGTTGTAAACGCAATGTTCCCAAGTTCGTCCTATGCCTTTATGATGGGAATTTCTATGTTTGGATCACTCTTTACCTGGCTAATTATTTTCATCTCCCATCTATCATTCCGAAAAAAATGGGAGGAAATGGGTGGGCGGAAATTGCCTGTAAGAATGATTGGCTTTCCATATTTAACGATATTGGGTGGACTTCTACTGCTGAGTTTAATGATCACATCATGGTTTACACAGTTTAAAATGATGCTACAATTCGGTATTCCATGGTTGCTTTTCTTATCTGTCGCTTATTTTTTAATGAAAGGTAAGCGCTCTAATAGGAAACAGAATTATAATTCGGGGCAGAATAAAAAGGTTATATAATTTGAAGGCAACTAACCCAACCTGGGCAGTTGCCTTTTTTGATTTTTGGTAAAACTAATGGTGCCGGGGGGGGACGGTTCTGCTGGCTCTTTGCTAATAAGAGAGGCCTTGCAAAGGCAGAAGAGCCACCCCCGTGGCATGCCCTTATTAAACGCCGAAATTTGTCGAATCATAGGTTATTGACAAGCTTAACGGTTCATGAAATTATTATATTGAAAACTTCACTTTGCCTCTGGCACTTACCCCATGTTAAACCCCTATGTACACATAAAACCCTTAATGAAAACAACAATTGTAATATGCCAACGTTTCTAAACAACCTCAAAATTGTATCTTCATAGTTTTCTACTATAACAAACTTATTTATTCGAAACGGTTTTAAGAAAAATTGTAGAATACAAAAACTGAAAGGAGTGATATACCAAGTAAACTACTTATTACAGTTTTTCAAGACCATAAAATGATTAAAAAATTAGTAGGAGGAATTATTATGGGTCACGATATTTATGGAGTCAATAAAGCAGGAAAGGAAATTGCTTATGCACGTTTTAGCATGGGGAATTATAATGCTACGATCCTGTACAGCTTGCTGGAAGCGCATAAATACTATGCAGGAGTTAGTGGGTCAGGAGATTGGAATACTTACTCCATTCCACAAATTGAAAAGGCTTTGAATAAATACAAGCAACTATATAATAACGGTGATTCTCAGAATTGGGATTTAAAACAAATCCTGGAGTTTATACAAAACTGTTTAGAAACAGCAAAAAAAGAAGAGAGTGTAAGAGTGTATTTTGGCTAAGTTAATTTAACTGTTTCTGAATTTTTTTATCTCTATTAAACCTGCAATCTTCCCCTTTTATTTTCACCATTTTAATCCCACGACCATGCCCTCATATACTAACTTTCTATTAAAGTGATGAATCGAGTATACATTAATAAGAAAAATAAACGGGAAAGTTGCCCTTATTTCGTAGTATAAAAAAGGAGAGGTAGTATGAATGCAGTTCTGAGAAAAATTGCTCAAGGCGTGACAGTTTGTTATTCAGAGATTTTCCCCAATAATGACACAGATTATTTCCCCTTAGATTATTTAGGAAAGCTATTTTTGATCGTTGATTCCTATTGTATGAATCCTGATTGTACATGCCAAGAGGCGGTTCTTCATTTTCTACAAGTTTATCCGAGAGAAGAAAAAAAGGCTGAAAGTTTTATGGTCAGGTATAAACTTAACGGCAGGGGATTTAAAATTCATGAACGTGGCAAATTCAACAAACGTGAAATACAGTCCATTGTCATGCACTTTACCGCCGATGACACGATCCTAAAACTCTTAAATAATCGATTCAACGAAATGAAGGAAAAAGCACAAGAAATAATTTTACGGTAAGCCATATTACCGATTAAAGGGGGACCGTTCTTGAAAAACCAAGAGAACCGTCCCCCTGGCACCTTTTAATTGACAAATAGGCTAGTAAATTTTACGATAGATAGCACACGATGTATCTTATAGGATGTATCGTGTGCTATTTTTTTGAAAGGGGTTAATAATGGAAGAAAAAGCTGTTTATATTCGTGAATCTCTTGATCTATTACAAAGTTATATAATGAAAAGTCTTCAGAAACATTCTGAAGAACATGGTGTAACTATTCCCCAAGCAAGAGTCATTGGGGAAGTATTTGCTCATAAAAAAATTAGTATCAAACATCTTTCTCAAAACCTTAAAATGACTCAAAGTACGGTTTCAGATATCGTTGAACGACTTACTTCAAAAGGGCTTCTTGTGAAAACGCCAAACCCTAAAGATAAACGGTCAGTGTATATTTCACTATCCAACGAATTAAATGAAGGAATAAATGAGGACATTTCGGAAATCGCAAATAAGTCATTATTGGAAGTATTAAATCACCTAAATCCAGAGGAACAAGAGATTGTTGAGAAGGGCATGAGGTTACTGGTTTCTGCTGTTAAGGAAAAAATGGCAGCAGAAGGAATGGATAATCGTGAATTCTTTGATGTTTTATACTTTCAAGAAAAAACAAAATAAATTTCTAAAATAACGGAGGATTCAAGGTGAGAAGCATTATTAAAGGCCGCTGGGCCATTTTTTCCATTTGGCTGATTGCAACGATTGTACTTACAGTCATACAGCCAGACATTAATGCCATACTAAGGCAAAAAGGCCAGCAAGGAACGAGTAGTGACAGTCCTTCAGTGATGGCAGATCGTATCTTGAAAAAGATGGATACAACGAAAGGGATCAACAACCTTATCGTTTTTTACGATAAAAATAAAATATCAAATGATGAAATGGAGAAAATTGGTGATGCTGTAGAAACCATTCGTGAGAGCGGTTCAGAGCTTGGTATTGCTAACATCATGGATCCTTTTAGTTTCCCCGAAGCCAAGAGCTCTCTAGTATCTAAAGATGGTACGACGCTTATGGTGAGCTATAAGCTGGACAAAAGAGGGCGAGAAATAGATGAAATCCAAAAACAAATGGAAAGCAAATTGGACCATGTACCTGTTGACTACTATCTCAGTGGTGAAGACTTTATCAATAATGATTATCTGAAGGCGTCTCAGGCAGGTGTTGAAAAGAGTGCGGCATTAACGGTAATTTTTATTTTGGTTGTCCTTATTATTGCATTTAGGTCAGTCGTGACACCGTTGATTTCCTTAGTGGCTGTGGCTTTTTCCTATCTTGTTTCCATGGGTATTGCTGCTCAATTAATTGATAAAGCGGGATTTCCAATAACGAGTCTTACCCAAATGCTGCTGGTCCTTATCCTTTTTGGGATTGGTACGGATTATAACATTCTTCTGTTTAATCGATTTAAGGAAGAACTATCCCATGGCCATTCTATTGACGAATCAATCTTTAATACTTATAAAACAGCTGGTAAAACCATCGCTTACAGTATTCTCACTGTATTTATTGCTTTCCTCGCGCTTATTTTCGCCGAATCACCAATCTATCGATCTGGTGTTGTAGTTGTAATCGGGGTAACGATCTTATTGCTTGAAATTGTGACCCTTACTCCATTTATTATGAAGGTGTTAGGCAAAAAACTTTTCTGGCCTTCTAAGAGTGTTACCGGTCATAAGGAAAATAAGTTTTGGGGCAGTACGTCCTCTTTTGCTGTTAAGCATCCAATTATATCAACGGTCATCATTCTTTTGATTATTGGTCCAATGATGTATTTGCATCAGGAAAAGTTAAACTTTGATACCATTGGAGAACTTGGAAATAAATATCCTTCGTCTAAGGCTATTAATTTAGTAGCGGATCACTTTGGTAAGGGTCAGGCAATGCCGGCGACTGTTGTCATCGAAACTAGTAAACCACTAGATAATAATGAATCTCTCGCAGTCATTGACAACATAACTGAAAGAGTGAAGGGGATTAAAGGGGTGAAACAGGTCTCATCCATCACACAACCCCAGGGTAAGCCCATCGACGGTTTTTATGTCGATAAACAAATGGGGTCTGTGACAGATGGATTGTCCCAAACACAAGGCGGCGTGAATCAAATCTATGATGGATTGAAGGAAGCACAAGAAGGATTTGGGTTCAGCAGATTTTTCTAAAGTCAGTCAAATGGTGGACGGCACGGCAAAGCTCGAAAACGGTATGGTGGCGTTAACCAATGGTTTGAAGCAAATTCAAAACGGTATCAATGACGGGTCTAGTCATTCCAAAACGATTACTAACGGTTTAGCTGACTTTAAAACGAATCTTTCCCAAATAAGCAGTGGTGTTAATGGGTTAGCTGAAAATTTTGAGAAAATCCAGAATGACTATGTTGAATTGGGAACTAGTTATCAAAATGCCAATCAGGAACTTCTTAAGGTAAAAAGCGGTTTTTTGGAAATGCAATCCCTGGTAACAAAGTTAGGAAGCAGTTATGCAAATTCTCAAAGTGACGAAAATTATGTGGCTTTAAAGGAAAAAATTGATGAAGAATCAGCTTCATTAAATCAACTTATAGAATTAATAAGCGAATTAAATAATAATTATAATGAAACAACTGCTAATTTTGGAAAGGCAAATAAAAGCCTGAAAACCATGGGCAGTGGCTTATCACAATTGGCAGCCGGTTTGAAAGAGCTTGAATCTGGACTTGGTCGAGCATCTTCAGGAATCGGCACCATCGTAACCAATATGAACAATGTCACGAATGGCCTGAACCAGATGAAATCAGGTCAGCAGCAGCTTGCAGACGGCCTCAATGGCTTTAGTGTGTTCGGTGAAAAGCTATCAGATGTAAACAACGGATTAAAGCAAATCTCTGATGGACTAGGACAAACCAATGGTTACCTAACGCAGCTTAATACGAATAAAAGCTTCTTTATTCCAAAAGAAGCTTTAACAAATAAGGACTTTAAAAAGTCATTTGACACGTTCATGTCCGAAAATCGAAAAATCACCAAATTCATGGTTGTCTTGAAGGATGATCCATATTCTGAGAATGCTTTAAAGACTGTAGAAAAAATCAACCAAACGGTTTCTGACGGTCTTAAGGGCACGGTTTTATCAGATGCAAAGAGTGGGACATCCGGTCCAAGTGCAACAACGAACGATATGAATAATGTACTGACCAGGGATCTGAATAAAACAACGACAATCGTCATCATCGGAGTATTGCTAGTACTGTTCTTTGTTATACGATCTTTCTGGACACCGGTTTTCATTACCGCATCCCTTGTAGGGGCATATTATGCGGCCATGTTCATCATCAATTACATTTTCATAGATTTGAAAGGGCTAGCAGGTATTTCTTCTTTCGTACCATTCTTCTCCTTTATTATCATTGTCGCCTTGGGAGTAGACTATAGTATTTTCTTAATGATGCGTTTTAAGGAATATCCGGATATTCCGGCTATAGAAGCGATGGTATTAGCATCCAGACAAATAGGTGGAGTAATTATCGCAGCAGTGATTATCCTTGGAGGTACCTTTGCCACACTGATGCCTGCTGGGATCGTGCTATTATCAGAACTCGCCATAGCTGTTATTTCCGGCTTGGTGATCCTTTGTTTTATCCTTCTTCCTATCTTTGTACCGGCATTAATAGCTCTTCCAGAAGCTCTAGCAAATATTTTTTCTAGAAAAAAAATAGAAAATGGAAATTTGGAGAAAAAAATAGTATAAAACGTAAAAGGCAGTCCCTATTCAAATAAGGTGACTGCCTTTTTTATTGTTGACGGAATTTATTCCCATAAAATATCCTATAATAGAAAAGTGTGAAAGAATTCTACTAACAGTTGAAAAGCAACTTAGAAATAGTTCAATCTAGTGAAAAATAGGAGGTAATGATGGGGAGATTAGTACATTTCGAAATTCATGTGGATAACATGGACCGGGCAAAGAATTTTTATGGTGAAGTATTCGGATGGTCGTTTCAGGATTGGAGTGAGTATGCGGGTATGCCTTATTTTGGAGCAGTGACTGGGGATGAAATTGAACCAGGAATCAATGGTGCTCTGATGCAGCGCCAAAGTGCACCTCCGGAAACAAACCAAGCTTTAAACGGATATGCTTGTACAATGGGAGTAGAAAATTACGATCAAACAGAAGCTAAGATTCTTGAACATGGCGGTAAGGTGGCGATGCCAAAGTATGCCCTTCCTGGTATGGCATGGCAAGGATACTTTATTGATACCGAAGGCAATATTTTTGGAATTCATCAACCCGATGTGAATGCAAAATAGGTAAAAAAATGAAAGGCAATTTACCTCTTTATAGGTGTTGCCTTTTTTCGTTTTGGAGGAAGTATAACTTTTTCTATATTAGAAAATTTTACTATCAATCTATGTGTATAGTTCTAATTACCCATTGGTAAAATCTCCTCTTATAAGTAGTCAATTATCATAATGATAGAATTCCGCATATTTCTCATATCCTCCAATATTTTTCAACAAATAGACATTTTCAGTCGACAATTTTGTCAGATTATTCTACATAAAATTACAATTATATTACATTCCTCCCGATTCCATTGTTTTTAGTCCATTTGGAATATAAACTAGTAATATCTTAGTAGTCTGAAAAAATGATAGGATACAAGAGGAGATAATATAATGTTTAAAAAACTATTTAAATATACAGTAACAGCTGCCATTCTTGCCACTACCATTCAAGCGTCACCTACTTTTGCAAGTCCAGAAACATCAGCAATTCAAGGTCAAATCAGTGCAACGGAAGATCAAATCGATAACTTTGAAACCAAAATTCAACAATTAGACGATCGTATAAGCCAATCAATGGAAAAAAGTGAAAAACTTAATAGTCAAATCAAGACGCAACAAGGGAAAATTGAACAAACCCAAGCGAATATTGAAGAAGCTAAAGCGTCCTTAGAAGCACACAAAGAAATTTACTCTGAACGTTTAAAGAGCATCCAAGCTGAAGGAAAACAGTCAATTGTTACATATGCAGAACTATTACTTTCATCTAATAACATTTCTGAGTTTCTAACTCGTTTTACTGCGATCTCTAGTATTATGGAAAGTGATACAGCGTTATTAAACGGCTTAAATGAAAAAGAACAGGCGTTAAAAGATGCAGAGGAAAAATTACACGATGAGTATAATCAATTAAAAAAGAGCCAAAATGAATTGGCTTCTGAACAAAAACTGATCCAAGTAGCTAAGGCTGAGATCCAAACTGAATTAGCCACTGCACAAAGCGCTTTACAAAGTCAAAAAGACCAATTAGCTCAAAAGCAGGCACAAGAAGAGGCTCAAAAACGTGCGCAGGAAGAGGCACGCCGTCAAGCTCAATTAGCGCAGCAGGCTACTCAAAGACAATCCGGAGGAAGCCATTCTTCTAAATCAACTCCATCTCCATCGGTAAATGTATCTAATGAAACGACTTCTGCAACAGCAAGTAATGTCATTGCTATTGCAAAAAATTATCTAGGCGTTCCTTATGTATGGGGTGGAACAACACCGAGCGGCTTTGATTGTTCAGGATTCACAAGCTATGTGTTCCGTCAAGTCGGTATCAGTCTTCCAAGGGTGTCACGTGATCAGCAAAGAGTTGGAATGAGAATTTCTCCAAGTCAAGTACAACCAGGAGACTTAGTATTCAGAGGTTCACCTGCATACCATGTCGGTATTTATATCGGAAACGGACAATATATTCATGCACCACAAACAGGTGATGTAGTAAAGATCGCAACTTATAATCCAGCAAAATTCACTAGTGCTGCTAGAGTTCTACCTTAAATCTTGAAAAATTTAAAGCAGTAATCTAATATAGCTTATAAATGCAGTGCCTGTTCCTTTAGGGGGACAGGCATTATTTATTAAAGAAATGTAAAATAGGTGAAGTTATGATACACACATACTCTGGAGAAACCATCTTTTTTGAAATCAAGTACAAAAACCGAACTTCCATCGCTGTTACAATAGACGGCTATGGGAATATTGAAGTACAGGCACCGAAAGGAACACCAGATGAAAAGGTTATTCAATTATTAGAAACCCATTGGGAGCAGCTTCAGCTTAAAGTAAAAGAAATGAAAGAGAGGCTGCAAGGACCATTGGAAAAAGTATATGAGCATGGTGAGAGTTTTCTTTTTTTAGGAAACACTCTACCCATACAGATATTTCAAGACAATACCATTGAACAAGATTACGTTAAATTTGAGGGAAAACAATTAGTTATATATGTGAAATACCCTGAGGATGAGAAAATTAAACATGCATTAAAACGATTTTATTATCAACAGTGTAAGGCATTAGTTGAGAAGAGTATTTCCTCGTATCAAAGTTACTTTAAAACAAAGCCACGTTCTATTCGGATTACAGATAATCAAAAAACATGGGGAACCTGTGATTCAAAGCATCATTTAACCTTTAATTGGAGGCTGGCTATGGCCCCTCAAAGTGTAATTGATTATGTTGTCGTTCATGAAATGTGTCACATGGTCCATTTAAATCATGACCGCTCCTTTTGGCGGCTAGTTGGAAAAATAATGCCTGATTATAAGGAAAAAGAAAACTGGTTAGCCTTATCGAACTGGAAAATGACTGTATAGTAATTTGTTTTAGCAAATCTAAATATGAGGGATCATGGGGAACTGTCGGTAAAGTTCTTTCGGTCAGATTTATTAATGAGGAAAGGAACCACCAAACTTTTGGAGGTTCCTTTCTTTTTCAAATAAAATTCTAAGAATGATAAGATAAACTGTTGTGGAATGAGGATTGAGATGTTGCAGGAGGGATTCTTTATGAAAAAAATAGACAAAAAATGGATCGTTCTTTGTTCCACGGCAGTTGCAGCTGTTTATTCTGCTGGTTATTTAACTACGGAAAAGCAAGTAAGCAATGAACAGCCTATTCATCAAGTGGCGAAAAACATACAAACGAATAATAAAGCAACAAATGGTGTTTCGGTTAGCGATACTCAAAAAAATAAACTATATAAAGATGGTACGTTTACAGGTACAGGGATGAATAGGCGGGGTTCTATTGCTGTTACTGTATCCATTCAAAACGATAAGATTACTGATGTTAAAATAAGCGATTTTGCTATGCATTACTCGGAAGATGATGTTGTGGGGCTACCTGATGAAGTCTTGAAGAGTCAGAGTGCACAGGTAATAAATGTTTCAGGTGCAACCTATAGTACGCAAGCATTTGAGGATGCCGTTCAAGATGCCCTTAATCAAGCATTAAATACAGTGGGGTAAGCTATGAGAATATCAAAATTATATATGGATACCGTGGTAGATATACAGGTTGTGACGCGGAAAGAAGAAAAAGAAGCAGAAGCGATAATAAATCGTGCGTTTCTTGCATTTCAACGAGTGGAAGAAGCATGTAGCCGATTTAGTCCTTCAAGTGAATTAATGAAAGCTTGTCAAAATGTCGGCAGGCCGGTTGAAATTAGTCCGTATCTGTTCGAACCGCTTAACTTTGCTCTTCAAATAGCTAATATGACGAATGGAATATTTGATCCTTCAGTAGGAAAGGTGATGGAGGAATACGGATTTAATCGTCATTATTTAACAGGTGCGATGATCCATAGTCCTTCTGCTGAAACAGTTACTTATCAGGATATTTTATTAAGCCAAGCAACAAGGACTTTAACAATAATGAAACCTTTAGTGATCGATTTAGGCGCAGTAGCAAAGGGATTTGCGATCGACTTAGCCGCTCGAGAACTAATAGATTTCGAAGGATTTGTCATCAACGCTGGCGGTGATATATTTGCTGGTGGACTGAATGAAAAGGGAAACACGTGGGAGATAGGAATCCAGCATCCGTATCGAAGGGAACTCCTGGTTGAAACAATTAACCTTTCCAATGAGGCAATCTGTACATCTGGAAGTTATGAGCGAAAAAATCAAACAATTTCAAGTCTACATCACATTGTGAATCCAAACACGAAATCTTCACCCAATCATTTGGTAAGCAGTAGCATTGTTGCTCCTTTTGCGATGATGGCTGATGCTTTTTCAACTGTAGCATTCCTACTAGGTGAAGAAAAGGGGAAAGAGATTATGGACGAACTAAATCTTAAGGGCATGCTGATCACACCTGAGTTAAAGATAATCAGGTTTGGAGGAATGTAAATGGGAACTGTTAAATGGATGAAAACACCAAAAGGATATGTCACAATAAGTTTGATAACATATTTACTTATCGCATCAATCGGATACAAAACAATCATGGGGATTCAAAATGCTCTTATTGCCGTTGTTTCAGCATTTATTATAGAGTTCTTCTATGTCAAAATAACTAATCGAAAAAGTAGCAATGATGGAGCCATTATTACTGGTTTAATTATTTCGTTGGTTTTGAGTATAACAACTCCATGGCTGTATGTGGTAGGAACGGCTGCTACCGCCATCCTGTCTAAACATCTTTTGATATTTAAAAAGAAACCGATATTTAACCCAGCAGCTCTAGGATTATTAGTATCAGTTTTTATTTTTCATGCAGGCCAGAGTTGGTGGGGAGCGTTTGGGGATTTACCATCATGGCTAATGGTGGTTCTGCTGATTGGCGGTTATATTGTTACCGATCGTGTGAATAAATTCCCTCAAGTTTTTGCTTTCTTGGGGACCTTTTTTGTGCTGTTATTTTTCATGGGATATTTTCAAGTTGGTTATGCAGTCGATGCACTTCGCCCACCCTTTATCAATGCCACAGTGTTTTTTGGATTTTTTATGCTTACCGATCCTCCAACTTCACCTGCTAAATATAAGAACCAGATCTTGTTTGGTGTTATTTCAGCCATTTCAGGTATTGTTGTTTATGGAATGTTTGGAGGTTTAACTTATTTATTTTTCGGCCTATTTATGGGGAATTTATATAATTATTGGAATAAACGGTCAGTAATGAAGGTTGCTGAACTTAAACAACGGCGAATAAAAAATTCTCAAAGAGCGCTATATAAATAAAAATCTTCATATTAAATTGAGGCTTGGAGTTCGAGAATAGTATACTCAATTAAAAAGGAAGTTGGCGAAAAAAATGCGTGTGTTGGTCGTCGAAGATGATTTACCGTTAAGAAGGATCATTACTACCATACTAGAAGAAGAACATTACGAGGTGGATCAAGCGGAAGATGGGGAGGAAGGTTACTTAATGGCTTCATCCTATGAATATGATTTGCTCACACTTGATATTATGCTACCGAAAATGGATGGTTTTACATTAATCAAGAAGTTAAAACATGAAGGATGTCAAATCCCCACTTTATTCCTGACGGCAAAAGATCGGGTTGAGGATCGAGTAAAGGGGTTAGACTTTGGAGCGGATGACTATATTGTAAAACCTTTTGCTACGGAGGAGTTTTTAGCAAGGATCAGGTCGCTACTCCGCAGGTCAGGGAAAATAGGAGTTGAAGGGAAAATTTCCTATGGTCCGATTTTACTTGATACCAACCAACATGAAGGTTTTATAAAAGAGGAAAGTCTAAAATTAACCATTAAAGAATATGAATTGCTCTATTATTTAATTCAAAATAAAGAACATATTTTAACAAGAGACCAGATTTTCGAAAGAGTATGGGGGATAGAATCAGAAACAACAGATGCCATTGTCGATCTTTACATTCATTATTTGCGAAAAAAGTTAGCTCCATTTGGTTATGAAAAGCTAATTCGGACTATTCGTGGTGTAGGCTATATGGCAAGGGAGTAATCAGACATGTTTACCACAACAAAACGCCGTCTTGTCATTACAAACTCACTAGTTTTCTTTATTCTCCAGAATTCCCTTGGTGCCATGATTTATTTATATACGCATTATAGTTTGTACCATCAAGTAGATAACAATCTTTTAGAAAAGAAAAATCATTTACTTCAAGAGAGGGAAAAATTGGGGACGGAATTGAACCAAGAGCGTGAGGAAAATCATCGTCTTGTCTATTTATTATGGGAGAAAGGTCAAATACTCAATAAAGAGATCCCTGCCAACACTTTTACAAAGCAAGACACTGAAGGATTTGCTGAATTCTTAAATGCTAAAGAGCTGCAATCTACGTTCATTGGGGCGAATTCTTATAGGCTAATTACAATACCTATTTCAAAAAATAAAAACTATGCACCTGTTCAAAAAATTCAAGTGATCTATAACCTCAAACGGGAAAAAGAAATGTTATCTCACTTGCTTATGGTCATTGGTTTTGGATCTATATTAAGTGTTTTTATTGCTATCCTTGCAGGAATCTATTTAGCTAATAAAGCTTTAATACCAATTAAACTATCTTGGGAAAAGCAGCAACAATTTGTTGCAGATGCTTCACATGAATTACGTACCCCGCTTTCTGTTATGAAACTAAATCTTGAACGCTTATTTCGCCATCCAGACAATACAATTGAACAGGAAAGTGAGACGATTCATCAGGCAATACAAGAAATTAACTACTTATCCAAAATGTCTTCAGATTTACTCACACTGGCTAGATCTGATTCCAATCAACTTCAGTTGATTCATGAAACCATTCAACTAGAAGATATAATTCATCAAGTCACTAAAGGGTTTAATGCCTTAGCGATTTTAAAAGGGGTACACCTAGAAGCTGATATTGCTCCGATTCAGATGATCGGCGATAAAGAGAGACTAAAACAACTGTTTGTTATTATAATTGATAATGCCATTAAATACACAAAGGAAAACGGCTCTGTATCTATTAAAGGAAGTATTAAGAACGCACGTGCAGTAATCGAAATACTTGATAATGGGATTGGAATATCGAAGGATGATTTACCGTATATTTTTAACCGATATTATCGTGGTGATAAATCACGGAACCGTCATTTAGAGGGCTCAGGTCTTGGGCTCTCGATAGCAGAATGGATTGTTCAATCCCATTTAGGCAAAATTAGGGTTAAGAGTAATAGTGGGGAAGGGACACATGTTTTTGTCACACTGCCTCTAAAATAATTAAAGAATTAAAGGAGACCCAATGATAAAAGAACCAGGATGGAACTTTGACAATAGTTATTCACGTCTGCCGGAAGCTTTTTATAAAAGCACCAATCCAACTCCAGTAAAATCACCGCAGTTGGTCATTCTAAATGGCTCCCTAGCTAAATCTCTAGGATTGAATGTCCAGGCCTTGCAAAGTGAGGATGGAATTGACGTTTTTGCAGGTAATAAGATTCCCGAAGGAGCTTCACCTCTTGCCCAAGCTTATGCAGGACATCAATTTGGTCATTTTACAATGCTAGGTGATGGCCGGGCTGTGTTGCTTGGTGAACAGATTACTCCTGAAAATGAAAGAATGGATATTCAGCTTAAAGGGCCTGGAAGAACGCCATTTTCTCGAGGTGGTGATGGCCGAGCAGCACTCGGACCGATGTTGCGTGAATATATCATTAGCGAAGCGATGCATGCACTTGGTATTCCTACAACCAGAAGTCTTGCTGTCGTCACAACTGGTGAACCTGTATACCGTGAAACGGTCCTACCAGGTGCTATTCTAACCCGTGTAGCTGCCAGTCATATTCGTGTTGGTACGTTTCAATATGCTGCAAGATTTGGTACAGTGGAGGATTTAAAAGCTTTAGCTGATTATACTATTAATCGTCATTATCCTGACATTGAAGATGATGAGAATAAATACCTTTCGTTTTTAAAAGAGGTAATGAATCGTCAGGCCGCTCTAATTGCTAAATGGCAGCTGGTAGGCTTCATTCATGGAGTGATGAACACCGATAACATGGCCATTAGCGGAGAAACGATTGACTATGGTCCATGCGCTTTTATGGATGAATATAGTCCTGCAACCGTATTTAGTTCGATTGATCGTGAAGGTCGTTATGCCTATGGGAATCAGCCGTATATTGCTGTGTGGAATCTAGCGCGATTTGCTGAGTCACTATTGGCGCTTTTGCATGAAAATCAAGATGAGGCTGTGAAGATGGCTGAAAATGCCCTATCAGGATATGGTGCGTTATTTGAGGGAGCATGGCTCTTAGGAATGAGGGCGAAGCTGGGAATCTTTAACGAAGAAGAACAAGATGAGGCTTTAGTGAAAGAACTACTTCAGTTGATGGAAAAGCATCGTGCAGACTTTACAAATACCTTCAGTGCTTTAACCTTTGATAAACAGAAAGATAATGCCCTGTTTGTAGATCCAGAATTTAATCAATGGCATGTAAAGTGGCAGGCGAGACTAGATAGACAACAGGAATCGAAAGAATCTTCACATGAGTTAATGATGAAAAGCAATCCAGGAGTTATCCCGCGAAATCACCGCGTAGAAGAGGCTTTAGAAGCTGCGGTAGAACAGGGTGATTTTAGTGTCCTGGATAAACTTCTTCATGTGATAGCAAAACCCTACGCTCACTCTCCTGAGCAGGTTGAATACTGCACACTGCCTACACCATCAGGACGTCCATATCAGACGTTTTGTGGCACCTGATTTAGAAAAAAAAATGCTACTTCGTTTATGAAGTAGCATTTTTCACTAACATTTATAGTTGAACCCTTTGTCCAAGCTCCGCATATAATAGCAAAAAGGAGTTTGAAGCATGACGATTGCAACTTTTATTTTATCTGTTATTGTTGCCTTGGTAATTGGTATTGTGGCGGATAAGCTTTCCCCATTTGATATGCCTGGGGATTGGGCTGGAGCGATTGTGGCTGGTTTCATTGGGGCTTGGATCGGACCATCTTTATTCGGTGTATGGGGGCCTATGGTTCTGGGATTCTCGTTAGTCCCATCTATAATTGGGGCAATAATTGTAGTCATTGTAGCTGGTATTATAGTTAAACTGTTTGATTAACTGCTCAAATCTTAAGACGTGCAAATTAGGAAATTCAAGTTTGAAAGTTTTAGTCAGATGGATATCTGGGTATAGATTAGAGAAGGATAAGGGTAAAAAAGGAGGTCTTCTCGTGGTTCTAGACTCAAATAACCAAAGGGATAAGCAAGAGAAGGACAAACTTGAACAGGTCCTTGAACATAGCATCGAGGTGGAAGAAGAGTTGATGCGAACGTACCTTATTACAGCAGAGAGGATTCACGATGATGCTGAACTAAAGGAACGCCTCGAGAACTTTGCTGAGGGGAATGCCAAAAGGACAAAACAATTAATAGATGAACTAAATGAAACAAGAGAAAAGTAAACTTGTGATTTAAAAAAATGAACCCGCGGAGAAATCTACATAGTTCTCCGCGGGTTTTGTAATTTAGGCTACCCGAAAGCTAATCAGGAAAAGAAGAAAAGTTCGAACAACGGTCAGGCTGTAATTGTACTGAATTTGTAATTTTTCTTCAGTCAGTTTGATGAATCATATGTTATCGTGAAAGTAAGATAGCTGCTTTAGTAAATCTAGAAAAGGGAGGTTTACTATCATGATGGCAAAAATAATTGAGCCAAATAATGGTCCAAATATTCAAAAGGAAAAAGAGATTGTCAAGGAGATGATTAATCTCTACTGCAGAAAAAAGCACCATCGGGATGTTTTATGTAAGGATTGTGAGGCACTAAAGAACTATGCTTTATTACGACTATCATTCTGTCGGTTTGGTGAAGATAAATCAGCTTGCTCAAATTGTACAGTCCACTGCTACAAATTAAGGTATCGGGAAAAGATGAAGGCCGTCATGAGGTATTCAGGCAAATGGATGCTGTTACACCATCCCGTATACTCTGTAAAGCACTTGTTGAATAAATAAAAAGGCGGCTGATAGATCAGCCGCTTTTGTTATTATTTTACGCCCTTCATGTATCCCTGAATTTTCGGAGATAACACTAAAAGGATGATACCAAGTACGATGGATGCACCACCGATGATTCCGAAATAAGCCATTTCAGTATCTTCTGAGTAGAATTTAACCACTTGTGCATTTAGTGCTTGTGCAGCTGCACTAGATAAGAACCATAAGCTCATTGTTTGTGCAGAGAAAGCAGCAGGAGCTAATTTAGTTGTAGCAGATAGTCCTACTGGTGAAAGCAATAATTCACCGATTACACAGATTAAATAACTAAGAACAAGCCATAATGGGTTTACTAAAGAATCTGTGCCGCCAAGATATGAAGGCAATAGAATTACTAGGAATGAAACCCCAGAGAAAAGTAATGATAATGAGAATTTTTGCGGAATCGTTGGCTGACGGTCTCCCATTTTAACCCAAATCCAAGCGAAAACTGGCGCTAATGTGATAATAAATAATGGGTTTAGAGATTGGAACCAGGCTGGTTGAATTTTAATTCCTGCAAAATTTAATTGTGTACGTGTATCAGCATAGCTTGCAAGGATCGTTGAACCTTGTTCTTGAATCGCCCAGAACATAACAGATGCAATGAATAATGGAATGTATGCAATAACACGTGAACGTTCAACAGCAGTTGTTTTCGGGCTACGATACATAACAATGAAATACATTGTTGGAATTAACACACCAAGAATAGTAACTAAATTGATAAATCCTTCAAATGTTAAGATGCCTTTTGGAATTAAAATAGCAAAAATAACTGCAAGAACAACGACACCTAAACCGATATAAGTAAAGACTTTTTTCTTTTCAGATGGTGACAATGGATTTGAAACCATTGTTCCAGCAAGGCCAAGATTTTTTTTCTTAGTAATAGTAAACATGATAAGTCCTAAGAACATACCAATTGCAGCAATACTAAAACCTAAGTGGAAGTTGCCAACAGAACCAACGATTAACGGAGATAAGAAAGCTCCCATGTTGATTCCCATGTAGAAAATGGTGAAACCAGCGTCACGACGTTCGTCTTTCTCACTGTATAATTCACCAACAACAGTTGAAACGTTTGGCTTTAATAGTCCTGTACCAAGTACGATTAATACCATGGATACAAAGAACATAGAGATATTACCAGGAATCGCTAAGGCGATATGACCAAACATGATCAAAATTCCACCGTAGAATACTGCTTTTGAAGTACCAAATACACGGTCAGCTAGCCATCCGCCAATAACACCTGACATGTAAACTAATGATCCATAAATGGACATGATGGAAAGTGCAAGTGTTTTATCAATGCCTAATCCACCTTTTGATACTGAGTAGTACATATAGAAAACGAGGATCGCTCTCATACCATAGTAAGAAAATCTCTCCCAGAATTCCGTAAAGAAAAGAGTGAATAATCCTTTAGGATGTCCAACGAATCCCTTCTGAGGTACACTATCCACAATTTTCTGCCTATTTAAGTTTGACATGTTTTTACCTCCTTTATTATTATTTTATAATACTTTTTAGGGTTTTGAATTGTCAAAAACTTTTTTTGGAAATTAAAATGTATGCGTTTAAAAAGCTTGATAATACTGTGTTTATACATTTTTTGATTTTAAAAGAAAGTTTTTTTGAAATAGTATATAAATTTTGATTAAATTTATTTTTCTAACTAATAGTTTTATAGTAGTGTCCAATTTAGGAGGGATTTGGAATTTTAAAGGTGGCATAACTAAAAAAGACCCCGGTTTAGAAACCGAGGAAATAGATGAAATTAATTCAATTTAGCAGTGTATTTATTAGAGAAGAATCTATATTTTTTTGGTGTTTGAATTCTAACCATTGATCATCAATAATCACATATTTGCACGAACTGCTGTTTAAATAGCTATAAATAATTTGTGCTTCATCAATATCATCTTTACTAACTTCAATGGATGATTGTTCGCGAAAACTCTTAAAATGCTTTAATATATTCGCTTTAATCTTCCCGACCAACTGCACCGAATTTGTTTCCTTTATTTTATATTTTTCACTAAAAAGAATATGATTCCCCTTGATTAGAAAAAGTTTCAAGGTGACATCTTCTATATATTCGATAAGAGCAATATTTTTATTCGCTTCTGTAAATTCGATTACCTTTTCTTTATAGAAGAGCGATTGAACCGCATCCAGTGTATCTCGGCATTTAACTGCTGTCTCAAAGTCAAAGTTATTTGAGGCATCTATCATTTTTTGTTTCAAATTTTGAAGGATTTCGGTATCCGTCCCTTGAAAAAAATCCATCATTTTCTTCATCCGTTCATTGTATTGTTTACGTGAATCTTCATTGAAACATATACCGATACATAAGCCTAGGGAGTAGTTCAAACAAGGCGTGCTCCTGTTCGTATTACCACAGTCTATTTTTAGAAATTCTTTCATTCCTTGAAGTGCTTTTTCAACTACATGTTTACTTGGGTAGGGACCGAAATAAAGGCTGCCATCCTTTTCAATAGTGTTTGACAAATCAATAATCCAATGGTTGTTTCTTTGGTGGAACTTGATATAAATGTAGGAAGTGGGATTTTTCATTTTTCTATTAAAAATTGGCTTGATTTCTTTAATTAATTTACATTCCAACATGAATGCTTCGAATTCAGTATCGGTCAATATTAATTGAAAATCATTAATGTTTGCCTTAAGCTTTTTTATTTTCTGAGAATGTGCCTTAGTGTTTTGAAAGTATGATCGCACTCGGTTCTTAAGGTTTTTGGCTTTCCCCACATAAATGACCCTGTCAGAGGAATCCTTCATAAGATAAACCCCTGGTGTTGAGGGCAGATCTTTCACCTTTTTTCTAAGCTCCACAGGAATCGCCTCTTTGAAAACTTTTCCTCTATTCTACCATACAAATATGTGGGGAGCAGTAACCAGTCGGGCGACTAGTGCCCGTGAAAGAACAAAAGGCTTGAATGGTATCTAGTCCGGAAGACTAGTGTCATGAAGAAACAAAAATGGGTGTCATAGTTAATGGGGATATCGTTTATAAAGAAATATCAGCAGGACAAGCATCACAATGTCTAACCGTGCTTGAAATGCAAATGTTAAAAAGCTAGTGTGCAAGAGTGGAAATTTAGTTAAAAGTAGTGCAGCAATCATAATTGCAATTAAGGGGATTACGGCATGGTTAACCGCCTTATTTATCAACAGTAATACCCCGCACACAATCTCAAGTAGGATAACGACTTTTAATAGGATGTGGGAATAGGGTAAACCTAAGCTTAGAAATCCATTGCTGAGTTCAGTGTTAACTAATTTCATAACTCCAGAGATTATAAATACATATGCAACAGAATAGCGGATTAGTTTCATGGTCGATAAAGAAGTGTACATGTCCATCCCCCTTTACTAAAACTGTATGACTAAAGGAGGACAAACATCACAAAAAGAAACAAATAGGACGCAAAAAAAGTCCCTTTAAGGGACCTTATTGCGGGGAATTAATCTACTATTGAAATTACCGGTGGTTTATCCAAGAATCTCATCAAGTTTAAAACATCACCTTGAACTTCCTGTCCTTCAGGGGATGATAATGCTTGACTCAATTCAGTAGGATTATCAAAATGAAGCTCGGCAAAGAGGTATAAAGGTTCATTTGTGTTTTGAGCTTGTAAGACACGATGAACTTCAGCCCCTTTAAGATAGGGAAGTTTTTGCACTAACGGAATATGTACATTGTAATAATATTGTTCAAATCCCTCCTGATCCTTAGGTTGATTATATAGAACGTAAAGTTTAGCCATGAACTTGCCCCTCTCCTGTTTTTGTTCTGTGAGAATTATTTCCTAATTTTATTATAATAGGAGAAAAAATCTATTATTATTAAATCAAATCGACAACTTTTTTGGTGACACATTAACCAAGGTGGTTGATTGAAAGAGAACCGGGTAACGCAGAAGCAGTCTACGTGCCCTAGATGATACAGGAAAAGAGCAACGGGTAACCCAACCTAAAGGGAACTTGATTAGAGTAGAACTCATGAAAACAAATACTTATAAATAGTTGTAAAAAAATAGGCAAACTAGTGATTGACATTTACGTTGCGTAAAGGTGTATCGTTGGGTTATAGGAGGTGAGCGAATGGAGTATACAGTGCAGAAACTGGCCGAGTTAGCCGGGGTAAGTACACGGACCCTTCGGTATTATGATGAGATTGGAATTCTTAAGCCGGCAAGAATCAATTCATCTGGATACCGAATCTATGGGCAAGTAGAAGTAGATCGCCTGCAGCAAATCATGTTTTATCGAGAGCTAGATATCAGCTTAGAAAACATAAAAGAAATCATATCTGCCCCTGATTTTGATAGTGCAACTGCGCTTAGAGATCATCGTAAAAAACTCCTTGAGAGAAAAGAACAATTAGACAAATTAATTGCCAATGTAGATAAAACAATCGCATTAGCAGAAGGGAGAAATGAAATGTCTAATAAAGAAAAATTCGAAGGCTTCAAGAAAAAGATGATTGATGAAAACGAGAAAAAGTATGGGAAAGAAATCCGTGGAAAATATGGAAATGAAACCGTGGACCAATCCAATGCGAAACTTCAGAACATGACCCAGGAACAATACGATCATGCTGCGAAATTAGCGGAACAGGTGACTGTGACCTTAGCAGAGGCGTTTAAAATAGGGAATCCTGCGGGAGAACTAGCGCAAAAAGCGGCTGACCTTCACAAGCAGTGGTTGTGTCACTATTGGAATGAGTATAGTAAAGAGGCACATGCCGGTCTTGCACAAATGTATGTAGACGATGAGAGATTCACTGCCTATTATGATAAAGAACAGCCTGGTACGGCTGAATTTTTAAGAGATGCCATTCATATTTACACAGGTAAGAAAAAATAAATTCATGATTGATAAAACCTGTGGGGGTGTTGGCAATAGATCGGGTGGAACGCTCGTAGACCCCTTTTTTGAGTTTGAGATGATGTCGATGGCGGAGTATAAATAACGGAAATAAAGGGTGCTAGTTTTCAGCACCCTTTGGATTTTTGTTTGAGTTTGAATTGGAAGTTTATTTCTAATTATTGTAGAATCGGGCATCGATTTTGTAGAATAAATTGAAATTTTGTAGAATTTTCCTTCAGTTTTGTAGAATTCATCTATAGATTTGTAGAATTAATCTATAGATTTGTAGAATTAATCTTCGTGAACCCTCAATTTGTAGAAAAAATCGAAATCTGTGTAGAATATACCTGATTTCGTGTAGAAATAATTCAAATCTGTGGAGAAATAATCTAATTCTGTGTAGAAATAATTCAAAATGGTATTCTGTACCAATGTCATTGTCCTTTTTATGAAAGAACCGTTATAATTAAATTGAATTTTTAGAATAATTCAATACAAAGGAGTGACATTCTATGAACATCGCTTCCCAAGGCACAGACATCAGTGGAAAAAATACCTATTCGTTTGATGAATTTGTTGATAAGCGTGACAGCCTAGATTGGTATCGGGATGAACCGTTTTTGCAAAAAGCCGTAAAACATTTTACCGCCTCTCGTTATGAACAGATTCATCAGAAAATCTTAGCTTTTTCGCCAATCGTTTCAAATGAATGGAATCGATTAGCGGAACGGACGGCTAGACCAGAAGTACGCCCATACATGCTTCATTATGATGCGTTTAATCACCGAATTGACCGGGTTGTCCGGCCTATGGAGGTTCATAAACTCGAACAGGGTATTTTTGGTGAAGGTCTGTTTTCTAGTCAAATGGAACCATGGGAAAGCTTTGTGAAGAGAATGTTAATACACCAATTAGGTGAAGCTGGTGTAACTTGTCCAATGACCTGTACACATGGTCTCATTGCCCTTCTTGATCAATTTCCAAATGAAGATTATCCTGAACTGCAAGAAATTTTGCGGCATTCAAAGGAAGGAATAAACGGCGAATTTGCGATTGGGGCACAATTTATGTCAGAGATTCAAGGCGGCTCTGATTTGCCGGCTAATGTGCTTGAAGCCGTTCCGGATGGACCGAACTATCGCTTGTATGGAAATAAATTTTTCTGTTCTGTTGCACATGCAGATTATTCGGTTGTAACAGCCAAAATATCAGGGTCTAACAAGGTTTCAACATTTATCGTTCCTTCCTGGCTGCCAGGTGACAAGGAAAAGGAAAAGAGAAACGGCTATCAAATTAACCGGATTAAATGGAAAATGGGCACTGCTGAGGTCCCAACTGGTGAAATTCAATATCATGGTGCACTTGCTTATCCAATCGGCCCACAAGATAAAGGTATAGCAGTAGCGGTAGGGATTGTGCTTACTCTGTCACGATTGGAAATTGGAATTGCTTGTGCAGGGTTTATGCTTCGGGCGTCAAGAGAAGCCAGGCTGTACAGTGATTTTAGGACAGTTTTCGGTAAAAAAGTGAAGGAATATCCCCTCGCAGCTAGTAAATTAAAAAGGATTGAAAAGGCGGCGGAGCGAACAACGGCAGGTGCGTTTAAAATCTATGATTTATTTTTAAAATTAGAGCAGCCGCTTAATCCGGGAATTAAATCGAACTATCCAATAGAAGTTCAAAAACAACTTTTCAATTTACGTGAATTAATCTTATTGCAAAAAATGTGCGTAACAAATGAGGGGGCAGAGGTATTACGTGAGGCGATTTCGGTCTTTGCCGGACATGGAGTAATGGAGGAGTTTTCCTCACTACCACGAATATTCCGGGATGTAGTAGTTAATGAACAGTGGGAAGGGCCACGTAACTTATTATTATCACAGGTATACCGTGATTTACAAAGAGTTTCAGATTGGTATACTCCTGCAGAGTTTGTTGGTAGTGTCCTAAAAGGTGCATCTATGGAAACGATTAAACAATTTTCCGAGCAACTAGAAGAGTTACTTCAAAGACCTGTTCTAGGAGAGGTATGTGAGGCATCCTTGGAAGCTGCTGAAGAATGGGACCGATTCTGTGATGAATTCTTTAAAATGTTTCAAGAAATAGCTTTAGCAGAAATACACTAATCATTAGAGGATGGCGTTTATTCGCCATCCTTTTTGCATACTAATACACCGCTTTATAAATACTTAGAAGAGGTCTTAATAGAGGGGTGTAGAATGTGAAAAAAATAACGCCAGTTTTCTGGGTAGCAGTAGTTATTTGTCTATTATTTATTATCTGGGGGACAATCCCAAAATCATATCTTCCAAACGGAAATCTTCAACATGTAACGAGTGTCATTCAAGGCTCTATAATTGAAAAATTCGGATGGTTTTATCTACTCTCCGCTAGTGGTTTCCTAGTTTTTGCACTAGCATTAATTTTTACGAGATATGGGAACGTAAAGCTTGGAAAAGATACCGATGAACCTGAATTCAGCAGTCTAACCTGGTTTGCTATGTTATTTAGTGCCGGAATGGGGATTGGTTTAGTCTTTTGGGGTGTGGCAGAGCCTTTATCACACTATTATGAACCGCCTGCGGGAAAAGGACAAACGGCAGAATCGGCCAGAATGGCGCTTAGATATTCCTTCTTTCATTGGGGATTACACCCATGGGCTATTTATGCTGTGATTGGTTTAATTCTTGCTTATTTCAATTTCCGAAAGGACACTCCAGGTGTAGTTAGTAAAATCTTATCTCCACTTTTCGGAGAGCGAGTGAACGGTCCTTTAGGGATATTATTCGACTTTATTGCTATTTTTGCTACGATTTTTGGAGTGGCGACATCACTGGGGTTTGGTGCTACACAAATAAGCGGTGGAGCATCCTATATGATTCCTGCTATTCAAAATAATTTTACAACCCAGTTGATTATTATCGTAGTGGTAACAGTCCTCTATATGCTATCAGCGACAACCGGATTGGATAAAGGGATTGCACTGTTGAGTAACGCGAATATCTTTTTGGCGATTGCACTTATGATTTTTCTCTTATTTTCAGGTCCAACCAACTTTATTATGGACTTATTTACAACTTCAATCGGAAGTTATCTGCAAAATCTAACAGCGATGAGTTTTAGATTGAGCCCATTTGAACAAAATACATGGGTGCAAGACTGGACTATTTTCTATTGGGCCTGGTGGATTGCGTGGGCGCCATTTGTTGGCACTTTTATCGCGCGAGTCTCGAAAGGCAGAACCATAAGAGAGTTTATTATTGGTGTCTTACTAGTTCCCACAGTATTCGGAGCCTTATGGTTTTCTGTATTTGGCGGTTCTGCAGTCTATTTGGAGTATTTCCAAAATCAACATATCATGGACATTATCAATGAAAAGGGACAGGAAATTGCGTTATTTTCGGTCTTGTTACATTTTCCGTTCGGACATGTTATGTCATATATAGCTATCTTACTTATTAGCACATTTTTCATCACATCAGCAGATTCGGCTACATTTGGTTTTAGGCATGCAATCTACAGGAGGAGACCTTAATCCGCCCAATGGAGTGAAAGTAGTGTGGGGAATTATTCAATCGGCTTCAGCCGCAGTATTGTTATGGGCTGGGGGATTGGGTGCTTTACAAACCGCTTCCATTATAGCGGCCTTTCCTTTTACTATAATAATGATTTTAATGATATTCTCCTTTATAAAATCAATTAAAAAAGAAAAAATCCAAGGGATCCAATATAGAGAGTAACCCCAATTGTGGTGCCTGACCCCCGGCGCGTTAATACGTTAACGTGCCGTGGTGTCAGGCTTTTTTAAAATTTTTTTATTGATTGACAAATTTCGATGGTCACACTAAAGTAATATATGTCATAATAGTCTTAAAATTTTATAAATTTTAATATTTCAGAAGAATATTTAGGTTTACGAAATTAATAGTCAAAGTAGGTGTAAATATGGATAAAGATCCTATTCTCCACATAAATGATTTAAAGATATCGTTTCAAACAGGAAAAAAGTTTGTACCAGCTGTGGATGGTATTAGTTTTGAATTAAGGGATGGAGAAATTCTGGGCATTGTAGGGGAATCCGGAAGTGGTAAAAGTGTAACGTCCTTAGCTACGATGGGACTAATCCCTTCTCCGCCAGGGAAAATCGAGAATGGGGAAATTGTTTTTGAAGGAAGAGACCTGAAAAATATTTCTGAAAAAGAGTGGCGGAAAATCCGAGGTAACCAAATATCAATGATCTTCCAGGAACCAATGACCTCATTAAATCCTCTATTTACAGTCGGGAATCAGTTAATGGAGGCCATCAAATTACATACAGACCTAACAAAGATCCAAATCAAGCAACGTTGTATCGAGCTTTTAAAGTTAGTCGGAATTCCTAGAGCAGAAGGAATTCTTAAAGAATACCCTCACCAATTATCAGGAGGGATGCGGCAAAGGGTTATGATTGCAATGGCGATGGCCTGTAATCCAAGGGTGCTGATTGCGGACGAGCCCACAACAGCTCTTGACGTGACGATTCAAGCACAAATTCTTGCATTAATGAAGGACTTAAATCAAAAGACGAACACTTCCATCATTTTGATTACCCATGATTTAGGTGTGGTAGCAGAAATTTGTGAGCGAGTCATTGTAATGTATTCCGGTCAAATCGTTGAACAAGGGGATGTTAGGACAATCCTTAAAAACCCGCAGCACCCATACACAATTGGGCTCCTAAAATCGGTTCCAGACCTTAGAGGGAAGAAGGAGCGGCTCTATAGTATTCCTGGAACAGTTCCAACACCCGGGTCTGTTCATAAAGGCTGTCGCTTTGCCGCAAGATGCTCAGAGGTGTTCGCTCAATGTCACGAAGAATCACCACAATTATATAAAACGGAAAAAGACGGACATGAAGTGCGCTGTTTCCTACATACACTGAAGGGGAGTGATAAACATGTCGGAGTTACTTCTTGAGGTTAATGGTCTAAAAAAATACTTTCCGATCACAGGTGGACTTTTTGGAAGAAAACAAGGCGAAGTAAAAGCAGTTGATGATGTTTCTTTTTATGTAAAAAAAGGCGAAACCTTAGGTATTGTTGGGGAAAGTGGCTGTGGTAAATCAACCACTGGTCGATTACTCATGCGATTAATAGAAGCAAGTGATGGGAAGATTGTGTTTGAAGATAAAGAGATTACTAGCTTGTCAAAGGCTGAGTTACGAAGAACACGAAGAGATATCCAAATGGTGTTCCAGGACCCATATGCGTCCTTAAACCCTAGACACTCGATTGAACAGATTCTAGAGGAGCCTCTGATTGTCCACGGAATTGGGACAAAAGAAGAACGCAAGAAGCAGGTTAGAGATATGCTCGAGGTGGTAGGTTTAAGCAGCTACCACGCCAAAAGATACCCACACCAATTTAGCGGCGGGCAGCGTCAGCGTATTGGTATTGCCAAGGCATTGATGACGAAACCGAAATTAATTATTGCGGATGAACCGGTGTCAGCATTAGACGTATCCATTCAGGCACAAGTTCTTAACCTGATGAAGGAAATTCAAAAGGAATTTCAACTTACCTACATATTTATCGCCCATGATCTTGGCGTCGTTCGTCATATTAGTGATCGTGTGGGTGTCATGTATTTAGGAAGATTAATAGAGTTAGCAGAAAGTGAGGAGCTTTACGAGAATCCCAAGCATCCATACACAAAAGCACTTCTTTCTGCCGTACCGATACCAGATCCAGATATTAAGAAGAAAACGATATTAATAGAAGGGGAGCTGCCTAGTCCAGCCAATCCTCCTTCAGGGTGTGCATTCCATACAAGATGTAAAGAGTGTATGGACATTTGTAAGACGACTAGACCGCAGGAAAGTAATCTCAATGGTCATTTTGTAGCCTGTCACTTATATAACCAGTGATTTGCTGCATTTATGATATAAAAACAAAGTAAATAGGGGGTAAAAAAGCTTATGAAGAAAAAATCTTTTAAGCTGCTGTTAGTGGCTCTATTAGCCATCAGCATGTTCTTAGTTGGCTGCAGCAGCAAAAGCAATAGCGATTCAAAAGATGGCAAAGAAACGGGCAAGAATACAGCTTCTGGTAAGGACACATTAATCTATGCCCGCGGTGTTGACTCAGTATCACTTGACCCAATCACAACAACTGAGGGTGATACCTTCAAAGTAACAGAGAACATCTATGATACATTGCTAGATTATGGTGATACAGATACTACCCTTAAGCCTAAGCTTGCAAAAAGCTGGGAAGTAACTCCAGATGGTTTGACTTATACATTCAAGCTTCAAGAAGGTGTAAAGTTCCATGACGGTACTGATTTTAATGCGGAAGCAGTCGTGTATAACTTTAACCGCTGGATGAATGGGGATGAAGATAAATTTCCTTATTACACAATGTTTGGCGGCTATGCAAAAGATGAAGGCCATGTAATTAAGGAAGTGAAAGCAGTTGATGCCAATACGGTTCAATTTGTACTAAAACGTCCTATGGCTCCATTCTCTTAAAGAACTTAGCGATGTCACCATTTGCAATTGCGAGCCCAGCGGCAATTGAGAAATACGGTGATGATTACAGAAGTCATCCAGTTGGAACAGGTCCATTCAAATTTGTTGAGTGGAAGCAGAATGACCGGATCACTCTGGAAAAGAATCCTGATTACTGGGTTAAGGGTCTTCCAAAGCTAAACAAAGTAATCTTCCGTGTTATTCCTGAAAACACAGCACGCCTTAACGCACTTGTTAACGGTGAGGTTGATATTATGGATGGTTTAAATGATTCTGATGCTAAAGCCGTAACTAGCAACGATAAGTTAAAAATCTATGAGCGTCCATCAATGAATATTGCTTACCTAAGCTTTACACTAAATCGTAAGCCATTTGACAATAAGTTAGTACGTCAAGCGATCAACCATGCGATCGATAAAAAAGCGATCATTGATGCATTCTATGGTGGTAATGCAAGTCCAGCTAAGAATCCAATGCCTCCTTCCATCGAAGGTTACAATGATGCAATTGAAGAATATGACTATAATCCAGAAAAAGCAAAAGAAATGTTGAAAGAAGCAGGCTATCCAAACGGATTTGAAATGGAATTATGGGCAATGAACATCCCACGTCTTTACATGTCTGAACCACCTAAAGTAGCTGAAGTTATTCAAGATAATTTAAGCAAAATTGGTATTAAAGTTAAGCTTAATACTTTAGAGTGGGCTACTTATTTAGATAAGGCAGCTAAAGGCGACTTCGATGCATTCTTAATGGGATGGACAGGCGACAATGGTGACCCTGATAACTTCTTATACACTTTGTTAGATAAGGATGCTATTGGTGCAAACAACTATTCTAGATATAGCAGTGATCCGTTGCATGATCTTTTAATCCAAGCTCAACAAGGAACAGATCAAGAAAAACGTAACGAGCTATACAAGAAAGCTCAAGAGATTATCCATGAGGATGCTCCATGGGTACCATTACTTCACTCTAAGCCATTGTCTGCTGCAAGTAAGGACGTAGTTGGTTATATTCCACATCCAACTGGTTCTGAAGCCCTAGACAAGGTTGAATTTAAGAAATAAGCAGAAATCATGAGGGGGAGGGAGTGATCCCTCCCCTTTTGTTAAAATTTTTTGTCTTTAGTTCATCTTTATGAAAGAAGGTGAGAGCTTGTTTACTTACACAGTTCGCCGTATTTTTTCCTTAATCCCTGTCTTATTTGGGATGACATTGATTGTTTTTGCTATTATTCACGCTATTCCTGGTGACCCTGCACGAATCATTTTAGGTCAAAGAGCAACTCCAGAAGCCCTTGCGGCTCTTACAGAACAACTTGGGTTAAACCGTCCATGGTACATACAATATTTTGAATATCTTAACACTCTGATTCATGGAGATTTGGGCATTTCCCTTCGGTCTAGAGGACCTATTAATGCCGAGATTTGGCCTTATTTAGCAGCGACAGTTGAGCTTACAATTGTAGCAATGTTGATTGCAGTTGTTATTGGAGTAAATGCCGGAATTATTAGCGCCTGGTTCTCTAAATCTTGGTTTGATTATGGTGCGATGGTCCTTGCGTTAATTGGGGTATCCATGCCGATATTTTGGCTTGGTTTAATGTTGCAATGGGCTTTTGCTATCGATTTGGGCTGGCTGCCAACGACAGGAAGAGAGGATGCGAGGGACCCTATTTCGGCAATTACCAACATATATTTACTCGATACCCTATTACAAGGAAGATTTGATCAGTTTGTAGTCGTTCTTAAGCATATTATCTTGCCGGCATCCGCTCTTGCTACGATCCCAATGGCGATTATTGCGAGGATGACCCGTGCAACCATGCTTGAAGTAATGCAATCAGATTATATCCGGACTGCAAGGGCAAAGGGATTAAGTATGTTTTGGGTGGTTTATAAGCACTCCTTAAAAAATGCGGTTATTCCGGTTCTTACAATTATCGGTTTGCAAACAGGGCTTCTTTTAGGTGGGGCTATTTTAACTGAAACCATCTTTGGGTGGCCTGGAATAGGCAGGTATTTATATGACGCTATTGCCTATCGTGATTATCCGGTCATTCAGTCAGGCATTTTAGTAATTGCAGCCATCTTTGTACTGATCAATTTAATCGTGGATCTCTTGTATGTCTTTGTAGACCCAAGAATCAAATACACGAAATAGAGGAGGGATGAAAAGTGGCAGAACTTGCAAAAACCGCAGCGGATCTATCTGTGAAAGCTGTTGAGGAAAAGCTGACACCTCCCTGGAAGGAAGCCTTACAATCTTTTACTAAAAATAAATTAGCGCTTGCCGGCTTAGGAATAGTTGTCTTCTTTATTATTCTAGCTATTTTAGCACCTGTCATTGCGCCATTTAGTTATAAGGAGCAAGTGTTATCCGATCGAATGCTGGCACCTTCTAGTGAACATTGGTTTGGTACGGATGATTTTGGACGAGACATTTTTTCCCGGATTGTGTATGGAGCTAGAATATCCTTGTGGGTAGGAACTTTTTCAGTCATAGGATCTGTTGTCTTTGGAACGATCCTAGGAATCGTTGCAGGCTATTATGGCCGGTGGGTAGATTCCATTATCTCCCGTATTTTTGATATCATGCTTGCATTTCCTAGTATTTTATTAGCTATTGCAGTAGTAGCCATTCTAGGTCCATCTTTGAGGAATGCTTTAATCGCAATAGCAGTTATTAATATTCCTAACTTTGGCCGTCTGGTCCGCTCAAAAGTACTAAGTGTGAAACAGGAAGAATATATTATGGCAGCCCGTGCTGTGGGTATGAGGGATACACGAATTCTATTCCGTCATATTCTACCTAATAGTATTTCCCCTGTTATTGTACAAGCGACACTTGCTATTGCAACAGCCATTATTGAAGCTGCCGCTCTAGGGTTTCTTGGTATGGGGGCACAAGCACCAACTCCTGAGTGGGGGAAAATGCTGGCTGATTCAAAAAATTATATTACCCAGGCGCCATGGACATTATTCTTTCCAGGTGTCGCCATTATGCTTACCGTCCTAGGATTTAATCTAATGGGCGATGGCCTCCGAGATATCCTTGATCCGAAGATGAAAAACTAAGTGGTGCCTTGTGCACCACTTTTTCTATTGGCGGACAATTAGTTTATTATTTGTCGAATAAGCCTTATAATTAGCTAAATAGTTTGTTCATTATGGGAGATGGAAGGTTTTGAAAAACAGCGACAGAAGTATTGTATTTATTGGGTTTATGGGTGTTGGAAAGACGACAGTTGGAAAGCTTGTGGCAAAGAAGCTTAACCGTCCATTTATTGACGTAGATGAAGAAATTGAAAAGGAATATCATATGCCTGTTTCTAAAATTTTTCACCAACTGGGTGAAAAGGCATTTAGAGCAAGAGAAAAAGAATTAATTACAAGTCTGGCAGAACAGGACCAGAAGATTATTTCTGTTGGCGGCGGGGCTTTTTTACAGGAAGAAATACGTGAGGTATGTTTAACTTCTTGCATTGTTATTTACATAGAATTGTCTTTAGGATGCTGGAAAAAACGATTAGATTTAATCATTAACACCCGACCTATATTGCAAGGCAAATCAACAAAAGAAATGGAAGAGTTGTATTATGCAAGACAAGAAATCTATTCCAAGCATCATTTAAAAATTAATACTGACAACAAGGACGCTGAAACGATAGCAGATGAGATTGTCAGCACACTAATCAAGTACTTTGATGTTCAGTAGAGGTGAAGATGAGTATGAAGAAACCAATTACTGTTAAGGGAGTCACAATTGGTGAAGGAGTCCCGAAGATTTGCGTTCCAATGGTAGGGAAATCTTTAGAACAATTACTTGAAGAAGCATCGTACATTCAAGCACTTGATTGTGATGTTGTTGAATGGCGTGTCGACTGCTTTGAGGGTGTGGATCAAATCGGATCAATAAAAGATACGCTAAAACAAATCCGCGCAGTGATTCCAGAGAAACCGCTTCTGTTCACTTTCCGAAGCGCAAAAGAAGGTGGAGAAAAGGAAATCAGTAAAGCTTCCTATTTTGAGTTAAACAAAACCATACTGGAAACCGGATTGGTAGATATAATCGATATCGAATTATTTAATGAAGAAGAAGATATCAAAACCTTCATTGGAATAGCGCATGCAAGTAAGGTCTTTGTTATTCTCTCAAACCATGATTTTCATAGCACTCCGCCAAAAGAAGAAATTGTTTCTCGGTTATGTAAAGCGCAGGAATTGGGTGGCGATGTTTCAAAAATTGCAGTGATGCCAACGAGTTCAGCAGATGTACTTACGCTGTTAGAAGCAACTAATACAATGAAAGAACAATTTGCTGATAGACCCTTTATTACGATGTCCATGGCAGGTAAAGGAGTCATTAGCCGGTTGTCCGGCGAAGTATTTGGCTCAGCAATGACTTTTGGTTCAGCCAAAAAGGCGTCTGCACCTGGCCAGGTGCCCGTAAAGGAATTGCGAAGCGTTTTAAACTTGCTGCATTCTAATCTGAATGAATAAAATGAAATGGAGCATCAAATCAGAAAGATTTGTATGCTCTTTTTTCTGCAGATAAGGCTCTCACTAATTACAATTTGTAGTTTTGAACAGTATAATCAAGAATAGGAGTTGAGACCAAATGAATAAAAAAGATATCGCTAATATTCGCAAGCAATTTAAACTAGACAATTACAATCTGCAAATTCGAGAAATCTTTAATGTGTATGTCCAAAAGGAATCAGGTGAGATCTATCATCAAGTCAGTCAGCCGTTTCAAATGTTAGAACAGGAAGCGCAGGAATTATTTTTAGCCAACTTTAAAAAAGTATTAACAGGTCAACTTGATGCTAAACTGTTTGAACTGAAATTCATGCGGGATGTGGAAGATAGCACCCAAATGTTCCTTTACGAAGGATTACAACAAGAAACAACGGAAGACTGGAAAGAATATATGTTGGAAATCGTCGTGAAAATGTTTGCCAACACGGTTTATGAATTTGATACCGTGGTAACGTTTATCCGTGGAGAATATCGAAAACCGACCCGAAAGCGTAACGCGGAATCTGAAGAAGGCGGGGATGACCAGGTCTATTCCAACGGATTTATTCTATGTAGTCTCAATAAAACGGATGTGCCGAAAAAAGCCTTAATGTTTGATTATATTGAAAAGGAATACAAATCCTACAACGTATTTGATCCCATTATTAATTTAGATTCTCCTTTATCAGGCTTCCTTTTCCCTGCTCTAAACGATAATGCAGCAGATGTGAACCGTATCCTTTACTGTGCAGGAAAAGCAAATCAACCGGACTTTAGATTTATGGAAGAAGTGCTTAATTGTGAAGAGATTATAACTGCTCAGGAAGATAAGGACTGTTTCGATTTCATTTTAAAAGAAGTGATAGGAGACGAAGTAGATTCGCGCGTGATTTCCAATGTGTATGAGGAAATCGATAGGCTGGTTCAGGAGAATCAAGAGAATGAAGAAAGTGAAATCCCTACGTTGGATTCTCGGGATATCGAACGTATTTTAACGGTAAGCGGCGTTGAAAATGTAGAGACGGCAAAAGTGGAACATGCCCTTAAAGCAATCGTGGATGATGAAAAACACGAATTTAAGGCCAGCAGTTTAATTCCGAAAACTATCAAAATTGAGACCAAGGTGGCCAATGTTTCGATCAACCCGAAAGACTTGAAATATGTAAAATATATTACGTTCCAAGGAAAAAGGTGCTTATTGTTGGAAATAGATGAAGACGTGGTTGTAGAGGGTTTCCGACTTGAAGAATCAGAGACATACTAATCTGTTCCAGATTTTGCAGGGAATGATCAGTGGGCCTAATGTACCCTGAATACTATAAAGGAGTACATGGCATAGAGTACAAACTTTCGGATGTATTCTAAACAAAAAAGGACCGGGCGGTTTTTGCCCGGTTTTTCTTATTGGATATTTTTGAAAGATGTTGTAATTGAGACAGTTTTTATATTAAAGATATTATTGAGAATTTCCTCGATTCTGATAGAGTATCAATAAACCAGAAACATTGTCAGAAGTCAGGGCAACTTCTGACAGAGTCGGTGGAAAAACTAGAAATATTGTCAGAAGTCGGGGCAACTTGGTCTTCTGTCAAGAAAGTAGACACTAAAATTTGAGATTTTAAAAGCCATTACCACTACCGCACTTCGCTTGGTCAGGTATTAGAAATAGTCAATCGATAACCTTGATTGACTATTTCTAATACCAAATGGCTATCCTATGAGATATTTTCTACTTTATCTTGGTGGTGATATCTCTCAAATTGATTTGGTGAATAATGCCCTAAAGTCGAGTGTTTTCGTTTTTCATTATAAAAACCACTAATATAGGAATTAATTGCTTTTATAGCTTCGGCCCTGGTCCTAAAACGCCTTCTGTAAATCAAATCTTTCTTAATTGTGGCATGGAAGGATTCTATACAAGCATTATCGTAAGGGTCACCTTTTTTGCTCATACTTATATTCATTTTTTGCTCTTTCAAAATATCAATATACTCTTTAGAACAATACTGGGAACCCCGGTCAGAATGATGAACTATTCCTGTACCGGGCTGTCTTGAAATGATCGCCATCTTTAATGCTTGTATACATAACTCTTTCCTCATGTGTGAGGCAAGACTCCACCCCACAATTTTTCTGGAGTAAAGGTCCATTACAGAAGATAAATATATCCAGCCTTCTAAAGTCCAAATGTACGTAATATCAGATACCCAAACTAGATTAGGTTCTTCTACGTCAAATTGTCGGTTAAGCAGATTAGGATAAATATATAGGTCATGATTGGAATCTGTTGTGACTACAAACTTCTCTTTCGACGTTGCCTTTAATCCCATTTCTTTCATCATACGAGCCACGGTTTTTTGTGAAATGATATAACCCCATTCCACAAGGTCAGCGTGAACTCTAGGACTTCCATAAGTCCCAAAACTTTCATGAAAGGACTTACTTATTTTCTGTTTGATCTCCGAACGATAGACTTCTTTCTCAGATTGCGGTTGGTTCTGCTTCTTCAGCCATTTATAATAGCCACTCTTTGAAACGTTTAGAACTTCACACATCTTCTCCACAGCGTGCTCATCAGAGTGGGCTTGAATAAAGGTATATATTACGCTTGGTTTTTCGTGAAGATGTGCATCGCCTTTTTTAAAATTTCGTTTTCCTCTCTTAACTGTTGTAATTCTTTCTCATGTTGCTTTTTTAATTTTTCAAGCTCTTTAGGTGTAATGTATTCCTTACCTTCCTGGCTAACATTTACTTTCTCCTTATACGCTGCCACCCAACGACTAACAGTCTTATAAGAGATCTCTAATTCCTTAGAAACATCTGTGGCTTTTTTCCCTTCTTCAACAACTAACTTTGAAACATAATCTCTGTACTCTTGAGTATGATGTTTCTTCATATGAACACGTCCTTTTAAATGATGATTGTATTATAAACTAAATCTCATTTATACGTGTCCACTTTTTAGACTAACCTCAAACTTCTGACAGAGTCGGTGGAAAAACTAGAAACATTGTCAGAAGTCGGGGCAACTTCTGACAGAGTCGGTGGAAAAACTAAGAACAATGTCAGAAGTCGGGGCAACTTCTGACAGAGTCCGTGTAAACACTAGAAACATTGTCAGAAGTCGGGGCAACTTCTGACAGAGTCCGTGTAAAAACTAGAAACATTGTCAGAAGTCGGGGCAACTTCTGACAGAGTCCGTGTAAAAACTAAGAACATTGTCAGAAGTCAGGGCAACTTTTGACAAAGTCCGTGGAAAACCCAGAAACATTGTCAGAAGTCGGGGCAACTTCTGACGGAGTCCGTGGAAAAACTAGAAACATTGTCAGAAGTCAGGGCAACTTCTGACAGTGCTTCTCATAGATAAGCGAAGGTAGTCAGATTACTCTTTATTGTTAAAAGTTTTTAAAAGGGCAATTTAAAAATGGTATAGATCTTGCAGAAAGCAACAATGTTTACGAAATGAGCTTTTTTTATTTGGGCTCTGATACAGGTTATTTTGAGATTTATTTACTATACAAAGAGGACTTATCGAGTTAAAATAACAATAAGCATATAATTCCAATAAGAAAGGTTGGTATTAAAGTGTCAGAAGTTATTCGTTCGATTCCTCGTCCTCTTGTCAAAACAAATCAAGCGGTGATTGTTATAAGTGTTCTGTTAACATGGTTCTCGGGTATGGAATGGTTTTTATTGATTCCCTTACTCTCAGGATTAAGTGGTCTTTTTTTAGGATTTAATCCGATTATGCAGCTAGGAAAACTATTTTTAAGGAAAGATCCAAAGGCGTATATTCCTGAAGATTGGGGACAGCAGCAATTTAATCAAACGATTGCCGTTATATGTCTGGGTATTGGATTTATTAGCTTTTTACTAGGATGGAATGTTGTAGGATATATTTTCACCATCATGGTTGCACTAGCAGCATTTGTTGCCATTCTCGGTTTTTGCATAGGCTGTTTTATCCATTTCCAATGGAATCAATATAAATATAGACGTTCACTTCAATAAAACGAAGTAATTCTAAACAAAGCTCTTGCTAATATGCAAGGGCTTTTTTGTGAATCTATGCATAGAATTTGTATAATCTTCCAAACAAATATGTAAGCGTTTTCAATATTAGAGATGTTAATTTTCAGTAAAAACGGAAAATTAGGCAATTTTTATATTGAATAATTATATATGTGTATGTATAATAATTCATTATGTAAGCAACGTGGGAGTTGAAGAAATGAAAGCAGCAATCATTGGTGGAACAGGATATGGGTCTGTAGAACTTATTCGTTTGATTCAGAAGCACCCTTACTTGGAGGTTGGTTCAGTAGTATCCAATTCTAAAGCGGGCTATAGCTTTAGTGAAACATATCCACATCTTTCTGAAATAATGGATCAACCATTAGAGACATTTGATGCAAAAAGATTATCTGAAACGAACGATATAACTTTCCTAGCTACTCCATCTGGTGTCAGCAGTAAACTTGTTCCGCAGCTGCTAGAGCACGGTATGAAATGTATTGATCTATCAGGCGACTTCCGATTAAGGTCTGGTGCAGAATATGAAACCTGGTATCATCACACCCCTGCAGATGAGCAGTATTTAGAAAAAGCAATTTACGGTTTAAGTGAGATTTATAGCGAAAAAATTAAGAATGCCAATTTAATAGCCAATCCAGGTTGTTATCCTACTGCATCCAGTTTGGGACTACTTCCAATCTTAAAAGCGCAGCTAGCTGATAAAAACTCAATCATCATTGACGCGAAATCAGGCGTCTCTGGTGCAGGAAGAGGACTTTCATTAACCGCACACTACGCCGAAATCAATGAAAACTTTAAAGCTTATAAACTAGGAAAACATCAACACATTCCAGAAATTGAGCAAGTCCTTACAGATGAGAGTGGAGATCTCATCACTGTATCCTTTACTACCCATCTTGTCCCAATGACACGAGGAATCATGTGTACGATGTATGTGAATCTAAAACAAAAAATTTCAACAAAAAAGGTTATCGATTTATATAAACAATTTTATCAAGATTCTCGTTTTATAAGGGTCCGGCCTGAGGGAACTATTCCTTCAACAAAAGAAGTATCCGGGTCAAACTATTGTGATATTGGGCTACATGTCGATGAACGAACCAACCGCTTAACGATTATCTCTGTTATCGATAATTTAGTTAAGGGAGCGGCTGGGCAGGCAATCCAAAATGTGAACTTGATGAATGGCTGGGATGAACAAACGGGGCTTAACGATATACCAATGTATCCATAATAAAAATCAAACAATAGGGAATTTGAAGGGGGAAATTAAATTGACACAAGCAACATCAACGAGTGAAATCGTGGTACTAGAAGAAGGAAGTGTCACCTTGCCAAAAGGGTATAAAGCAGGTGGCATGCACTGTGGAATTAAAAGAAAACGACTCGATTTAGGCTACATTGTATCGGAAGTGCCAGCAACTGCAGCAGGCGTATATACCACAAATATTTTTCAAGCGGCACCTTTATTAGTTACTCAAGAGAGTGTAGCAAAAGAAAATAAAATTCAAGCTATTATCGTTAACTCTGGTAACGCAAATGCATGTACAGGGGAACAAGGATTACTTGATGCCTATACCATGCAAAAGGATTTTGCAAATGAACTAGGAATTGAAGCGCATCTAGTTGCAGTGACATCCACAGGGGTCATCGGAGAATTGATGCCGATGGATAAAGTGAAAACAGGAGTTACACAAATCCTTAATAAAGAATACGAAAATGAGAGTTTATTTAAAGAAGCAATCCTAACAACTGATACTTGTGTTAAGCATATTGCTGTGCAAATGATTATCGATGGGAAAACGGTAAGTATCGGCGGCGCATCAAAGGGTTCTGGAATGATCCACCCAAACATGGCTACTATGCTTGGATTCGTAACTACAGATGCAAACATTGCACAGGAAGACCTGTTAGTAGCGCTTCGAGACGTCACTAATCAAACATTTAACATGATCACGGTTGATGGGGATACAAGTACGAATGACATGGTTCTCGTCTTGGCCAATGGGTTAGCAGGAAACAGTCAACTAACAAAGGATCATCCAGATTGGGAAGTGTTTAAACAAGGCTTGAAAATGGTTTGCGAATCACTTGCAAAAAAAATTGCTCGCGATGGCGAGGGAGCTACCAAGCTAGTAGAAGTTCAAGTGACTGGCTCCTACAGTCGAAATGCAGCAAGTGCTGTTGGTAAGTCCATAATTTCTTCAAACCTAGTAAAAACAGCTATTTATGGAACGGATCCAAATTGGGGAAGAATTGTGACGGCAATTGGCTACAGTGGTGTCCCTGTTGAACCGAATGCCATTAAGGTATCAATCGGACCTTATACGGTATTCGAAAACGGGTTGCCAAGCATGTTTGTAGAAGAAGAGGTTAAAGAATACTTACAACTTGATGTTATCAAAATACATGTTGAATTAAACCAAGGTGAATATAATGCAACTGCTTGGGGATGCGACCTTACCTACGATTATGTAAAAATAAATGCATCCTACCGCACGTAAGGGAGGACGAAAATGAAATACCTAGTCATTAAGTGTGGCGGAAGTGTGTTAGAAAATCTGCCAAGATCCTTCTATGAAGATGTCGTTCAGATGCATCAATCAGGTGAATGGACACCTATCATTGTTCATGGCGGAGGTCCCCTCATTACGTCCTTATTAAAAAATTTAAATGTGGAAACTACTTTTGTAAATGGTTTACGGGTAACCAACCATGATGTGCTAGATATCGTTGAAATGGTTCTGAGTGGTTCGGTTAATAAGCTAGTTGTTAGAAACCTAGTCGAAGTAGGCGGAAATGCTTTTGGCATAAGTGGAGTAGACGGCGGATTATTGAAAGCAGTTCCGACATCAGAATCCAAAACGTTAGGTTTTGTAGGTGAAGTAGTTGGTGTGAATCAAAGTGTCATCGAAGGAATCGTCAATCAAGGGTATATACCAGTCATTTCTCCCATCGGGATTGATGCCAGCGGGCAACGCTATAACATTAATGGAGATATAGCAGCAAGTGCAATCGCAAAAGCGTTGGAAGCTAATCTTTGCTTCATTAGTGATATCCCTGGAATCCTAATTGAAAAAAATGGCGTGAAAACAAAGCTTGATAAAGCAACCAAATCAACCATTGAAGAACTAATTGATAATCAAACCATTTACGGTGGCATGATTCCAAAGGTAAAGGCTGCCATAGACGGACTAGTTCACAACATACCTGAAGTAGGAATCATCAACGGTTTTGAGAAAAATAGCCTGATAGATTACACAGCTGGCAAAGAGATTGGTACAAAAATTGTGTTAGAAGAGGAGATTGCGTAAATGGTTAATGATACTTCCGTCTCTCTATCCTCCCCATTAATGGACACGTACAGCCGTTTCCCTGTCACTTTAGTTAAGGGAAAAGGAAGTTATGTGTGGGACGATCAAGGGAAGCAATATTTAGATTTCACTTCTGGGATTGCAACCTGTAATTTAGGTCATGTTCCAGAAGCTGTAAAAGAAAAACTTGAGGAACAACTGCAAAATCTATGGCACTGTACAAATCTCTATCATATTCCAAATCAGGAAAAGCTCGCAGCACTACTTGTTGCTAATAGTTGTGGGGATCAGGTTTTCTTCTGTAATAGTGGTGCCGAAGCAAATGAAGCGGCGATTAAGCTGGCAAGAAGATATGCGAACAAAGTAAAGGGAAGTGGATCTTCTGAAGTGGTGACCTTTCAGCAATCCTTCCACGGTAGAACACTTGCAACCCTAACCGCTACAGGTCAAGAAAAAATCCAACAGGGTTTTTCACCACTTATGCCAGGTTTTAGTTATCTTCCGTTTAATGATGAAGAAGCGCTTGAAGAGCTTATTACACGTAAACCAGCAGCAGTTCTGCTAGAACTTGTCCAAGGTGAAGGTGGAGTCATTCCAGCAGATCCTGAATGGGTAAAAAAATTAGCTGAACTTTGTAAGCAAAACGGTTTCCTGCTGATGGTCGATGAAATCCAAACAGGGATTGGCAGAACGGGTACATTATTTGCTTATGAGCAGTACGGAATTGAACCAGATGTTATTAGTCTTGCAAAGGGGCTTGGATCAGGGTTCCCAATTGGAGCCATCATCGCAAAAGAAGAAGCAGCCAAGGGATTTGAACCGGGCAGCCATGGAAGTACTTTTGGTGGGAATCCATTAGCCACGGCAGCAGGACTGGCTACCATTACACATATAATTGAAACCGACTTACTAATACATGCGAAAGAAGTCGTAACATACCTTGATAGTCAGCTGGAAATGTTGAAGGGAAAATACGCGTTTATTAAAAATATACGTGGTAAAGGACTGCTAAAGGGACTGCTTATTGAAACGAATGCACTAGATATCGTACAAAAAGCGATTGCAAACAACCTTCTTATTTTAACAGCTGGACCGAATGTCGTTCGGATCTTACCACCGTTAACAGTAACAAAAGAAGAGATAAATGAATTTATAGAAGCATTGGATAAAACATTCCAAGGTATAGAGAAAGGCGAGTGAGTGTTTTGGAACAGGGATACCTTACTTTGGAAACGGGAGAAGTGTTTGAAGGTATATTAATTGGTGCAGAAAAGGATTCTCTCGGAGAGGTAGTATTTAATACAAGTATGACTGGTTACCAGGAGATCATTACCGATCCTTCCTATGCGGGACAAATCATTACGTTCTGTTATCCGATTATCGGAAGCTATGGTATCAATGCATTGGATGATGAAAGCATCACGCCCGCACTATCTGGAGTCGTCATCAGTGATCTTTGTGAAACGCCAAGTCATTATCAATCTATTTATAAATTTTCAGAGAGACTTAAGCAGGCAGGAGTTCCTGGTATTGCAGGCGTAGATACACGACTTCTTGTCAAGACCATTCGAAGCCGTGGAACTGTTAAAGGATATTTAAGCAAAACCATGCAGGGGAATTTTTCAGTAAATGAAAAATCAACTCTGTGGGTTGAGAAAGTATCCACTAAGAAGACGCAATATTATAAAAACAGAGGGCCGCACGTAGTATTAATGGACTATGGCTTTAAAAAGTCAATTTTAAGTGCACTTTTAGAAGAAAATTGTGCAGTTACAGTTGTCCCTTACACTACTTCTTTTGATAAGGTAAAAGCCCTGAATCCAGACGGTGTTCTATTTAGCAATGGACCAGGAGATCCAATGGATTTAAAGAAATGGTTTCCGGAAATCAAAAAAATCAGCCAGCATTATCCGACACTTGGAATTTGTCTAGGTCACCAGCTAATCGCTTTAGCTTACGGGGCAAAAACAGCAAAGCTGACGTATGGTCATCGAGGTGGCAATCACCCAGTGAAAGAAATTATGACTGGAAAAGTGAAAATTACAGCCCAAAACCATGGGTATGTTGTCGTGGACGAAAGCATCGACCAAAATGTCTTTGATGTCACCTATCGAAATGTCAATGATCAATCCATTGAAGGGCTAAAACATCAAAGTTATCCAATTCAAACGGTACAATTTCATCCGGAGGCACATCCCGGACCAAGCGATACCGCACATATCATTCAAGAATTCGTAAGCCAGATAGCTTCATTGGGAGAGACCGTATATGCCATTAAATAAAAACTTAAATAAAGTACTTGTCATCGGGTCTGGCCCAATTGTCATTGGTCAGGCAGCAGAATTTGATTATGCCGGAACACAGGCATGTATTGCCTTGAAAGAGGAAGGAATTGAAGTTGTTTTAATTAACAATAACCCGGCAACCATTATGACGGACGAAGCCATTGCAGATAAAGTTTATATCGAACCACTGAATGTGGAGACAATCGAAAAGATTATTCAAAAAGAAAAACCGGACGGAGTGATTGGTACCCTAGGTGGCCAAACCGGATTAAATTTAACAGTTCAACTATATGAACAAAAGATATTAGAAAAATATAATGTAGAACTACTAGGAACTTCGGTTGAATCGATCAAAAATGGAGAGGACCGAGAAAGATTCCGTAATCTGATGCTTACAATCGGTGAACCGATTCCTGAATCTTCGATCATTCACAGCTACGAAGAAGGAGTACAGTTCGTTAAGCAAATTGGATTTCCAGTGATTATTCGTCCTGCCTATACATTAGGTGGTGAGGGCGGCGGATTCGCTCATAACGATGACGAACTTGAAATCGTCTTGAAAAAAGGGCTTGCTGCCAGTCCAATTGGGCAGGTACTAGTTGAAAAAAGCATTAAAGGGTGGAAGGAAATTGAGTACGAAGTCATGCGCGATGCAAATGACACGTGCATCATAGTGTGTAATATGGAAAACATGGACCCTGTCGGCGTTCATACAGGAGATTCCATTGTAGTTGCTCCATCTCAGACATTGACAGACGTTCAATATCAAATGCTTCGTGACGTTTCCATTAAAGTTATTAGAGAACTAGGAATCATTGGAGGATGCAACATTCAGTTTGCTCTCCACACAGAATCCAATCAGTACTATATTATCGAAGTAAATCCAAGGGTAAGCCGCTCGTCCGCGCTTGCTTCCAAAGCAACAGGATATCCAATAGCAAGAATGGCGGCAAAGTGTGCAATTGGGTACCATTTGGATGAGATTGTGAATCCAATAACAGGTAACACGTTTGCTTCATTTGAGCCAGCGATTGATTATATTGTGGTGAAACTGCCTCGCTTCCCATTTGATAAGTTTCCAGAAGCAGACCGTACACTGGGGACACAAATGAAAGCAACAGGTGAAGTAATGGCGATTGACCGGACATTTGAAGGGGCTTTAAACAAAGCGATTCGGTCAATGGAGATGAATGTATATGGTCTCTGTCTTGAGGCGAATAAATCAGCAGAAGATGATGCTCTTTATGACCTTCTTGCAACAGCAAATGACAGACGGCTATTTATCATTGCCGAATGCTTTAGAAGAGGGATTACTCTTGAAAAAATACAGCAGTTAACAGAGGTTGATCCATGGTTTTTACACAAAATTAGTTCAATCGTTGAGATTGAAAAGGAATTGGCGTCCTATCAATGGGGTCAGGTTCCTGTCCTTCTGCTTAAACAAGCTAAACGAAATAATGTTTCTGATAAACTTTTATCACAAATATTCAATATTCCTGAAAAGGAAATGAGAAAAAAGTGGAAAGAGCTAAACCTAAAACCGGGCTATAAAATGGTTGATACCTGTTCTGCTGAATTTGATGCCGTTACACCTTATTACTACTCAACTTGGCATGGGTTTGACGAGGTTGAAGTTACAAATAAAAAGAAAATCCTCGTAATTGGTTCTGGTCCGATTCGTATTGGCCAAGGGATTGAATTTGATTATTGTTCTGTCCACGCGGCAAAAGCAATTAAGAAAAACGGATACGAAGCGGTTGTTATCAACAACAATCCAGAGACAGTGAGCACAGATTATTCTGTTGCCGACCGTCTATATTTCGAACCTCTAGCGGCAGAGGATGTTCTCCACGTGATTGAAAAGGAACAAGTGGAAGGAGTTCTCATTCAGTTTGGCGGACAAACGGCGATTAATTTGGCGCATGCACTTGAAGAAGAAGGAGTAAACATTTTAGGAACCTCTGTTCAGAATGTTGATCGTTTAGAAGATAGAAAGGAATTCTATCAACTGCTTGAAGACTTAAATATTCCCCATATTGAGGGTCAAACAGTCTCACACCCAGATGAATTGAAAGAGGCCGCAGAAAAATTAGGCTACCCAGTTCTTGTTCGCCCATCGTATGTAATAGGCGGACAATCGATGTTTACTATTTTTTCAGAAGAAGAGCTTAACCAATATATTGTCCAGCTTGAGGGGAACTCGCAGGCATCCATGTGGCCATTATTAGTAGATAAATATTTACCTGGATTAGAGTGTGAGATTGATGTTATTAGTGATGGAGAAACAATCGTCGTTCCAGGTATTTTTGAGCATATAGAAAAAGCAGGTGTTCATTCAGGGGATAGCATTACGGTTTTCCCGCCGATCTCTTTAACAGAAACTATCAAGCAAACTTTAATTGATTATGCTAGTAAGTTAGCAAAATCTACTTCAGTCATTGGTATGATGAACATTCAATTTGTTATTTATGAAAGTGAAGTTTATGTATTAGAAGTAAACCCGCGCTCTTCGAGAACAGTGCCAATCATCAGCAAGGTAACCGGCGTTCCGATGATCGAATGGGCAACCAGTGTTCAACTTGGTCAATCCTTACAACAGTTATCACCAACCCAAGGCCTACTAGCGGAGCCGAACTATTATGCTGTAAAAACGCCAGTATTTTCATCAAGTAAGCTAAAGGGCGTTGATCATGTACTTGGGCCGGAAATGAAATCAACAGGCGAAGCACTAGGCATGGGTGTAACGTTCCAAGCAGCGCTCGAAAAATCGATTCTTTCACTTAGTGATGATCCAGAGAAAAATTATCTATTTTTCTCCATCTCGGACCGTGAAAAGCCTGCAAGTCTCCCGATTATTGCGGAATTGGTCGGCCAAAATTATAGCATCGCCGCAACTGAAGGAACCGCTCTTTTCCTTCAACAAAATGGCATTCCTGTTGAGGTAGTGATTAAGGATGATGCGGATGTAAGCAGCTTTTTTCGTAAACAGTTAATTAAAGCAGTAATCAACATTCCAAATCAAGGTCGAAATAAAATGAAGTTTGGTTTTCAAATTCGCGAGCATGCTGTTCGTTACAAAATACCTGTGTTCACTCATTTAGATACGATTGAGGCAACATTTGGCCTGCAAAAAGGAGCACAACAGGAATCACAAGTACGGACGGTAAGTGAGTATTATAATATTGAAAAAGAAGGTGCCGTTCATGTTAGAAGCCATTAAATTGAACGAAATTAATAACCCGCAACTGAAAGGAAAAGATTTTTTACAGCTATCGGATTTCACTACTGATGAAATCCTTTACCTGTTAAATGATGCGCTAGAACTAAAGCAAATGCAAAACCAAGGGACGCCCCAGCCTTTCTTAAATGGTAAGGTGTTAGGAATGATTTTTGAAAAATCATCTACTCGTACTAGGGTTTCGTTTGAAGTGGGGATGCTGCAGCTTGGAGGGCATGCCATCTTCCTAAGCTCAAAAGATATTCAGCTCGGACGTGGGGAAAGTATTTCCGATACAGCCAAAGTATTATCCCGCTATGTGGATGGAATCATGATTCGAACGTTTTCACATGATTCTGTGAAGGAATTAGCAGAACATGCAACTGTTCCAGTCATCAATGGGTTAACTGATCTACAACATCCAACACAGGTATTAGCTGATTTATTAACAATCCTGGAGCATAAAGGGAAACTGGCTGGGTTAAAGCTTTGCTATATCGGAGACGGCAATAATAATATGGCCCATTCATTAATGGAAGGGGCAGTAAAAGTAGGAATGGATGTTAGCATCGCCAGCCCCCCGGGATATTTACCTGATGGAAAAATTACTGAAGCAGCAATCAAAGCGGGCAGTCAAACAGGATGTTCGGTTGTCATTACAAATGATCCATTTGAAGCAATCAAGGAAGCGGATGTTGTGGTAACAGATGTCTGGACCAGCATGGGGCAGGAAGAAGAAACGGAAAAAAGATTGAAGGCGTTTGAAGGCTATCAGGTAAATGATGAACTTTGCAAACTAGCAAAATCAGACTATATCTTCTTACATTGCTTACCTGCACATCGTGAGGAAGAGGTTACTGGAGATATTATTGATGGTACTCATTCTGTTGTGTTTGATGAAGCAGAGAACCGCCTGCATGCGCAAAAAGCAATTTTAAAACTTTTATTAGCATAATAGTTTCACTTTTTGCGAGAGTTGTTGTATAATAATTCTATTGATTGAATAAAAATTCAATAAAAGCAAGAGGAGAATATACAGATGGCAAAGGAAAAAATTGTTTTAGCATACTCAGGTGGTTTAGATACATCCGTTTCAGTGAAATGGATCCAAGAAAAATATGGCTATGATGTCATTGCACTAGGTCTTGATGTAGGTGAAGGAAAAGACTTAGAAGCTATTAAAAATAAGGCTTTAAATGTGGGAGCAGTTAAAGCTTATATGATCGATGCAAAAGAATTGCTAGCAAAGGAATATATTTTACCAGCATTAAAGGCTAATTGTTTGTATGAAGGAAAGTATCCATTATCTTCAGCTCTTTCCCGTCCGCTAATTTCAAAGCTATTAGTAGAAGTTGCAGAAAAAGAAGGGGCTACAGCAGTCGCTCACGGCTGTACAGGAAAAGGAAACGACCAAGTCCGTTTCGAAGTGTCCATTCAAGCATTAAATCCAAGCCTAAAAGTGGTTGCTCCGGTTCGTGAATGGGGAATGACACGTGATGAAGAAATTAAATATGCTGAAGAAAACGGTATTCCAATTCCAGTAGATTTAGATAATCCCTTCTCAATTGATGCGAACATTTGGGGACGTGCATGTGAGGCAGGAGTGCTTGAAGACCCATGGGCAGAAGCGCCTGAAGCAGCCTTCGATTGGACGAATCCGATTGAACTAACTCCTGACGCAGCTGAATACGTAGAAATTGAATTCGAACAAGGGGTTCCTGTTGCCCTTAATGGTGAGAAGCTTCCACTTGTTCAATTAATTGAAACATTAAACGCACTTGGCGGTAAGCATGGTGTGGGACGTATTGACCACATTGAAAATCGCTTAGTAGGAATTAAATCAAGAGAAGTGTATGAAAATCCGGGTGCATTAATTTTAATCAATGCGCATAAGGAATTAGAATTCTTAACATTAACTCGTGAGGTTACTCAATTTAAGACGCAGGTGGAGCAGCAGATGGCAAAGATCATTTATGAAGGTCTTTGGTATTCTCCTATTAAACCAGCTCTTGATGCATTTATTGATGAAACACAAAAGACTGTGACTGGAACCATTCGTGTGAAGCTTCATAAAGGAAATCACACAGTTGTTGGCCGTAAATCACCATATAGCTTATACAACGAGGAGCTTGCTACCTACTCAAAAGGTGATGCATTCGATCACAATGCGGCTGTTGGCTTTATTAAGATTTGGGGCTTACCAACAAAGGTATATTCAGAGGTTACTAAAAAAGAAACGATTGTAAAATAATTCGGATTGCCCTCGAATCCTATTTCGGGGGCTATCTTCTTTCATTTTAAGGAGGAGCAGGAAATGTCTAAGTTATGGGGCGGACGATTTACAAAAGAAACCAACAAGCTCGTAGAGGAATTTACAGCATCCATATCTTTTGATCAAAAGTTAGCAAAAGAGGATATCGCCGGAAGCCTGGCACATGTGCAGATGTTGGGTGAATGTGGAATTATTCCGATGGAGGATGCTGGAAAAATTAAAGAGGGCCTTCAAGCGATTCAAAAAATGGTCAATGCGAACCAAGTGGAGTTTTTAGTAGAAGATGAAGACATTCATATGAATATTGAAAAGCTACTGATTGAAAAAATCGGACAGGTGGGCGGTAAACTCCATACGGGCCGAAGCCGGAATGATCAAGTAGCTACTGATATGCATCTTTATTTAAGAACAAAAACAACGGAACTGATTAAATTGATCGAAGATGTTCAGGGAGCTTTAATCGAGCAGGCAAAAGAACATGTCCAAACCTTAATTCCAGGCTATACTCATCTCCAGCGTGCGCAGCCAGTATCGTTTGCTCACCATTTAATGGCTTATTTCTGGATGTTTGAACGTGATAAGGAAAGACTGATTGATAGTCTAAAACGTGTTAACTGGCTTCCACTTGGTTCTGGTGCGTTAGCAGGGACTACTTTTCCTATCAACCGTGAACGTGTAGCAGATCTGTTAGGATTCGAAACCGTGTATCCAAACAGTATGGATGCCGTGAGTGACCGTGACTTTATTCTCGAATTTTTATCGATTGGTTCTATAATCATGACACATATTTCTAGATTCTCCGAGGAACTAGTAATTTGGTCCAGCCAAGAATTCCAGTTTGTTGAGTTAGATGATTCATTCTGCACGGGCTCAAGCATTATGCCGCAAAAGAAGAATCCGGATGTACCAGAACTGCTTCGTGGAAAAACAGGTCGTACCTATGGCAACCTTATTGGGCTTTTGACAGTGCTAAAAGGATTGCCGCTTGCCTACAATAAGGACTTACAAGAAGATAAAGAAGGCATGTTTGACACCGTGGAAACATTGGAAGGATCTTTAAAACTATTGGCACCAATGATTGAAACGATGACGGTTAATAAAGATGTGATGCGTAAAGCAATTAACAATGATTTCTCGAATGCTACGGATATTGCGGATTATCTGGTTACAAAGGGGTTACCATTCCGTGAGGCCCATGAGGTCATTGGAAAAATTGTTCTATATGCGATCCAGTCCAATAAGTTTTTACTAGATTTGAGCTTTAAAGAATATCAAGAGTTTAGTCCTTTATTTGAAGAGGATATTTACGAGGTTTTAGCTCCAGAACACGTAGTTGCCGTTCGAAACAGCTTTGGAGGTACGGCTCCGGAGCAGGTGGAGAAGCAAATTGAGCTTGCTGAGGGGAAATTGAAGCGATAAAATGTGAGAAACCTGCCAAACGGTGGGTTTCTTTTTGCTGTGAAAAGGGGGATGTAGGAGATTTCTACACGCTTTTGAGAAATATCTACACATTTTTGCCTTTTTTCTACACGTTTCTTCGATATATCTACACACTTTTACATTTTTTCTACACAGTTTTATAATATATCTACACAAATTGATAATTTATCTACAATCTATCATTTTTCTAAGGAGTGGTTTTCCATTAGCGGTTTTATCATTGATTTACTTGTTGATATCGCAGGAGAAGTCATTGAATTTCTCATACCTGATCGGTTCTCTAAATCGAAATTTGAAAAGAACTTAATTAGACTAAGGGAAGAAGACTGGTTCACTTCACTCGAAAAGGATGTTAGATATGCTTATATCATTCACCAAAACAGAAAGGTGAGGCGGTTCTTAAGCAGTGAGCAAAATATCAAAATGATTACCAGTATGGATTTTGAAAAGGAAAATTTTATTAAATTAGTAAAAGAAGAACATGCCAAATTTACAAGTGGTGTCCGTTAGTTACAATTGAAAGAATATATTGACATTTAACACTGCATCAACTACAATTCTCTTTATAACTTGGAAATTAAATGAAAAATCAAATAAAAACTCTTATCCAGAGTGGTGGAGGGACTAGGCCCGATGAAACCCGGCAACCTTCAAGGTATTCCTTGAAAAGGTGCTAATTCCTGCAGGTTATTTTTTAACCTGATAGATAAGAGGAGGAATCCAACCCTCTTCTTATTGAAGAGGGTTTTTCTTTGTAAAAATTAAACAGCCGCATGTTAAAAATCGTGTAGGGAAGGGATGGATGATTGTGTCTGTAATAAAAGTGGCAATCCTGGGTTTTGGAACAGTTGGTGAAGGTGTCTATCGAACAATACATTCACACAGTGAGGAGCTTGCAGCCGCATTAGGAAAGAAGGTTGAAGTTACAGCAATTTTAATCAGGAACAGGGAAAAGGAAAGAAACATTAGTGAGCATGTGTTAGTTACTACAGACTTTGAAGAAATCCTGAAGCTCAAACAACTGGATATAGTTATTGAGGCCATCGTCGATAAAGAGCCAACCTTTACCTTTTTGAAATCAGCGATTGAGCGTGGATGTCACATCATTACGGCGAATAAAGAAATGTTCGCCCATCACGGGAAAGAACTGCTTGAGCTGGCAGATGAGAAGAAAGTTTCGGTTGGTTTTGAAGCTACTGTTGCCGGAGGAATTCCCGTTATACAAACACTTAGACAGTTATTAAACATTAATCGTGTGAAGCAAATTCGAGGAATTCTCAATGGTACCTCCAATTTTATCCTCACAGAAATGAGGGAGAAAAAGCAGACATTTGCTCAGGCGTTAGTATTAGCACAAGAGAATGGCTTTGCTGAAGCTGACCCGACAAATGACGTGGAGGGCTTTGATGCTTTTTATAAAACCATGATTTTAAGCAGACTGGCTTTTGGAAAAGAACCCAACTGGCAGGATGTTAATCGTGAAGGGATTACTTCAATAACAAGTGACTTGATTGATGCGGCAGAAAATGCAGGGCTAAGGTTTAAGCATATTGCGAGTATTACAAGGTTGGGTGATCAAATTAATGCAACTGTCAAACTAGCCCTAGTGGGTAAAGAACATCCTTTTTACCATGTTGAAGGCGTCCAGAATGCAGTAAATGTCCAATCTGATATAGTTGGAGAGATTACTCTTCAGGGACCAGGAGCTGGAATGTTTCCTACAGCGAGTGCGGTAATTGAGGATTTAGTTCATGTGTGTAAAAATTCCCCAGAAAAACAGAATAATGCGTGTTCTCAAGAAGCGGTAACGGGGTTTAGTAAGAGTGACAAGAAGGAAACGTGGCTTGTGCATGGAGTGAAGCATAAACAGGGGACTCCTTCCATTACTTGGATTGAAGAAGTGGCGGATGAAACGTTTGTAATCAAAGCGACAGATAGAGAAATTGCCCTGCTGGCCAAACAAAATAATCTTATCTATTATCCGATTATAGGAGAATACGAGAAGGTGAAACAGATAAAAGCGCTTAAGGCTTTATAAGAATCTACAAACAATGAAAGAGCTATATGGCTCTTTTTTTCATTTTACGAAAGCCATGCTCTAGATCTACTTTTTTCAGAGATAAGAAGGAAAAAGTAGAAGTAGCCAGGCTCTAGATCTACTTTTTTAAAGAGAAAAAAGAAAAAGTAGAAGTAGAGAGGTTCTAGATCTACTTTTTTCAGAGATAAGAAGAAAAAAGTAGAAGTAGAGAGGTTCTAGATCTACTTTTTTCAGAGATAAGAAGGAAAAAATAGAAGTAGAGAGGTTCTAGATCTACTTTTTTCAGAGATAAGAAGGAAAAAATAGAAGTAGAGAGGTTCTAGATCTACTTTTTTCAGAGATAAGAAGGAAAAAGTAGAAGTAGCCAGGCTCTAGATCTACTTTTTATAGAGAAAAAGAAGTAAAAAGTAAAAGTAGCAAATCCCAAGACTTTTTCATTTGAACATGATGCATAAATCTAATTCAATAGTCACGTATATTCCGTATTTATCCACTATATTATCCACATCTAAAGTCCTGATTTATAGGTATTCCACAGACTTATTCACAATATCCACAAAAGTCAGAATATTTATCCACAATTACGTAGAAGCACAATTCTAATACAAGCAACTTAGTAAGTTCACATTCTATTCAATTTTCTAACATTAATATGTTAAGAAACTGTGAAAACCATTGTCGTTTAAGGAGTAGGAGTGTATATTATAAGTGTAGAGAAGATAGTGAAACAATTCACAAACTGAAGTGAAAGAAAGCAAACTACTTCACCACCTTCCCTACAATCACAGCTAGCTGAACGCCCCTCATCGAAAGGGGAAGTAATTATCGTTACATTATTTTGTGAAAATATTCACAAATATTAATAGGAGATGATTGTGATGAGATGGTACAAAACCCCTCAAGCAGCAGTGGTATGGACAGTGTTGAGAGTTTGGCTTGGATTACAGTGGATTGAAGCAGGCTATCATAAATTAACTGGTGGATTTGATGCTGGTGGTTTCCTAAAAGGAGCCCTAGCAAATGCAACAGGAGATCATCCCGCAGTTCAAGCTTGGTACGCTGATTTCTTACAACAATTTGCGATTCCAAATGTACAAATCTTTAACGTATTAATTCCTTGGGGAGAGCTACTTGTTGGTATCGGATTAATCGTCGGTTTAGCAACTATACCTGCATTACTTGCCGGTGCATTTATGAACTTAAACTTTATGCTTGCAGGAACAACTAGCACTAACCCAATTCTTTATACAGCAGCAATGATTCTTCTCTTTGTAGGAACTGGAGCGTATTACTTCGGCCTTGACCGTTATGCAGTTCCATTTATTAAAGGTTATTTCAAAAAGGCACCTGCAAGGAAAGTGAACAACAACTAACAGTATGTATACCGAGTTCTAACCAGCTAAATACACTGTAGCCTCTCAATGGAACTCGCTGAAGTATCATTTATTCCCCCTTAAATATATTTTAAGAAGCAGGGCAAAGCCTGCTTCTCTTTTTTTATGCTTATCTTTTCCTATTCTTCACACGTTGGTTAGCTGCATTAGCGCGTGCTTGTGCTTCAAGATCAGCGTGATCAGCAAATTCCTGTGAGTATTCTACATCCATGCCATCTGATTTTAAATTTTTTGGTGTTTGTGGAAGTGAGCTTTTATTATTCTTGTGAGAACCTCCATTATGCATACGACCCATTACTAAAACCCCTTTCAATTTAAGCTAGAGGGAGAAAGTAATCTCTCACTCCTTAATAGCTTTTACAAATAGAAAGGGGCTCATTAATGGAAAAACTTTAAATTATATTAAGGTATATCTATGGTATAGTCCGTCACTTACAGCTTAGTTTTACTGTCATGATAACCGCCTGCACGGTCAGCCATCTTAAAGTCCCTCTGATATAAAACCTCTTGTGTACTTGTTAAGGTATATTTACCTCTACCCATATCTTTTTTCTTTTTTCCCGCCATTCTGCTCATTCCTTTCAACATTTTTTTGTTAATTGTCATCAAGCTAAGTGGTAAAAATAAAAGCACTAAGTATGTACTTATTTCCATTTTTACCTTTTAAGAAAGGAATGATACTTTTTTTAGGAAAATATATTTTTTAATGCCATTTTTAAATTAGGGTATTGGAATTGGAATCCATGATCTAATAGTTTTTTTGGTAAAACCTTTTGTCCATCAACCACTAAGGTACTCATTTCACCGAGAAGTAAACGAAGGGCGAAGCTAGGTACTGGAAGCCAGTGTGGTCGGTGTAATACTTGAGCAAGTGTTTTGCCAAAATCGTTCATAATTACGGGCTGTGGAGCAGTGAAATTGATAGGACCTTGAATTTGTTCATTTTCGATGGCGAAAATTATACCTTTCACTACATCCCTAAGATGAATCCATGACATCCATTGTTTACCACTTCCAATGTTACCTCCTATACACAACTTATACGGTAGCAGCATTTTAGGAAGAGCTCCTGCATCCTTTTCAATAATGATACCAAATCTGCATAAGACTGTTCGAATTTGTAAGGAAGAAGCTTTGCTCGCTTCTTGTTCCCACTTTATCACAGTGTCTGCTAAAAAATCTGAGCCAAGCCTTTCCGTATTTTCAGTAAAAACTTCGTTATCGGAAGTTCCATAAATTCCTATTGCACTGGCGTTAATAAGCGCCTGCGGTTTCCGGTCTAATTGGTTTATTATGTCCAGCACTGCATCGACTGCTTCAATCCGACTGGACAAAATTTTACTTTTCCTCTCTTCGGTCCAGCGTCCACTGTTAATCGGTTCACCTGCGAGGTTAATAAAAATATCCGTATTTTGGAGGTCCCTAACAGGGTTTGCATTATCCGTTAACCACTGAGAATATCGAATATTTGCCTTCTCGCTGGTCTTCATTGCCCTGCGAGTTAAGATAACAATTTCATATTCATACGTGCTCAATTCATCGACAAGTGCCCTTCCAACAAAGCCTGTTCCACCTGCAATTGCAATTTTCATGTAGAAGACCTCCTTTTGCTTTATTTTACCTTATTTTTATAAAAAAGTATGGTAAAGTGAGAGTGAGGTGAAGGAAATGGCTATTATTACGAAAATCACCACACAACAAAAAAATGTAGACCGATTTAATGTTTTCATGGATTATGGCAAGGGCAAGGGTGAAGAATTTGCTTTTAGTGTCGACAGCGATGTGTTAATTAAATTCAATTTAAAAAAAGGGATGGAGCTTGATGATTTTTCTTTCTTGGAAATTCAGTATCAAGACGATATCCGTAAAGCATACAACTTAGCAATCAATTATCTTGCAAGGAGAATGAGATCGGAAAAAGAAATCAAGGATTACCTTATTAAAAAAGAAGTTGATGAACCCGTCATAAATGAGGTTCTTCATAGGTTAATTTCACAAAAATACATTAATGATCAGGAATATGCTTTAGCCTATGTCCGAACACAAGCAAATACCACTGATAAGGGTCCTGACTTAATTAAAATGGAATTAAAGGAAAAGGGTATAAAGGATGATATCCTAATCGATGCTTTAGAAGAATATCCAAGAGAACAGCAGATTGAAAAAGCAACGAAAATGACCGAGAAGATTTTTCAAAAAAATTCAAATGAGTCTTTAAAGATTCAAAAGCAGAAATTAGAACATTTACTGCTTAGAAAAGGATACCCTTTTGAAGTCATACAAATAGCAGTTGACGAAACAGAAGTGGAAAAAGAAGAAGATGAGGAAATGAAAGCAGTTCATTTCCAAGGTGAAAAAGCCCATCGAAAGTATGCGCATTTAAGTGGGTATGAATATCAGCAAAAAATGAAACAAGCCCTATATAGAAAAGGATTTTCAATGGATTATATTGAAAGGTTTCTTTCTGAAAGCGAAAAATCATGACACGAGTCATGATTTTTTACTTTCAATAATAATTGAATCCTGATCAATTTGGTCCATGATAATCTCTGCTACTTCCTTTGGTGACCTAAACCGTGATTTGTCTGAAACGTGGTCGCTTTCGTCCCAGAACGGAGTATCCATCCCCCCCATATATACGGCATTAAATTTAATACCAGTACCCTCATATTCTTTTTGCAGACTCTCAGTAAAGCCTCTTACAGCGAATTTACTTGCAACATAGACCGCTTCATTTACCTTTCCACGGAGACCAGCTGTAGAAATAATATTCATGACTCGTCCCTCACCATTTTGAAGTAAATATGGAAGGATGGCTTTCGTCATTAAAATAGTTCCTATCACATTGGTTTCGAGCATTTCTTTCATTTCAGTTTGGTCCATTTCAATAAAAGGCCCGAAATGACCTACTCCTGCATTGTTGATCAACCCTGCAATATGATAGCGCTCGTTTAGTTCATTTAATTTTGAATCTACCTCTTCATTATTGGATATATCCAGTGATAAAAGGTCAGCTTTTCCACCTAATACTTCAATTTCCTGTTTAACTTGTGCTAACTTTTCGACTGTTCTGCCCACCAGTAGAAGATGGAATCCTTTTTTCGAAAATAAAAAAGCTAGTTCTTTACCTAAGCCTGAACCTGCTCCAGTCACAATGATTGTTTTCATAGTGAAATCTCCTTTTTATGTGAGTTTTAACCTTTATTAATCCTCTAAAAATTACTATACTAAAAAAAGAAGATTAAGGGGAGTGAATTGAATGCCACAGGAAAAACGATACAGTGTTATGACCGAGCATGAATTAAAACAAGAGATCGCTTCGCTTAAAGAAAAGGCAAGAAAAGCGGAACAAATGGGAATGGTTAGTGAGTTTGCTGTCCTTGAAAGAAAGGTGCAAATGGCTAAGGCCTATTTAATGGATCCAGAATCGTTTAAACCAGGAGAAATATATGAAGTGGAAGGAGATCCTGGGCAGTATTTTAAAATAGACTATATGAACGGCGTCTTCGCTTGGGGATATCGATTAAAAGGTGATGGACAAGAAGAGGCGTTACCAATCTCTATGTTAAAAGAGTTGAAATAAGAGGACAAACCAGAGAGTAAATCTCTGGCTTGTTTGTTTTAGCAGAATTTTTGTACTTTAGTTATGAAAACTGAGGGGATTCGTCATCGCGTTCCCCAGAAGCACGCATCCGCTCTTGTGGATGGGTATTGATTGTGCCGTTGGCTCTTTTAGAAGCATATTCTGCTTTTGCTCGTGGCTCTCCCTCAAACTTGTTATTATTTTGATTAGGAAAATTCGTTGCTTTATTTCTCATGCTGTACCTCCATTTTGGGAATGAGAAAAACGTGAAAAGCAAAGGCGGCATCTCAATGCTTACCACGTAATGATAGTATTTACGCATTTAATAAAGGTTATGTTATAAGAAAATGGCAATGAGGTGTGAATATGAACGTGTACCAAGATGAATTAACAAAGCTGCTTTTAGAAAAAAATCATGACTTATCCTATGTTCAAGCAAGAACTTGGGTAGAGCTCTTATGGGAAGATTTCGAATCTACATATGCTAAAGCTGGTTGGGAATATAAGGGTAGTGAAATGACAGAAAGAATTGTTAAACAATGGATTGAGAATTATGGAGATAAGCTCCATGAGTTTATAGCAACCAATCCGAAATATAAACATTTTTTAAATCAGGAAAAAGGTCAAACACATTAAAAAGAAAACTCGCTATCGCGAGTTTTCTTTTGTTTTAACTGGGTATGATGCTGAGCTTTTTTCTTAACTTTTTCTCACTAAATACCCAGCCTGTATAGGAGCTAATTGGATTTAAATCATGATCTAACTGAACAACAGCAACGAACGGGTAGTGTCCATTACTTCGATAACGTAAATCAATAAAACGAACTTCATAAAAATCATCATATTCATCTACTTCCCACCGGTATACAGGTGAGAAAGAGAGGAATGCTGAAAGATTTTTATCTTTTTTGGCTGCCTCAATCACAGGTGTATTTGGTACAGGGATGCGTTTAAAATAATCGAGAATTTCAACCTTGCCATCGATTGAACGACCTACAAAAAATTGTTCTTCATTCATCGCGGCAATCCGCCACTGATGGAACTTCATTGTCGGAGCAATAATAATTTCAATTGCATCTGGAACCAGAGCTCTTACTCCAACCAAGACTCTCTTTTTGGCCTGATATCGCTTTAAATAATAACCAAAGATCACTATATACATTAATAAAAATGTAACTCCTGGATTGGCACCAAATATCCAAATAAGAATGCCGACCACATGAATTCCAAAGATAAAAGGGTCAAACGTATTAATGACGCCTAAGGCCACCCATTTAGACGAAAAAGGTCGTAAAGCTTGTGTACCGTAGGCATTAAAAATATCAACAAATACATGAATAAAAACTGCCGCAAAAGTCCATGCCCATAAATGCAGAAGATTAGCGTTAGGAAAAAAAGGGTAGACCACAGCTAAAATGACAAGCGGCCATAGCATAACAGCTGGTATAGAGTGAGTGACTCCACGATGATTTCTAATATAGATGGCATTATTCCTAAGTTTCAATACAGTATCGATGTCAGGTATTTGTGATCCGGCTATTACTGCGATTAACACACTAGTAGCAGTCGCATGGCTGTTAGCTACTACAGGGTCAAGTGTCGCAAGACCGCCAAGTGCTATCCCCATTACAACATGAGTTCCAGTATCCAAAAGGAATCCTCCTTTTATAATTAGGTTCTTGTCAAAATTGACAAATTAGCTTATTGTAAAACGAAATGCATATTATTATATTCCCTTTTTTCGTTGTGTTTAACAATCTGGAGGATAAAAGTTATGATAATTGAACAAGAAAATTCAGAAAAAATCAATATAAGTGCTTTTCAAAATGATCTTATTTCCTGGTTTAAAGCAGAACAACGTGACCTCCCGTGGAGAAAGGATCAGGACCCTTATAAGGTGTGGGTATCTGAAATTATGCTGCAACAAACTAGAGTTGATACGGTGATTCCATATTTTAACCGGTTTATAGACTGGTTCCCAACGATTGAACACTTAGCGGAAGCAGAGGAGGAGAAAGTACTTAAAGCATGGGAAGGTCTTGGTTATTACTCCAGAGTTAGAAACCTTCAATCAGCAGTTAAGGAAGTAAAAGAGAAATATAATAGCAAGGTACCCAACACTCCAGAAGAAATTTCATCCCTTAAGGGAGTTGGTCCGTACACTGCAGGTGCCATATTGAGCATTGCTTATGGAATTCCAGAACCAGCCGTCGATGGTAATGTTATGAGAGTCTTATCAAGAATACTGTTAATTCGGGAGGATATTGCAAAGGCTTCCTCAAGAAAAATATTTGAAAAAGCAGTTCGAGATTTGATTTCCCATGAAGATCCATCTTCTTTTAACCAAGCAATGATGGAATTAGGTGCTTTAATTTGTACTCCTACTTCCCCGTCATGTCTATTATGTCCAGTTCGAGAACATTGCATCGCTTTTCATGAAGGAGTACAACAAGAGCTTCCTGTCAAAACAAGAAAGGTGAAAACAAAGAATGTACAGCTTGCAGCAGCAGTTGTGGAAGATGAACATGGCAACATATTAATTCATAAACGGCCATCGAATGGTCTATTAGCTAATTTATGGGAGTTTCCAACTGTTGAAATACATCATCCATTACAATCTGACCGACAACAGGTTGTTGATTTGTTTAGGGAATTCTTGAATTTAGATCTAGGTCTTGGACAAATTATAGGGCAAATTGAACATGTTTTTTCTCATTTATTATGGAATATTAAGGTGTATACAGGTGCGGTGAAAAATTTCATACCAGAGAGTGAAGACTGGAAGTTCGTGTCATTAGAAGAAATGAAAGAATATGCTTTCCCTGTTCCGTATCAAAAAGTGTTCAAACTGTCTCAAAAACAAAATGACTCTGAATGAACGCCGCAAATGCGGCGTTCATTTTTAATCATACGTAATTTTTGTACCATGAGTGTAATCCGCTTCTTGTCTGTGCATACCACCGCGGCTTTCAATTTCTTCAATAATTTCGCGATGAATGGTTTGTCCCTCACTGTTTAAATATGGAGCTATTTGTTGCAAGGAATGGTGGAAAAAAGCAAGTTCACTGTTCTTCCAATCAGTTTTCGGCATTAAGGAAAGCTCAGTCATATCTCTTCCTACGTACATGTTTTACCCTCTCCTTTTACATCAATTTGCCTATAGTTTTCTATATTAATTGTCATCTATTCATGGAAAAGCTAAAATGAAAGGAAAAGCAATGAGGAAGGGAATAAAAGAATGACGCAAAAAGTAGCATTAATTACAGGAAGCAGCAGAGGAATTGGAAAAGCGACTGCCTTAAGATTGGCTGAGGCAGGCTATGATATCGTTATTAACTATGCAAGAAGTAAAAAAGGAGCCCTTGAAACAGCTGAACAAGTAGAGGCATTAGGGAGGAAAGCCTTCATTGTAAAAGCGAACGTTGGTGACGTCGCAAAGATTAAGGATATGTTTGCTCAAATTGAGCAGGAGTTCGGCCGTTTAGATGTATTCGTTAATAACGCAGCTTCAGGCGTACAGCGTCCAGTTATGGAGCTGGAAGAGTCTCATTGGGATTGGACATTAAACATTAATAGTAAAGCCTTATTATTTTGTGCACAAGAAGCGGCAAAATTAATGGAGCGAAATGGAGGCGGCAAAATTGTCAGCATCAGTTCGCTTGGATCTATTCGTTATTTAGAAAATTACACAGTTGTAGGAGTTTCTAAAGCAGCACTTGAGGCGTTAACAAGATATTTAGCTGTCGAACTGGCTCCAAAAAACATTATTGTTAATGCTGTTTCAGGTGGTGCAGTAGATACCGAAGCACTGAAACATTTTCCTAATCGAGAAGAATTACTGCAAGAAGCGAGAGAAAAAACGCCTGCAGGTAAAATGGTGGAAATTGAAGATATGGTCAATTGTGTGATGTTCCTCCTATCAGAGGATTCAAGCATGATTAGAGGACAAACGATCATTGTTGATGGAGGAATCTCTCTACTGGTTTAAATTATTTTTCGATAATTTTTTGGATAATCTTCACGTGTACGGGATACATTAATCTCGTGGAGGTGATTACAATGGCAAACTTCAATCAACAGCCAAACAAAACTTCTGCTGGAACTAACATCCAGGAAGTTAGACAACAAAACGCTCAATCTGCTCAAGGTTCAGCAGGTGCAGCTGGTCAATTCGGAACTGAATTTGCTAGCGAAACAAACGCTGCTGAAGTAAGAAAGCAAAACGCTCAATCTGCTAAAGGTGCATCTGGTGCAGCTGGTCAATTCGGAACTGAATTCGCTAGCGAAACTAATGCTGCTGAAGTAAGACAACAAAACCAACAAGCTGAAGCTCGTAAAGGCCAAAACTCTGGTCAATACGGACAAAGCTAATAAGCTTCAAGCGAAGGCACTCTTCCATGCGAAAGAGTGCCTTCTTCCTTTGTTTAATGGTCAAGGCGCCTCCGCTTTTCGAATTGTCTAGCTGCAGCGCCTAGCCCCTCGGGTCAAATAACCTTCGAAAATAAAAGTCAAAGAGCAGACTTTTCTTTCCGAAGAACATTTGCCTGTCGGAGCTGGTCAAGGCGCCTCCGCTTTTCGAATTGTCTAGCTGCAGCGCCTAGCCCCTCGGGTCAAATAACCTTCGAAAATAAAAGTCAAAGAGCGGACTTTTCTTTCCGAAGAACATTTGCCTGTCGGGGCTGGTCAAGGCGCCTCCACTTTTCGATTTTTCGACAAATCTTCTTATTACTCTACAGAAGTAGTCAAAGGAAAATAGGGGTTACTAAAGAATACATATTAGGTAGGAAGATAGTTAAAGAATAGGCGGTGAGGGAAATGAATCAATTCAACCGATTAGTTTCCGAGCAGATGGTGACTATGGAAAAATTACTCTATCTTCAAGCCGAGCTTGAACGTTGCCAACAAATAGAAGAAGAACTTCAGTCATTGCAGCATGCAACAGATCTTGAAAGTATCCAAACAGATATTCAATTGATGAAAAAAGAATTAAAAGAGATTCAGCTAATTTTTGAAAAACAAACAGAAGAGGTCATAAATTCATACCGAGAAACGAATTTGACCCCAACTTTGTAGAAAAACAATAAAGAAATTGAAAAAAATACGCAAAATTTTACAAAGAGCCATCGAATTATGGCTCTTTTGTTTTAAATTCTGGGTTCAACCGTTATAATAATAATAAATAGGAATTGGACTTTGTTACCTTTTGTCGTTATTTATTTTATTTACGGTTGGAATAGGTTACAAAGCGTTCAGGAATGAAGGTAGGGGAGAATATGGGCGTACCCATCGAAGGTGAACCAATGCAAATACATAGCTATAAGCACAATGGGCACATCCATCGCGTCTGGGAAGAAACAACCGTATTAAAAGGATCTCAGAATTTGGTGATTGGTGGGAATGATCGGACACTTGTAACAGAATCAGATGGAAGAACGTGGATTACCAGAGAACCAGCTATTTGCTATTTCCACTCTCAATACTGGTTTAATGTAATTGGGATGATTCGTGAGGACGGCATTTATTATTACTGTAATATCAGTTCGCCATTCATCTTTGATGGTGAAGCACTTAAGTATATTGATTATGACCTTGATATTAAAGTATATCCTGATATGACCTTTAACTTACTTGACGAGGATGAATATGAGAGGCATCGACGTGAGATGAATTACCCAGATGTGATTGATCAAATCCTTAAAAGAAATGTTGAAAAATTGATTCAATGGATAAGACAGCGTCAGGGACCCTTTGCACCAGATTTTATTGATATTTGGTACGAACGTTATTTAACATATAGACGTTGATCGTGACCTTAAGGCTGACTCAAAAGCAAAGGAGTTAGCCTCTTTTGTTTGTGCTTTAATTTTTATATGAAAGAGGGACATCCTGTTGAGTAGTATTCGCCGATACCTTCAATTTGTTAAACCCTATCGGTTGCAAATTATAGGAACTATAATTATAGGTGTAATAAAATTTTCTATACCTCTGATTATTCCCATGCTGATTAAATATGTTGTCGATGATATAGTAGGGAATCATGCACTGACCCATGATGAAAAGATTCATAAACTAATGCTAATAATGGGTGTAATGATTGTTGTATTTGTTGTACTTCGACCGCCTATAGAATATTACCGCCAATATTTCGCCCAATGGACATCAAGTAAAATCCTTTATGACATTCGTGATACCATGTATACACATATCCAAAAATTAAGCTTCCGATATTTCTCTAATACAAGGGCTGGAGAAATTATCTCAAGAGTAATTAACGATGTGGAGCAGACTAAAACATTTGTTATATCAGGATTAATGAACTTATGGCTGGATATTGCTACTATTGTTATAGCAATTATTTTAATGTTTTATATGAATGTTTCTCTGACTGTTGTGTCGGTATTGTTATTTCCTCTCTACGCTTTTTCTGTCAGATACTTTTTCGGTAATTTACGCACGCTTACAAGAACACGTTCTCAAGCATTGGCTGAGGTCCAAAGTTATCTCCATGAGCGGGTCCAAGGCATGCCTGTAATCAAAAGTTTTGCTATTGAAGAGCACGAACAAAAACAATTTGATAAACAAAATAAGAACTTTTTAGAAAAAGCCCTGCAGCATACAAGTTGGAATGCAAAGTCTTTTTCCGCGGTCAATACGATTACGGATATTGCTCCTTTAATCGTAATTGGGTATTCCGCTTACTTAGTCATCCAAGGGGATTTATCTCTCGGAACCATGGTTGCGTTTTTTGCTTATATTGACAAGCTTTACAGTCCATTAAGAAGATTAGTAAACTCCTCAACCACAATTACCCAGTCATTTGCCTCAATGGATCGGGTATTTGAATTCTTAGATGAAAAATATGATATTATAGACGCTCCCAACGCCAAAGAATGTAAGGATGTAAAAGGCGATATTTCATTTGAAAATGTTTCTTTTTCTTACGAACAAAATAATGAGATGGTTCTAAAAGATATAAACCTACATGTCAAAAAGGGTGAAACCATTGCGTTTGTAGGAATGAGCGGTGGCGGAAAATCAACTCTTGTCAGTTTGATTCCACGATTTTATGACATAACAAAAGGGCGAATTACGCTTGACGGAATGGATATTCGCCAATTAAAAGTGCAATCATTACGGGATAAGATAGGAGTTGTGTTTCAAGATAATATTCTATTCAGTGAATCAGTAAAAGAGAATATTTTATTAGGAAAGCCTGGTGCTTCAGATGAAGAGGTATATCGGGCAGCTAAGGCAGCTAATGCCCATGAATTTATCTTAAATCTAACTGATGGGTATGACACCAGGGTTGGTGAACGAGGGGTTAAGTTATCCGGTGGTCAAAAGCAGCGGGTTGCCATTGCTCGAGTATTTTTGAAAAATCCTCCTATATTGATACTGGATGAGGCGACATCGGCGTTGGATCTGGAAAGTGAGCACTCTATCCAAGAATCGCTAGAGGAGTTAGCTAAAGACCGAACCACCTTTATTGTAGCTCACAGATTATCAACAATTACTCATGCCAATCGAATTGTACTCATCGAGCATGGGCAAATAGTTGAAGTAGGAACACATGATGAACTTATGGCCAAGCAGGGGAATTACTATAAATTATTTCAGGTCCAACAACTTGAACATAAAGAAACCGAAGCAGATGGATAATCTGCTTCGGTTTCTTTCATTACAAGGAAGTATAAAAAAATTCGATTCCGAGAATTGTCCAGCTCCAGCGCCTAGCCCCTCGGGTCAAATAATCTTCGGCAATAAAAGTCAAAAAGCGGACTTTTATTGCCGAAGAACATTTGCCTGTCGGGGCTGACCAAGGCGCTTGCGCTTTTCTTATTCGCTTTCTTCTTCAATTGATAATTCATTATCATGATAAGAATGAAAGCTTGTAATTAAGGTGTTAAGGTGCTCTACCTGCTCACTATAATCTATAATTGAGGCAATAATTTGCATAGTATGGTAAAGATGCGGTGAATCTTGTTCTTCGGTTTCTTTCTGATAGACTAAAAACATTTCAAAAAGTTCCTTTTTGTCCAAACAAACACTGCCTTCTGAAATAGAGGGGGAGGTAGGAATTTTGCCTATGAATCTTAACATTAATTGTTCATGGTGATAAATAAGACAATCTAACTGTTCCTGTATTGCTTGTTGAAATTTTTCAGGCAGGTGTAAAAGTTCATTTTCAAATCTATGCAGTCGCTTTAATGTATCTAATGCCTTTTTCGCTGTTAATAACATTTGGCGGTATATGACAAGCTTGCGGGACTTTTCTAATGAATTCTTCTTGAAATAGCTTCTTTCTTCTTTATACATCGAATAAAATTGGCCCATTTGAATTAAGCTATCTTTTAGTTTATCGATGTCGGTCTTTAGAAGTTGATGATCAAAGTCATGTCGAGTGCTTAAGCGAATCCACTTAATGATTTCCTCGGTTGTTGTACTAATTTTAAAATATAATTTGTTTTCGTATTTTGGTGGCATAAATACTAAATTGACTACGAAAGCCGAAAATACACCGATCATAATGGTGGAGAAACGGATTCCTGCAAACTGAATAAAACTACCACTATGTGTTTCCATAATGGAAATTAACGTAACAAGTGAAAGACCAATAGTGTTTTCCAGTTTAAGCTTAAGGTTTAAAAGAATAACAATAATAGCAGCCAATCCAATAACAATAAAATGATTCCCAAGGACAAGAACAAAAATTACAGCGAGTAATGCGCCGATGATATTTCCTTGTACTTGTTCAATAATTGTTAAATAAGAGCGGTATATGGTCGGTTGAATTGCAAAGATCGCGGCAATTCCAGCAAAGACTGGAGAAGGCGAATGCAATAATTGACTTAGATATAGGGATAATACAATTGCAATTCCCGTTTTTAAGATGCGGGCACCTAACTTCATCCAAATAAATTCCTTTCAAGAATAAGATTTATACTAGTCTGTTCAAACACATTTTAGTACTATACATGGATTACTGAATATAATCAAGAGATATTATATGAAATAACTATTCAAATTGTGACAAAAAAATGCAAAAATAAAACGTCCGCTGCTGTGAGCGGACGTTTTCGCATATAATCTTCAAATCATTCTGTTGAAACAGATGGGTCAGCTTGTTCTTTAACAGGGAGGATTTGCACGAAATTGTTATCCAAATCTGTTAACAGTTTTCGAAGTTGATTTGCTTCGTTTTCCTGGCCATTCTGTTCTAGCAAGTCTGTGTATTTACCTAAAAGTTCATTAATATCCTGTTTGCCTTTTTCATCTAAGTTAGCAATGGAAACCTTTGCGCCTTTAGCAATACGTCTTTGAAGGGCTTCTTTTGTTAACCCTAATTCAGGCTGGTGACGGATATAGACGACGCCACCGGTCATTCCGGCACAAATCCACGGACCAGGATCACCTAAAACTAATCCACGGCCATTGGTCATGTATTCAAAGGCAAAACCTTTGATATTTGCATTTGACCCAATATTTCCAGCCTCTTTAGGAGGAATTGGTTTTTTCACCGAACCACCAATGATTAAGTCTGCACCAGAAAGACGAATTCCTGCACGGGCATCAGCATTTCCTTGAGCAACGAGTAACCCTTTTTGCGCACCGTATCCAAAGCCTTTTCCAACGGATCCATTATAATATTGGCCATCCTTGCCCTTTGATTTTAGGACGTGGATATTTCCACCAAAGGATGTCTTACCAACACCGTCTTGACCACCGCCATTAACAGTAATCTCGATACCGGCACTATTATAGGCACCTAAACCGTTTCCTGGAATTGATCCATCCTTATACTTAAGCTGCACCGGCGGAAGCTGCTTGTAGGAACCATCGAGTCTGCCACGAACTCGGTGACAAGAAACACGGCTTCCAAGAACACGCTGTTCAGAAGTCACACTTTCGAATTCTCTCGAAGAATGTAATTGATCTACACTTCCATCGAGATACTCTGCGCCTACAGCGACTTGCATTTGTACTTCTTCGATAGATTTTGAAGCTGCTGTTTTTGCAAATTGACTGATTTCAAGCGGCTTCAATAGGTAGGATAGGCTTAGTTGACCTTCACCCTTTACCTGCTCTAATAATTCAGAATGACCAACAGCATCCTGTAGGTTTTTAATTCCTAATGAAGCAGCGAGTACTTTTACTTCTGTTCCAAAGGCTGTAAAGAGATTCATGATTCCTTGGACAGCTAAATCAAATTGTCGTGGTACAAAGCGTCTTAAACCGTGTTCTTTCGCTTGTGCTTCTGATTCAATTTGAGTTGCGATTCCAACATGGCAAGTATCTAAATGACAACCACGGCAGGTCGTACAACCAATAGAAAGCATTGCCAAGGTTCCAAATCCAACTCGGTTTGCTCCAAGAAGCATAATTTTTATTACGTCCATCGCACTCTTCATACCACCATCAGCCCAAATTTCTACTTTATGGCGGAGTCCGCTTTCAAGTAGGGCATTATGTGCTGCTTTGACGCCAATTTCTACAGGTAAACCTACATGTTGAAGAGCATGAATTCTTGCTGCACCTGTACCGCCATCAAAACCGCTTAGTGTAATAATATCTGCACCTGCTTTTGCGATACCTACAGCAATGGTTCCGATATTTGGTACAACAGGAACTTTGACGGCAATTTTTGCTTGGTCATTTGCAGTCTTTAATTCAAGAATCATTTGTGCTAAATCTTCAATTGAATAAATATCATGGTTATTTGATGGCGAAATTAAGTCGGAACCCAGTGTTGCATTACGTGCCTCAGCAACCTTTGCGGTAACTTTTGAACCAGGTAAGTGGCCGCCTTCGCCAGGCTTAGCACCTTGCCCAATTTTTATTTCTAGAAGATTAGAAGAGTTGAGAAGCTCTGCATTCACACCGAATCTTCCTGAAGCAATTTGCTGTCCTCTTGTCTTTGGATATTTACCAAGCATATCCTTGATTTCTCCGCCTTCTCCATTTAGGCTGACCATATTTAAGCGGTCTGCACCTTCAGCATAGGCTCTAAAAGCTATTTCGTTTTGTGAACCAAACGACATGGAAGAAATGATAAACGGTAAGTCATGTTCACCTACACGAAGATCCACTTCCGAAGGGGAAACTGTTTTTGTGCTTTTCTTCAGCTGAACCAAGTGTCGAATAGTTGTTGGATTTTGTGTTTCCTGCTCGGAAATTTTGTCTCTATAAGCGCTATAATCACCCGTTGATGCAACTTCCCCAATAGCTTTCCAAATACGTGGGAAGAGGTGGAAGGTCTTTCCGACTCTTTCTTTCTCATTTCGGTAATCCTCAGCTCTTGAAAAAGCTTCTAGCTTCATTGCTTCAAAATCAGTTTCAATTTCTTTAGATCCAAAGAAGTTAACGATATTTAATACATTTGCAATGGTTTCATGTAACCCAATACTTGAGAATAGTCTTCCATACCCGCGAAGCTCGTGAATGCCGATCGTCGAAATCACTTTTTCTAAGCCTTTAGTTAATGCGCTGTAAAGGTTAACCAGTGGTTTTGTCGACTCATCAAGAATCGTTAAGAACATATAATATGGGCTAACTAAATCTGCTCCTAATCCAAATACAGTAATAATGTCATGCAGGGAGCGAATAGCTGCCGAGCGAACCAATAAAGAACAGTTTCTTCTTAATTCAGCCTTTACCAATGCCTGATCGATAGCGGACGTCACTAGATGCGGATCAATCCAATAGGAGTCCTCTTGATGTGCTTTTGCATCGTCCAGGACGAGAAGCGTTTTTCCAGCTTCAACAGCCTTTACTGCTTCGTCAGCTAGTCTATTTAGTGCTTGATCAACTGTTTCCTCTTTCTTAAAGGTAGTTGAGATATAGGCAGCTAATTTTTGTTCGTGAAAATGCTGAACTAATTGGTCAAAGCTTGGCTGTCCTAAAGTTTCTGCACAGCTGAATCCTGCTTTTCCTTCTACTAGAAGGGGAGAAGTCAATTCAACAACAGTAGCAGGGTTTTCCCGTGTAAATAAGGTAGGGCGTTGGCCGATAATTACACGAGTTGAAAAATGCTCAGTTTCCCGGTCACGGTCAATAGCTGGGTTCGTAACAACTGCCACACTTTCCTTAATATAATCAGCGATATTTACTCGTTCCGGATTAAGGGCAGCAAGTGGAGCATCATGACCTAAAGAACGAATGGGTTCAACACCTTTTTCTGCCATTTGTTCAATTAATTGAATGTGATCACGTTCCCAGCCAAAAGCCTTATATTGGCCGTTATGAATTTTATCTGGATAACTCATTGTCACGGTTTTAGTTAAAACAGGCGGATGTAGGCGTAGTCTTGACTCGTTCAGGTTTAACTTCGTAGAAAATCGGTTATATACTTCTTTTTGGAAGCGGTCCTGTTCATATACATCTAGAGTGTCGCCATTCCATTTAAAACCAACCTTTTCACCAGGTGCTAGAGGCTTTGGCTCATTAACGTACTCACTTGAAGGAATGATTCCAGGTTCAGAAGAGAATAGGTAAGAGCTTTCTGTTTCAAGCATCCAAAGTGGACGAAGCCCTAGGGCATCTACGCTAAATACTGCTTCATCCCCATAACGAGAGATGATTCCTGCTGGACCTTGTGCAAAGTGTCCCCAGGCTTCTCTTAAATAAGTATATAAATCTTGTAATTCGCTAGAGTAAGCTTTTATTTCATTAATAATTGGTGGGAACAATAGATCCATGGCTTCAAATAAGGAATATCCATCACGACAGATTAATGTTTCCATTGTACGGCTTAAGTCTTGTGAGTCACTTCCATCTTTGACAAGTGGAACGCCAATCATTTTCGCCTCATCACGAAGCTTGGCAATGGTGTTAATTTCTCCATTATGCCCGAGTACACTGAAAGGCTGTACTCGGAAAAAGCTTGATAAGGTATTAGTAGAATAACGATTATGCCCAAGTGTCATAGTGGAAGCTACAAGTGGGCTTGCTAAATCATAATAATAACGAGGTAGGATATCACCAGCACCCATTACTTTATATACGACATGATTTTGGCTTAAAGATGCAACGTGTACTTCTTCATTCGTTTCAAAGTCAATAAGAGTCTCAAAAAGAGCCTTCGTTAATTCCCGCTCTTTTTTATGAGATAGACAGGCGAATTGCCAGAAAACAGGGTTTTCCTGAACAGCAATTGGACCAAGGGCAGAAGGGTCTGTTACTTCATTAGACTCATAAACTACCTCAAACTCATATTTAGCCAGCTTATCAAGTAATTCCAGCTTAGTAGATTCCCAGTTGACCTTCTGACTAACGAAAACATGGCCAACTGCAAAGCCTTCTTTTTCAACAAGCAGCGGGTCTAGGCCTGCTTGAGATAGTTTTTCTTTCCAAAGCTTAATAGGAATATCCGTATGGATCCCCACTCCATCACCTTCACCATTAATAAAGCCAGCACGGTGATTCATCGTTACAAGTGCGTCAATACAATCGAATATATTCTTTCTAGTTGGTTGTTTTGATTTTTCAAGACACGCAACTATACCACAGGCATCATGTTCTTGTTTATGGAATTCTTTAAAAAGGGAAGGGCTCCATTTTTGTGTCATTTTGTAGGGCTTAACGGATTTACCGCCGAAGCCTAGTCACCTCCTATGAAACTTATAATTAGAGAATTACTTATTGTAGTAAGTTTTGAAACGATTTGATACTTTAACGGGGTGTTTGGTTAAAGGATTAAAAATAATAATAATCTTATAGTATCATATGAATTTTCAGAAATCAAATAAATATACAAAACTTTGGATAAGAAATGGATAGGAATTTTGAGGTGGATAAAAGAGGAATATACATTAGTGTAAACGTTTTCATTTAAATACAAAAAACAAAAGGGAGTTATTCCCACTCCCTTTTGTGCATAAAAAATGTATATTTATTCGTTGTTAAGTTGAGAAAATGCATTTCTTACTGCATGTAATGTCGCCTCTACGTCTTCTTCTGTATGTGCAATAGTTAGGAACCATGCCTCATATTTGGATGGTGCAAGGTTGATTCCCTGATGTAGCATGAGTTTGAAAAACTTAGCGAACATTTCTCCATCCGTGTTTTCTGCCTGTTCATAATTCACTATGGTTTCATTTGTAAAATAAACGGTAAACGCACCTTTAAGTCTATTGATGGTGATTTGAATGTTGAACTCTTTAGCAGCTGCTAAAATTCCTTCCTCAAGCATGGCACCAAGGCGGTCTAAATATTCGTATACGCCTTCTTGTTTTAGTACTTCAAGGCAGGCGATTCCTGAAAGAATGGAGGCTGGGTTTCCGGCCATTGTCCCAGCTTGATATGCCGGACCTAATGGAGCAACCTTTTCCATGATTTCCTTTCTACCGCCATAAGCGCCGATTGGGAGACCTCCACCAATAATCTTTCCTAGTGCTGTTAAATCAGGTTTAATTCCTAATAAATCCTGTGCACCGCCGTACATAAAACGAAAAGCTGTAATAACTTCATCGTAAATAACAAGTGCCCCTGCAGCATGTGTTAGGTCGTTTACTTGTTGAAGGAAGCCAGGCTTAGGTTCAACAATGCCGAAGTTCCCGACAATAGGTTCTACTAATACAGCAGCAATTTGATCTCCCCATTTTTCTAATGCTTCTTTAAATGGTTCAATGTCATTAAATGGTACAGTAATGACTTCTTGAGCGATACTTTTCGGTACTCCTGCTGAATCTGGGGTTCCGAGGGTAGACGGACCTGACCCGGCTGCAACAAGTACAAGATCAGAATGACCGTGGTAACAACCGGCAAACTTGATTATTTTATCACGTCCTGTGTAGGCACGTGCAACACGAATGGTGGTCATTACCGCTTCAGTTCCAGAGTTAACAAAACGAACTTTATCCAAAGCTGGCATTGCTTCTTTAATCATTTTGGCAAATTTGACTTCATGTGGAGTAGGTGTTCCGTAAAGAACGCCGCTTTCTGCTGCACGTGTAATGGCTTTTGTGATATGTGGATGAGCATGGCCAGTAATGATGGGACCATATGCAGCGAGGTAATCAATGTATTGATTGCCGTCAACATCCCAAAAGTAGGCACCCTGGGCACGTTCCATTACAACCGGGGCGCCGCCGCCTACCGCTTTGTAGGAACGAGACGGGCTGTTTACTCCTCCAACAATGTGTTTAAGAGCTTCATTATGTATAGTTTCGGAATTCGTAAATTGCACTATTTTTCCTCCTTAGAATATTTCTATCCTTCTATTCTAACACTTTTTTATTCGTCTATTATCTATTTCAACTTTTAGAAAATTCCGCCTCAGTGCAGTGTAGTTGTTTTAACCCCTTGATTTGGCTAAACTAATGATTTAGGTATTACAATGCTTCGGGAGGTACTAGATGAAGAATGTTATAGAAGTACAAAATCTAAGGAAAGAATTTAAATCCTATTCGAGTAGAAGTGGCTTAAAAGGTGCCTTTAGGGATTTATTCACTAGAAATTATAAAGTGGTTCCGGCTGTAAATGATATAAATTTTTCAGTAAGGCAAGGAGAGATGGTTGGTTACATTGGTGAAAATGGCGCTGGAAAATCAACAACCATTAAGATGCTCACTGGCATTTTAACACCTACGTCAGGGGAAATCCTGGTTAATGGTATGAATCCCCATAAAGAAAGAGAAAAATTTGTACAAACCATTGGAGTTGTTTTTGGCCAGCGTTCACAATTATGGTGGGATATTGCTGTGCAAGAATCGTTTCGTCTATTAAAAAAGGTATATAAAGTAACAGATGAACATTACGACGATCATATGAACCATGTCATAAAAACCTTGGATATTGAGCCGCTTTTAGATAAACCGGTTCGTAAATTATCTCTCGGACAAAGGATGCGTTGTGAACTTGCTGCTGCACTAATTCATAATCCCCCATTATTATTCTTAGATGAACCCACAATTGGGTTAGATGTTCTCGTGAAATTGAAAATTCGTGAATTCTTAAAAGAAATTAACGAGAAATATAACACAACTATTCTTTTAACTACACATGATCTTTCCGACATCGAAGCGCTATGTGAGCGGGTAATTATGCTTGATGAAGGAAAAGTCATCTATGATGGTGCTTTAAAAAATCTTCAAGAAAAATGGGGAGAAGGAAAAGAACTTCGTTTTCAATTCCTAGAAAAAGTAGACCTTGCTGCTGTTAGAAATCTAACAAGTGGCCTGCCTGTTAAATGGGAACTAGATGAAAAGGATCAGGTTTTTATTGCTGTTTTAGATGACAATGATGAGCTCATCTCTCAGGTAATAGCCAAAGTGGTTGCTGGATTTAAAATTAAGGATATTAAAATTAATGAGACATCCACGGAAGAGATTATAAGAAATATTTATGAGAAGGGTGCTGTGTAAGTGGATAAATACTTAGAAATGATTAGAATCCGCTTTTTAATGATGCTAGCATACCGGACAAATTACTATACGGGGATTCTAATCTATAGCATTAATATAGGGGCTTATTATTTTTTATGGAATGCGATCTATGGATCGAAAGAACAGATTGTTGGACTGTCTGTTATTCAAATGACCACTTATGTTGCCGTTTCTTGGATGGCACGAGCGTTTTATTTTAATAATCTTGACCGTGAGATGGCGTTGGAAATAATGGAAGGGAAAGTGGCAATCGAATTAATCAGACCTTACAATTATCTATCCATGAAGACGATGCAAGGGCTAGGAGAAGGAATTTTTAGGCTGTTCTTTTTTTCAGCACCTGGGATGATTATTGTTTATTTTATTTTTCCTATTCACTTTACGTGGGAACCAAGTGTATGGGGGTTATTCGCTCTCTCCATTTTGTTAAGCTTTTTTATCAACACGGAATTAAATCTATTAACAGGAATTACAACTTTCTTCTTATATAATAATGCGGGTTTGATACGTGCGAAACGAGTGGTGATAGACTTATTCTCAGGACTTCTTTTGCCAATTAGTTTCTTTCCCGGATGGGCACAAGAGATTATGAAATTCCTTCCATTTCAAGGGATCAGCTACTTTCCAAGTATGATTTTGACAAAGGGCTTCACACACCAGCAGGCATTAGAAGCGATTACGCAACAATTTGTTTGGGTCATTGTTTTAATTATTCCTATTCAAATTTTGTGGTACTTGGCGAGGAAACAGTTGATTATTCAAGGAGGATAAACATTGTTTTACTTAACTATGTTTTTTCAATATACAGCGCAATACATGAAAACTAGATTCCAATACCGGGCAGATCTATTTGTAGAGTTTTTTTCCGATTTACTGTCACAAGCGATTAATCTCGTTTTTATTTTAGTAGTTTTCGGTCATACGAGTTTCCTTAATGGCTGGAGCAGAGATGAAATTATCTTTATTTATGGCTTTTTTCTTGTACCTTCAGCTGTTTTTTCTGCTTTCTTTAATATTTGGGATTTCAATGAAAGGTATATTGTGAAGGGGGAACTTGATCGCATCCTTACAAGACCTATTCATAGCCTCTTCCAGATTATTCTTGAGAGAATTGAATTGGAGTCTTTATTGGGAGCTATAACCGGACTTGCGGTTATGTTCTATGCAGGTAGTCATTTACATCTTGAAATCCATTGGTACGATCCATTTTTCTTTCTTGTTTTTGTCATAGGTGGTGCACTTGTCTATGGAGGAATCTTCATCATGATTGCCTGCATCAGTTTTTGGGCAGATGCACGAACGTCTCTTATGCCAATGATGTACAATATTAGCAGTTACGGAAGATATCCTGTAAATATTTATAATAAATTAATCCGTTTTGTTTTAACTTGGATTTTACCTTTTGCCTTTGTTGGCGTATACCCTGCGGCTTTCTTCCTTGGAAAAAAAGAATGGCTATGGTATTCATTTTTAACCCCAGTAATAGGTGTAGTCTTTTTTACACTATCAATCCTCATTTGGAACCAAGGGGTAAAGAAGTATAGAGGAGCAGGAAATTAATCATTTTATTAACTTTTGAAAAAAACCAGGTTTTTGCCTGGTTTTTTGCTATTTTATGGGCCAAGCCTGCATAGGATAGAGTAACTCTCATTACCATGCAGGGGTGGTCAGCTATGTTCTATTTCTTGCTTCCAATTGTGATTTTTTGTATATTCATGAGCTTACGAACATTATTTATTCCGAATACAATAAGGGGTAAATTTGCGTCAGTCGAAAATTTTCTCTATTTAGGAACAGTATATTTAACCATCATTATTGGCTTTGGACTTATTTATCTATTGTTTTATTTAATTGGCATGCCACTTCTAAGGGAAGTTAATCCGGATCCGAAAGATAACATTTTTGAAACAAGCTTTTATTTTAGTGCAATGACCCTTTTTTCTGTAGGAAATGGTGATGTCTTGCCAAATGGATTAGGAAGAATTATTGCTGTGATTGAAGCGTTGATTGGATATACCTTACCCGCAGCCTTTGTTGCAAAAGTAATGTTGGAAAGAGAAAAGTAAGGCGATAATAACGATATATTTGTGTTATCAAGAAAGATTCGTTACCCTATAAATAATGAATCTTTTCATATGGAGTGATTATTATGACAGTTGAAATTGGGAAACAAGCGCCTGATTTTAAGTTGGAAGCGAGCAATGGTGAGGTTGTTGCACTTTCAGATTTTCGTGGTACGAACGTGGTCTTATATTTTTATCCTAAAGATATGACCCCTGGGTGCACTACAGAAGCCTGTGATTTTCGTGATCAGATTGAAAAGTTTAATGAACTTGATGCAGTCATTTTAGGAGTGAGTCCCGACCCGACAGCTCGTCATCAAAAGTTTATTGAAAAATATGGGTTGCCATTCCTGCTTTTAGCGGATATAGATCAACAAGTAGCTGAAGCCTACGGTGTATGGAAACTAAAGAAAAACTTTGGCAAAGAATATATGGGTATCGAAAGATCTACCTTTATTATTAATAAAGAAGGCGAGCTAGTTAAAGAATGGAGAAAGGTTCAAGTAAAGGGACATGTAGAAGAAGCGTTAATTTACATACGCGAAAATTTAAACTAACAAGTTCCAGCCTATTTTCTCTAGAAAAGGCATTTGTCCAATGCAAGAAAAGGTATTTTGAATATCATTTTATTAGGGCATACCTCCTCAGATAAACTTTTGGGTCCATAGTGACCCATTTTTTTTTGCTTAAAAAGAGTCGATTATATTCCGTTTTCTTAAGTTAATAATGGTGTTATGATGAAGAAAACGCATACTTTTCTCATAAAGTCTGTTATTAATTGAATATATGTGTATAAAACTGTAGCTAATAAATTACATAGGGAGGATTAATGTATGAAGATTTATACAAAAACAGGGGATAAAGGAACAACATCTCTTATTTACGGTCAGAGAGTGTCAAAGAATGATGCGCGGGTTGAAGCGTATGGAACCTGTGATGAAGCAAATTCTATGATTGGTCTTGCCCTTAGTCATTTAAGGAATGAAAATTTCCAAGAGAAAGAAATACTAGAAAATGCATATCATAAAATACAAACAAATCTTTTTCATGTTGGGGCAGAATTGGCAACTCCGAAAGGAAAGGTAGTAAAGTGGTCACTCGCTTCTTCTGATATAGAGGAAATGGAAAAGCAAATTGATGATTGGAATGTTATGCTTTCTGAATTAACAAATTTTATTTTGCCTGGAGGTCATCCTGCAGCTGCTGCGTTTCATGTAGCTCGTACGATCGCTAGAAGAGCTGAAAGGTGTGCAGTTTCATTAGGTGAGGATGTAAATCCTCTTGTTTTATCTTACTTAAATCGTTTATCAGATTTCTTGTTTATCACTGCTCGCTACGTAAATAACCGATTAGGGATAAATGAACAAACCTTACATGAAAAAAAGTAGTGAATCAAGGGGTTTGTTAGGTTGCAATATTGACAAAAGTATAAATATGTTAGTAAAATTAATTATAACAATTATAATCTAAGAATATTTTTTAGAAAAGAGGTGCATGGCGATGACTCAGTTAAAAGAAGCGTTGGATACCTTAAAGGAAACTGGAGTTCGGATTACTCCACAACGTCATGCGATACTTGAATATTTAATAAACTCAATGTCACATCCTACAGCTGATGATATTTATAAAGCGTTAGAAGGAAAATTCCCTAATATGAGTGTGGCGACAGTTTACAATAATTTACGAGTATTTCGTGAAGTCGGTCTAGTTAAGGAATTAACCTATGGTGATGCATCAAGCCGTTTTGATTTTGTTACATCCCACCATTATCATGTTATTTGTGAGGAATGCGGAAAGATTGTTGATTTCCATTATCCAGGACTTGATGAAGTGGAGCATCTAGCTTCACATGTTACAGGATTTAAAGTGGAAAATCACCGCATGGAGATTTATGGAACTTGCCCTGATTGTGCAAGTAAAGATGTCCATTAATTTTTTGTGAGTGGTCTTCTTTTACAATAAAAAGAGGGTGACTGTACTGTACGTTGCAAAAGCGTACGGTAAGTCATCCTCTTTTTATTTTTTACTATTATAGGATTCGTTGAACTCTTTACCTTCAAGTGCCTGATCAAGTGTTAGTGGTTCTCGACAATACATACACATATCAACTTTACCAAGCATTTTAGTTGCCCTACCACAGCTCGGACACTTTACTTGAATAGATTTTGTCGATAACATCCCAATCCAGAAATATACGACTGTACTTGCGATAATAAAAATTAGACCTAAAAGCATAAATATGGTCATAATAACTGGTGAGGTACGAAAATAGATTCCACCATACATAACAATAAAGCCAATAAAAATCAATGAAAGTGCAAAGGTACGAATTTTATTTATTTTACTCGAATATTTTGCCATGTTACTCCCTCCTAGAGAAACTATATCATATTTATCTATGGAGAAAAAAGGTTACATAGAAGAATGTCGAAGTTTGTCTTTGATGAAAGAAGGAAATCTGTTTTTACTGTCGAACCTATATATACCCGAAAAAATTGGAGGAATGATGAATGGAAGACATCCTTCGGCCTATTTATCAAGAGAGGGCGAGCCAGTCAAATACCCTTGGAGTTTTGTTAATTGAAAAAAAACAAAAATTAAGTCATATTACTGATTCCTTTGATGTTATTTTACTAGTTATTGTCAAAGAGGCGGAAAGGCAAGTATTTATTAAACATTACACCTATGATAATAAAAAAGCAGCCATGCATATAATTGCTGAAGATCAGTTGAAAGAATGGATCCTACTTGGTACAAATCGTAAAATTTTCGAATGGCTCCATGAGGCAAAAATTCTTTTTGATCGAAATGAATATGTAGCTAATTTAAAGACAGAATTACGTGAATTTCCATTTAACGGACGAAAAGTCAAGATGGGTTTAGAGTTTGCTAAGTTAATCCGTCGGTATGTAGATGGAAAAGCCCTATTTGAAAGCAAACAGTTTTTGGATGCTTATAATCATGTGGTTCACTCCCTACACCATCTAGCGAGATTAGCTGTAATAGAAAATGGCCTTCATCCAGAGTTGACTGTTTGGCACCAAGTGAAACAGATTGAACCGGAAATATACAAGTTGTATGAAGAACTTGTAAATAGTGAAGAAACACTAGAGAAACGACTGGAACTATTATTTTTGGCGAGTGAATTTATGATTCATTCCAGAACATCAATCTGTAGTGTTCATTTATTAGAGGTGCTTAGCAGTAAGGAACATTGGTTATTTAATGAAATCATGAATGAAAAAGAATTAATACCATACTCTGTAGATTTAGCGGTCTTAATAGAGTATCTGATTGAAAAACATTTGATAGATATTGTTAATGTTGAAACAAAGGGGCATGGTGTTTTTCATCGTTGTTACAAGGCGGCAAAAAAATTATCGTAAAAAAACAATAAACCCTATTGACCTTTTGTTTATTCCTTGGTATATTAATAACCGTCGCTGCGGAACAAATATTTAAAGCTTTCGCGGGTGACGGTTTTTCTTAAAAAAGAGGTTGACATCGTTAATAACTTTATGATAAATTAATAAAGTCGCTTACGAGTGATACTGAAATTGTTCTTTGAAAACTAAACAAACAAAAACGTCAACAAACAATAATATTTAACTTCTTAATTGAAGTTAGCCAACGTAACTATTCAGAGCTAATCAACTTTCTTGGAGAGTTTGATCCTGGCTCAGGACGAACGCTGGCGGCGTGCCTAATACATGCAAGTCGAGCGGACCACTTCGGTGGTTAGCGGCGGACGGGTGAGTAACACGTGGGCAACCTGCCTGTAAGACTGGGATAACACCGGGAAACCGGTGCTAATACCGGATAATCCTTTTCCTCACATGAGGGAAAGCTGAAAGTCGGTTTCGGCTGACACTTACAGATGGGCCCGCGGCGCATTAGCTAGTTGGTGAGGTAACGGCTCACCAAGGCGACGATGCGTAGCCGACCTGAGAGGGTGATCGGCCACACTGGGACTGAGACACGGCCCAGACTCCTACGGGAGGCAGCAGTAGGGAATCTTCCACAATGGACGAAAGTCTGATGGAGCAACGCCGCGTGAGCGATGAAGGCCTTCGGGTCGTAAAGCTCTGTTGTTAGGGAAGAACAAGTACCGGAGTAACTGCCGGTACCTTGACGGTACCTAACCAGAAAGCCACGGCTAACTACGTGCCAGCAGCCGCGGTAATACGTAGGTGGCAAGCGTTGTCCGGAATTATTGGGCGTAAAGCGCGCGCAGGCGGTCCTTTAAGTCTGATGTGAAAGCCCACGGCTCAACCGTGGAGGGTCATTGGAAACTGGGGGACTTGAGTGCAGAAGAGGAAAGCGGAATTCCACGTGTAGCGGTGAAATGCGTAGAGATGTGGAGGAACACCAGTGGCGAAGGCGGCTTTCTGGTCTGTAACTGACGCTGAGGCGCGAAAGCGTGGGGAGCAAACAGGATTAGATACCCTGGTAGTCCACGCCGTAAACGATGAGTGCTAAGTGTTAGGGGGTTTCCGCCCCTTAGTGCTGCAGCTAACGCATTAAGCACTCCGCCTGGGGAGTACGGCCGCAAGGCTGAAACTCAAAGGAATTGACGGGGGCCCGCACAAGCGGTGGAGCATGTGGTTTAATTCGAAGCAACGCGAAGAACCTTACCAGGTCTTGACATCCTCTGACACTCCTAGAGATAGGACTTTCCCCTTCGGGGGACAGAGTGACAGGTGGTGCATGGTTGTCGTCAGCTCGTGTCGTGAGATGTTGGGTTAAGTCCCGCAACGAGCGCAACCCTTGATCTTAGTTGCCAGCATTCAGTTGGGCACTCTAAGGTGACTGCCGGTGACAAACCGGAGGAAGGTGGGGATGACGTCAAATCATCATGCCCCTTATGACCTGGGCTACACACGTGCTACAATGGATGGTACAAAGGGCTGCAAGACCGCGAGGTTTAGCCAATCCCATAAAACCATTCTCAGTTCGGATTGTAGGCTGCAACTCGCCTACATGAAGCCGGAATCGCTAGTAATCGCGGATCAGCATGCCGCGGTGAATACGTTCCCGGGCCTTGTACACACCGCCCGTCACACCACGAGAGTTTGTAACACCCGAAGTCGGTGGGGTAACCGTAAGGAGCCAGCCGCCTAAGGTGGGACAGATGATTGGGGTGAAGTCGTAACAAGGTAGCCGTATCGGAAGGTGCGGCTGGATCACCTCCTTTCTAAGGATATAAGCTGGACCTATGAGCCAGACAAAACATGTTTGTTTGATTGTTTTCTGTTTGTTTAGTTTTGAGAGTGCAATTTCTCTCTGCCTAGTTGGTCTTTTACAACTAGATTTAAACGTTCTTAATAATTGCTTTGCTCCTGCGCTATAGCATATTCGAAGAGGTAACTCTTCAGCTCGTCGCAAGGCAGCATGATGTAAAGCTCTGAAGTTTAATCACGTTGTGATTGAAATCAGTAGCCTCGTTCTTTGAAAACTAGATAATCGTAAAGAAGAAAGTCAAGAGACATCGAGTAATCGCCATTTTAGTTTTCTCTCTATTATATATAGAGTAATAAACCTTTTAGGTTAAGTTAGAAAGGGCGCACGGTGAATGCCTTGGCACTAGGAGCCGATGAAGGACGGGACTAACACCGATATGCTTTGGGGAGCTGTAAGTAAGCTTTGATCCAGAGATTTCCGAATGGGGAAACCCACTGTTCGTAATGGAACAGTATCTTTACCTGAATACATAGGGTATTGAAGGCATACCCGGGGAACTGAAACATCTAAGTACCCGGAGGAAGAGAAAGCAAACGCGATTCCCTGAGTAGCGGCGAGCGAAACGGGACATAGCCCAAACCAAGAGGCTTGCCTCTTGGGGTTGTAGGACACTCTACATGGAGTTACAAAGGAACGGGGTAGATGAAGCGGCCTGGAAAGGCCCGTCAGAGAAGGTGAAAACCCTGTAGTCGAAACTTCGTTCCCTCCTGAGTGGATCCTGAGTACGGCCGGACACGTGAAATCCGGTCGGAAGCAGGGAGGACCATCTCCCAAGGCTAAATACTCCCTAGTGACCGATAGTGAACCAGTACCGTGAGGGAAAGGTGAAAAGCACCCCGGAAGGGGAGTGAAATAGTTCCTGAAACCGTGTGCCTACAAGTAGTTAGAGCCCGTTAATGGGTGATAGCGTGCCTTTTGTAGAATGAACCGGCGAGTTACGATCCCATGCAAGGTTAAGTTGAAGAGACGGAGCCGCAGCGAAAGCGAGTCTGAATAGGGCGAATGAGTATGTGGTCGTAGACCCGAAACCAGGTGATCTACCCATGTCCAGGGTGAAGTCCAGGTAACACTGGATGGAGGCCCGAACCCACGCACGTTGAAAAGTGCGGGGATGAGGTGTGGGTAGCGGAGAAATTCCAATCGAACTTGGAGATAGCTGGTTCTCTCCGAAATAGCTTTAGGGCTAGCCTCACGTTGTTAGAGTCTTGGAGGTAGAGCACTGTTTGGACTAGGGGCCCTCATCGGGTTACCGAATTCAGACAAACTCCGAATGCCAAAGACTTATCCGTGGGAGTCAGACTGCGAGTGATAAGATCCGTAGTCAAAAGGGAAACAGCCCAGACCACCAGCTAAGGTCCCAAAGTTTACGTTAAGTGGAAAAGGATGTGGAGTTGCTTAGACAACCAGGATGTTGGCTTAGAAGCAGCCACCATTTAAAGAGTGCGTAATAGCTCACTGGTCGAGTGACTCTGCGCCGAAAATGTACCGGGGCTAAACGTAACACCGAAGCTGTGGATTGACATCGTAGATGTCAGTGGTAGGAGAGCGTTCTAAGGGCGTTGAAGCTAGACCGTAAGGACTGGTGGAGCGCTTAGAAGTGAGAATGCCGGTATGAGTAGCGAAAGATGAGTGAGAATCTCATCCACCGTATGCCTAAGGTTTCCTGAGGAAGGCTCGTCCGCTCAGGGTTAGTCGGGACCTAAGCCGAGGCCGAAAGGCGTAGGCGATGGACAACAGGTTGATATTCCTGTACCACCTCTTTATCGTTTGAGTGATGGGGGGACGCAGGAGGATAGGGTAAGCGCGCTGTTGGATATGCGCGTCTAAGCAGTTAGGCTGGAAAGTAGGAAAATCCGCTTTCCGTAAAGGCTGAGCTGTGATAGCGAGGGAAATTTAGTACCGAAGTTCCTGATTCCACACTGCCAAGAAAAGCCTCTAGCGAGATAAAAGGTGCCCGTACCGCAAACCGACACAGGTAGGCGAGGAGAGAATCCTAAGGTGAGCGAGAGAACTCTCGTTAAGGAACTCGGCAAAATGACCCCGTAACTTCGGGAGAAGGGGTGCTTTTTGAGGTGAATAGCCTCGAAGAGCCGCAGTGAATAGGCCCAGGCGACTGTTTAGCAAAAACACAGGTCTCTGCGAAGCCGCAAGGCGAAGTATAGGGGCTGACGCCTGCCCGGTGCTGGAAGGTTAAGAGGAGGGGTTAGCGCAAGCGAAGCTCTGAATCGAAGCCCCAGTAAACGGCGGCCGTAACTATAACGGTCCTAAGGTAGCGAAATTCCTTGTCGGGTAAGTTCCGACCCGCACGAAAGGCGTAACGATCTGGGCACTGTCTCAACGAGAGACTCGGTGAAATTATAGTACCTGTGAAGATGCAGGTTACCCGCGACAGGACGGAAAGACCCCGTGGAGCTTTACTGTAGCCTGATATTGAATTTTGGTACAGCTTGTACAGGATAGGTAGGAGCCGTAGAAGCCGGAGCGCTAGCTTCGGTGGAGGCGTCGGTGGGATACTACCCTGGCTGTATTGAAATTCTAACCCGCACCCCTTATCGGGGTGGGAGACAGTGTCAGGTGGGCAGTTTGACTGGGGCGGTCGCCTCCTAAAGAGTAACGGAGGCGCCCAAAGGTTCCCTCAGAATGGTTGGAAATCATTCGTAGAGTGTAAAGGCACAAGGGAGCTTGACTGCGAGACCTACAAGTCGAGCAGGGACGAAAGTCGGGCTTAGTGATCCGGTGGTTCCGCATGGAAGGGCCATCGCTCAACGGATAAAAGCTACCCCGGGGATAACAGGCTTATCTCCCCCAAGAGTCCACATCGACGGGGAGGTTTGGCACCTCGATGTCGGCTCATCGCATCCTGGGGCTGTAGTCGGTCCCAAGGGTTGGGCTGTTCGCCCATTAAAGCGGTACGCGAGCTGGGTTCAGAACGTCGTGAGACAGTTCGGTCCCTATCCGTCGTGGGCGTAGGAAATTTGAGAGGAGCTGTCCTTAGTACGAGAGGACCGGGATGGACGCACCGCTGGTGTACCAGTTGTCTTGCCAAAGGCATCGCTGGGTAGCTATGTGCGGACGGGATAAGTGCTGAAAGCATCTAAGCATGAAGCCCCCCTCAAGATGAGATTTCCCATAGCGTCAAGCTAGTAAGAACCCTGAAAGATGATCAGGTTGATAGGTCAGAGGTGGAAGCATGGTAACATGTGGAGCTGACTGATACTAATCGTTCGAGGACTTAACCAAGTTTTTAGCGAACTCACATGTTTATTGAATTTTCTTCTTCATTATCTAGTTTTGAGGGAATGAATTTTTTTAAAAAATTCTCTTGCAAAATATGAAAAAGACATTATAATAAAATAGTGTCGAATAAATGGTCTGGTAATTATGGCGAGAAGGTCACACCCGTTCCCATACCGAACACGGAAGTTAAGCTTCTCAGCGCCGATGGTAGTTGGGACGAAAGTCCCTGTGAGAGTAGGACGTTGCCAGGCTGTTTTAAAATATTCCGCAGTAGCTCAGTGGTAGAGCTATCGGCTGTTAACCGATCGGTCGTAGGTTCGAGTCCTACCTGCGGAGCCATTTCTTTTGGAGAGCTGTCCGAGTGGCCGAAGGAGCACGATTGGAAATCGTGTAGGCGGGTAACCCTGTCTCAAGGGTTCAAATCCCTTGCTCTCCGCCATTAAATTTATTGCGATATGGCCCCTTGGTCAAGCGGTTAAGACACCGCCCTTTCACGGCGGTAACACGGGTTCGAATCCCGTAGGGGTCACCATTATGGAGGATTAGCTCAGCTGGGAGAGCATCTGCCTTACAAGCAGAGGGTCGGCGGTTCGATCCCGTCATCCTCCACCATCAATATTATTGTCGCGGGGTGGAGCAACGAGCGTTGCATCCGTGAATAATCTGCGAGTTGTATCAATCGAGTTACTACTTGAATATACTAACTGAGATTGATACAGTCCATACAAACTATGGGCATTAACATTAGTAATATTTTTTACCGTCGCGGGGTGGAGCAGTCTGGTAGCTCGTCGGGCTCATAACCCGAAGGTCGCAGGTTCAAATCCTGTCCCCGCAATATGGTCTGGTAGTTCAGTTGGTTAGAATGCCTGCCTGTCACGCAGGAGGTCGCGGGTTCGAGTCCCGTCCAGACCGCCATATGTTGGCTCAGTAGCTCAGTCGGTAGAGCAAAGGACTGAAAATCCTTGTGTCGGCGGTTCGATTCCGTCCTGAGCCACCATTAATTTTTATGAAACATTTTATATGTGGAGGGGTAGCGAAGTGGCTAAACGCGGCGGACTGTAAATCCGCTCCCTCCGGGTTCGGCGGTTCGAATCCGTCCCCCTCCACCATATATAGGGGTATAGTTTAAAGGTAGAACGAAGGTCTCCAAAACCTTTGGTGTGGGTTCGATTCCTACTACCCCTGCCAATAATATTGTGGCGATTGTGGCGAAGTGGTTAACGCACCTGATTGTGGTTCAGGCATTCGTGGGTTCGATTCCCATCAGTCGCCCCATAATATTTTTTAATTAATTGAGCATTGGGCTATAGCCAAGCGGTAAGGCATCGCACTTTGACTGCGACATGCGTTGGTTCAAATCCAGCTAGCCCAGCCATTTTGCGGAAGTAGTTCAGTGGTAGAACACCACCTTGCCAAGGTGGGGGTCGCGGGTTCGAATCCCGTCTTCCGCTCCATAATTTACGGCGGCATAGCCAAGTGGTAAGGCAGAGGTCTGCAAAACCTTTACCACCGGTTCGAATCCGGTTGCCGCCTCCATAAAAATTTATACAGTGCATAATCTACTTTTTATATACGCCGGGGTGGCGGAACTGGCAGACGCACAGGACTTAAAATCCTGCGGTAGGTGACTACCGTACCGGTTCGATTCCGGTCCTCGGCACTGATTTACAAAATATTTTAATATGCCGGTGTGGCGGAATTGGCAGACGCGCACGACTCAAAATCGTGTTCCTCTGGAGTGTCGGTTCGACCCCGACCACCGGTATCAATGCAAAACACTTCCTATTTGATTATAGGAAGTGTTTTTTGTGTAAAAGGAATTTAATTAAATGTGTACGTACCCGAGATAGGTAAAAATAAGCGAGTACGGTAACGTAGAAGGGATCTACGTGTCCCAAATAGGTAAATGAAAGCGAGACGGTAACGTAGAAGCAGCCAATGTTACCAGTAGAGGTAAGAGTAAGCGATATTGGTCACCATTCTATGTTGTTACCTGAAAACATCCGAAGTTTTTTAGGGGCCATTCGACATAATTCGCAAAAACCACTTGACGATTAATAAAAAAGTGTGTAACATTGTAAGGGTCAAATCGTTCAAAAAGTTGTCAAAAAATTATGCGGGTGTAGTTTAATGGTAAAACCTCAGCCTTCCAAGCTGATGTCGTGAGTTCGATTCTCATCACCCGCTCCATACATATTAACTAACGCAGTGTATCGTTACCTAGAGAACGATGCATTGCGTTTTTTCTTTATATATAGGCTTTGTAAACTTGTCTGTTGATTTGCACTCCAGGCACGAGCGGTTCGTGGGCGTTTCGGCGAGCCTCCTCGGCGCTTGCGCCTGCGGGGTCTCCCCTGACCCGCACTCCCACAGGCTTCTTCGTGCCTTCCGCTCCAATCAACAGGGTATAAAAGTCAACTATGTCCTTTAACACATTCTTTAACACAGCCTATATATATATAATTATGCCTGTATGGCATCATTTAAGGATATGATAGGATGCTTCTCCACCATGTACTTGTGTAAACATGTTCATGAGCGACTCAGTTAGCCTTTCTGCATTTTGAATGTCAGTAGAAGGTCTTAAATAGATCAGTTGTAGGGCTTCTTTAGTATCAAAAGTCACTGGTGTACGATCTGAGTCTACAAAAGGACTTCCGAAAGCACCTTCTTCATCAGATGAGACAATAAGGTTATGTAAGGAATTTAAACGTCCATTTAAGCCCATATACTCCTCACCAACACCCCCAAAGCGAATAGTAACGGGGCCATTCAAACATTTCTGGTCATAGATTCCAATAGGCACTTGATATTGTAGGGAGAAAAAATTATTAATATCAATGGCACTTTGTACGGACGAGAGGTAGTTCTGTTTCTGTATTCTCCTATATAAGGCTTCTACAGATGGACGATACCGGTTAGGATCCTTATCATTCTGTTTAAAAATAGAGCGCCATTCCTGTAATCCAGGCAACTCTGTCACAGGTTTATTTTCTAAATCAAAATAAATAGACTCCTGGAATAGCTGGAGTCTCCCCCTTAGCATTTGGGGTGAATCACTGACAATTATGTTATTATATTCAATTACACCCAGTTTAAAGTCAGGTATTCGTTCTATTATTTCTTGTGAGAGTTGAATTTCCAACCATTCCACCTCCAAAATTCATTTAAATTAGTTTATCATATATAGATGTGCAACCAAAAATTAAAACAATTAATATAAACAACTTTAGGGAAAGGAGGAATTAAACTATGGACGTCAAACAACTAAAGAAAGAACTTGTTGCCTATAGTAAGGAAATTGGGATTGATAAGATCGGTTTTACAACTGCAGATGTGTTCGGTGAATTGAAAAATCGATTAATTAGACAAAAAGAACTTGGGTTTCAATCGGGTTTTGAAGAGCCAGACATAGATAAACGGGTGACCCCATCTCTATTAATGGAGGAGCCGCGTTCCATTATAGCCATTGCTCTTGCCTATCCATCCAAGATGAACGAGCGTGTTGAAGGCAGAAAAGGTGAACGAAGAGGCTTTTTCAGCAGGGCATCTTGGGGCCTTGATTACCATCATATTCTACGAGACAGGCTAAAGAAGCTTGAAGAATTTATTTTGACAAAAGTTCCAGAAGCAAGGTTAAAATCAATGGTAGATACGGGAGAACTTTCTGATCGGGCCGTTGCAGAACGGGCAGGAATTGGCTGGAGTGGGAAGAACTGTTCTATTATTACACCAGAATATGGGTCATATGTTTATTTAGGTGAAATGATTACAAGTATCCCCTTTGAACCCGATGAACCAATAGAAGACCTTTGCGGCACTTGTACAAAATGTTTAGAGGCATGTCCAACAGGTGCATTAGTCCAAGGAGGACAAATTAATGCACAACACTGTATCTCCTTTTTAACACAAACCAAAGAGCTTATTCCGGATGAATTTAGGGACAAGATTGGAAACCGCATTTATGGCTGTGATTCCTGCCAAACTGCTTGTCCAGTAAATAAAGGGTTAAACTTTCATTTTCACGAAGAAATGGAGGCCAATCCAGAGGTGGCCAAGCCTTTGCTAAAGCCGATCTTAAAGTTAAGCAATAGGGAGTTTAAAAAGCAGTTTGGTTCTGTTTCGGGCTCATGGCGAGGAAAAAAGCCAATCCAGCGAAATGCGGTTATTGCGCTGGCTCATTTTAAAGATGATACAGCCGTACCTGACTTAATCGAGGTTATAGAAAATGAAGCAAGTCCTGTGACAAGAGGTACAGCAGCATGGGCACTCGGAAAAATAGGTGGAGAGACGGCATACACCGCCCTTTTACAGGCAAAAGACAGAGAAACAGATCGTGATGTTCTAAAAGAAATCGACAAAGCATTAAATTTCTTTAAGTAATGGAGAGCGGAACCTTAATGGTTTCGCTCTTTTCTTAATGAAATCCAACTTTCGTTCATATGTATGAATGAAAGGGGGGAAGCACGGATGATTGAATTGCTCCAAGATCTGTTTGAAAAAAGAGTTAATCAATTTGTTACTGATAAAAGAAGTCACCGGGTATTTTTTCCGAAAGCGGAGAAAAAACAGGAAACATTAGCTAAAAGGTCTGCAGAAATTGTAAAGGTAAAAGCCACAGGTAAAATTATGGAGGAGTTTACAGATGAAGAATTCCAAACGGTAAAGTACCTTGCCCACTATCAATATTTAATAAAGCAAAAAGGAATACTTTATATGGAAGAAGAAATAGAAGACCGACTGGCTAAATTCTACAAAGGTGCTTTAGTCATGGATGAAGAAAGAATACCAAAAGAAGATGTTCACTCTCTTCATGATTCAATGGAAACACACATGGAAGAGAAGGAAGAAAGGGTAAGTTATCAATACAATCGCTTAAAAGCTGTGCAATATGCCGAGCGCTGGTGGAATAGCTATAATCCCGCTTATAAAAAATTTGAAGTTGATTGTACAAACTTCATTTCACAGTGCCTTCATACAGGTGGAGCTCCAATGAGAGGGTATCCTAATCGGGGGAACGGTTGGTGGCTACAGAATAGTAATTGGAGCTATAGCTGGGCTGTAGCGAATTCCTTAAGGCTATATTTAGGGAATTCAAAGGCTGGCCTAAGAGCAAGAGAAGTAAGCAGTCCTGATCAATTGCTATTGGGAGACGTAATTTGCTATGACTTTGAAGGAGATGGGCGATACAATCATAATACTATTGTTACAGGAAAGGATGCCAATGGTATGCCCTTAGTGAATGCTCATACCTATAATAGTCGTATGCGATATTGGGCATACGAGGATTCTTCTGCTTACACACCAAATATAAAATATAGGTTCTTTAGCATTGTCGATTCATAAATGAACATTCTTTGCATACATCCATAGGGTTTCTTGCAGTAGTTTTCTTTAAAGGAAGAAATGAGAGTGGTATAATTGCTCTTATAGTTTTTTCAACCTGGGGTGAGTTTTTTTGGCAATACATGTCGTACTATTTCAACCACAAATTCCTTCTAATACTGGGAACATTGCTAGGACCTGTGCGGGGACTGGTACCCATTTACATTTAATTCGTCCGTTAGGCTTTTCCACGGATGATAAGATGTTAAAAAGGGCAGGTCTGGATTATTGGGAAAATGTAAATATTACGTATTATGACTCATTAGATGAATTTTACGAAAAAAGTGCTGGCGGTGAATTCTTTTATTTAACGGAATTTGGGCAAAAGTCTCATAGCAGCTTTGATTACAGTAACCCTGAAAAGGAGTACTATTTTATCTTTGGTAGAGAAACAACGGGTTTACCAAAAGACGTTATTGAAAATAATAAAGAGGTAAGCTTGAGAATTCCGATGACCAATAATATTCGTTCATTAAATCTTTCTAATACTGCCGCTATACTTATTTATGAAGCACTTCGTCAGCAAGATTATCGAGACCTGAAATAAAATGTTTGGAGGCCCGGAAATTTTTGGGCCTCTTTTTGCAAAAAGGAAGGGAAAATACTATGAATGATATGATTACAACGATTCTCAATCACCGTTCAATCAGGCAATTTGAGGATACGCCTTTAACAGAGGAACAAATTAAAACTATTGTACTAAGTGCTCAAGCAGCTTCGACTTCGAGTTATATTCAAGCATACTCTATCATAGGAGTGAAGGATCGAGAAAAAAAGAAAAGGTTGGCCGAATTAGCGGGTAATCAGGAATACGTTGAAAAAAACGGTCATTTTTTCGTATTTTGTGCTGATCTTTATCGCCATACCATTATTGGTAAAGAGGAGCAGAAAGACGTCATCCCATCGATAGAGGGCACAGAAAAATTCATGGTTGGTCTCATAGATGCCTCATTAGCTGCTCAAAATGCTGCTATAGCCGCAGAATCACTTGGATTAGGTATTTGTTACATAGGTGGAATTCGAAACAATCTAGAAGAGGTTAAGAGGCTTTTAAAAACACCAGAGAGAGTCATCCCATTGTTTGGACTAGCCGTAGGCTATCCTGCAAAAATGAACGATCAAAAGCCAAGGTTACCGCTTGAACACGTTTATCATGAGGATGAATACGAACAGGATATGGGTGTTTATTTGGAACAGCTTCAAGAATATGACCAGATTATCTCCACTTATTATGAACAGAGAACTGGCGGGAAAAGGAGAGACCGCTGGACTGAACAGATGGCACTTATGCTGGAAAAACAAAATAGAATGTATATGAAAGAATTCATCCAACAAAATAAATTGGATTTACGATAAAAGGCTGCCTTAAATGGCAGCCTTTTTACATAAATAAATTATTTTGTTGAACCGGGCTTATCATTGTAACCTGCAGTGAAGATTGCTGCCAAAAATGTGACCATTACTAAAACAACGATGAATGTGTTCATGTTATGTATTGCCCCCTTCGTCTTACGTATTTTTCATTTTTACCCATATGATTTTATTATATCCTAACTTTAAAAAATGAAAAGTGTAAGATTTCCTGTAACGAATAAAAAAGTTAAAGAGTCACTCACATACGCATGTTCAAGTTCATTGGTGCATAGAGTATATTAATCGTCTCTGATTAAGCTACAGGGGGAGGGCCTTATGGATATCTTAAAAAAAATCGAGATGTATCGAGAAGAAGAGGAAAAACTGCGTTGGGAAGGAACATTCGCTGATTATTTACTGATGCTGAAGGAAAAGCCATGGGTAGCACAATCTGCACATTCTCGAGTTTATAATATGATTAAGGATGCAGGGATCGAAGAGGTAAAAGGGACGAAGAAGTACAACTTTTTCAGCAATCAATTATTTGGCTTAGAAGAGTCATTGGAGCGTTTAGTCGAAGAATATTTCCATCCTGCAGCTAAAAGGCTGGATGTAAGAAAACGTATTTTACTGCTGATGGGCCCAGTAAGTGGGGGGAAATCTACTTTAGTTACCATGTTAAAAAGAGGGTTAGAAAGTTATTCGCATACCGACAGAGGTTCTGTTTTTGCCATTAAGGGCTGTCCAATGCATGAAGATCCGCTGCACTTAATCCCACATCATTTACGGGGAGACTTCTTTGAAGAGTATGGTATTCGAATTGAGGGAAATCTCTCACCGCTTAATATGATGAGACTTGAGCAGGAGTATGGCGGTAGGATTGAAGATGTTCAAGTAGAAAGAATTTTTTTCTCAGAGGATAAGCGAACTGGAATTGGTACATTTAGTCCTTCGGATCCTAAATCGCAAGATATTGCAGACTTAACAGGAAGTATTGATTTTTCAACCATTGCGGAATTTGGTTCTGAATCTGATCCTAGAGCTTACCGTTTTGATGGTGAATTAAATAAGGCTAACCGAGGAATGATGGAATTCCAAGAGATGCTAAAATGTGATGAGAAATTCCTCTGGCATTTGCTTTCATTAACACAAGAGGGGAACTTTAAGGCAGGAAGATTTGCTTTAATTTCTGCTGACGAGTTAATTGTGGCTCACACGAACGAGACGGAATACCGCTCCTTTATCTCTAATAAAAAGAATGAAGCGCTCCATTCACGGATTATTGTAATGCCAATTCCTTACAACCTTAAGGTTTCTCAAGAAGAGAGAATCTATGAAAAGATGATAAATGAAAGTGATGTATCCGATGTGCATATTGCTCCACATACGTTAAAGGTAGCAGCGATGTTTACAATTCTAACTCGTTTGAAAGAGCCTAAGAAAGGCGATATTGATTTACTGAAGAAAATGCGCCTATATGATGGGGAGAGTGTGGAAGGCTTTAATGCAGCGGATATAGCTGAACTGAAAAAAGAATATCAAGATGAAGGTATGAGCGGCATTGACCCACGTTATGTCATTAACCGTATTTCATCTACAATTATTCGTAAGGAAGTACCATCTATTAATGCCTTAGATGTTCTGCGTTCATTAAAAGACGGACTTGATCAACATCCATCTATTACTGCAGAGCTTCGAGAGCGTTATATGAATTATATTTCAATTGCCCGAAAAGAATATGATAATATTGCCAAGAAAGAAGTACAAAAGGCATTTGTGTACTCTTATGAAGAATCTGCCAAAACGTTGATGGACAATTATTTAGACAATGTGGAGGCATATTGTAATAAATCAAAGCTTCGTGATCCATTAACAGGTGAGGAAATAAATCCGGATGAAAAATTAATGCGTTCTATTGAGGAGCAAATCGGGATATCTGAAAATGCCAAAAAAGCATTTAGGGAAGAGATCCTCATTCGAATTTCTGCCTATGCAAGGAAAGGGAAGCGATTTGATTACAACTCCCATGATAGACTGCGAGAAGCCATTCAGAAAAAGCTGTTTGCTGATCTAAAGGATGTTGTCAAGATTACTACGTCTACAAAAACACCAGATGAGCAGCAACTTAAGAAAATTAATAACGTCGTTGCACGCTTAGTGGATGAACATGGCTATAATACGACATCTGCGAATGAGTTATTACGTTATGTTGGCAGCTTATTAAACCGATAACTAGGATTAAAATAGGAAGGACTGGCAGAAACATCTGTCAGTCTCTTTTTTTCAATATAAGAATGTATTAATTCGACTTCGAGAATTGTCCAGCCCCAGCGCCTAGCCAGTTTTCATCCTGAATACTCTCCTTTGAGTATCTTGTAACAATCATGGCTTGATAAAGCGATGATTGTTACAGCTAGGGTCAAATAACCTTCGGCAAGTAAAGTCAAAGAGTGACTTTTCTTGCCGAAGAACATTTGCCTGTCGGGGCTGACCAAGGCGCTTGCGCTTTTCTTGTAACTCGTCCAATTTAATAGGCGAAACCCCAATTGTCGAAATTATTAGTAAATTATTCTTTGCTCTTGCATAGGATAAAGTAATCCATATTTTAATTGAACTTTTTAATCGGATTATCTTATGTATTGATAAGAAAAAGTGTGCAACAAGGATTTAATTAATTTCATAAGGAGGGGTTTACATTGTCTGTTAACAATCATCAATTTGTCATTTCAAGAGAAGATTGGTCCCTCCACCGTAAAGGCCACGATGACCAGCAGCGGCATCAGGAAAAAGTCCAGGAGGCAATTCGAAACAATCTTCCAGATCTCATTACTGAAGAGAGTATCATTATGTCTAATGGTCGAGATGTGGTAAAGATTCCTATTCGTTCTTTGGACGAATATAAAATTCGCTATAATTATGACAAAAACAAACACGTGGGCCAAGGTGACGGTGAGAGTCAAGTCGGTGATGTTGTGGCACGTGACGGTTCAAGTGGGCAAAAAGGTCCTGGGAAAGGCCAAGGGGCAGGGGACCAAGCCGGTGAAGATTACTTTGAAGCAGAAGTGTCATTAATGGAGCTTGAGGAAGCACTATTCAAGCAATTAGAGCTTCCGAATTTAAAACGAAAAGAGGAACAGGAGCATCTCGTAGAAAATATTGAGTTCAACGATATCCGGAAAACAGGGTTAATGGGCAATATTGATAAGAAACGAACCATGATGTCTGCATTCAAACGAAATGCTATGAGCGGTAAACCAGCATTCCATCCCATTTACAAAGATGATTTAAAGTTTAAAACTTGGAATGAAGTCGTAAAACCAGATTCAAAAGCGGTTGTTATTGCAATGATGGATACTAGTGGTTCGATGGGAATTTGGGAAAAGTATATGGCCAGAAGCTTTTTCTTCTGGATGACACGCTTTTTAAGAACCAAATATGAAACAGTTGAAATTGAGTTTATTGCTCACCATACAGAAGCAAAGATTGTCACGGAGGAAGATTTCTTCTCAAAAGGAGAAAGCGGTGGAACGATTTGTTCTTCAGCCTACCGAAAAGCGCTTGAAATTATTGATAGTAAGTATAATCCACGAAAGTTTAACATCTATCCATTCCATTTCTCAGACGGTGATAATCTCACATCCGATAACGCTCGCTGTGTGAAGCTTGTCGAAGAGTTAATGAAGGTATCTAATATGTTTGGATACGGAGAGGTTAATCAGTATAATCGTCATTCAACGCTTATGTCCGCATATAAAAATATCAAGGATGAACATTTCCGCTATTATATCCTCAAGCAAAAAGCAGATGTCTTCCATGCCATGAAAAGCTTCTTCCATCAGGAAGAATCAAAACAATATGCATAAAAGTTAAACGACAGGTGAAGCACCTGTCGTTTGTTTTTGATTAAATCCGTAATCTAAAACGAAAAATGGTAAATAATAATTTTAGGTAGGTAGCAAACGAGTCTGATTTACAGCCTGGTATCCGAAATCGCTGATCGGATTTTTCCAAGAGAAGCTTTTGCATGTTCTTTATTTAGGATCATGATGTTCACGTACAGGGCATCAATAAGGCTTAATTGGGCAATACGTGATGCTAATGCCTCGGACCGGTATTCAGTTTCCTCAGAGCTGGTAAGAAGAGCTACATCGACCTTTTGGCTAATTGGTGATTTTGGGAAGCTGGTGATCCCAATTGATTTTGCTCCATTCCCTTTAGCTACATTCAAAATATCAATGGTATCTTTATTTGAGCCCGAATGAGAGATTACAACAGCCAAATCCTTCTCTGTTAATTGAGAGGCAGACATGAGCTGAAAGTGGGAATCGATAAACGCAAATGCTTTAATACCGGTTCGAATGAACTTATGAAATGCATCCATTGCAATAACAGCCGAACCCCCAGTTCCATAAAAATGCACTCTTTCAGCTGTATGGATCATTTTGACAGCCCTTTGAATGGATTCACTATCTTGAAGCTGCAACGTATTCTCAAGGGTTCTAATATTTGATTTAAATACTTTTTCTGTGACAGCCTTTTCATTATCCTCTTCAGTAATTTCCTCATGAATTTGCTGGATAGGAGTAATGATTTCTGAGGCTAGCGCAATTTTCATTGCCTGGTATCCTTTAAATCCTATTCGTTTACAAAATCGGAAAACAGTTGCATCGGCCATTCCAAGGTCTTCAGCAACTTCGTTTATTGTACTGTGAATGATTTTTTCAGGATTATCTAATATAAAATCGGCAATCTGTTTTTCCTTTTCACTCAATCTGGCATAGTAAGAGCGTATTTTGCTTATGCAGCTCATCTGCAACCCTCATTTTTTATTTGATTTAAATAAATTATAGCATAGAAGGAATGTGTGAAAAAAAATTTCTTCAAATCAATTGCAGAAAGAAATTTTTTTGATTATAGTATTAGAAGACGAAAAAATATTTCAAGAAGGGAACATAAAAATGAAAATTGGATTAGTTGGTTTAGGTAAAATGGGATTTAGTTTAGCATTAAATTTATTAGATCATAAACATGAGGTTGTAGCTACTGATGTAAATACAACAGCAGTCGAAGAAATATCTAAAAAAGGCGGACATGGTGTTAGTTCATTAGCAGAACTAGTAGCTGCACTACCATCACCAAGAGCCGTGTGGGTAATGGTACCAGCTGGTGAAATTACCAATAACGTACTTAAAGATCTTAAGGAATTACTAACTGCTGATGATATTGTCATCGAAGGTGGAAATTCTCATTATAAACAGTCAGTAGAACGTGGAAAAGAGTTTGCTGAAAAAGGAATCCATTTCTTAGATGTTGGTACTAGTGGAGGCGTGGACGGTGCTAGAAATGGTGCATGTACCATGATCGGTGGAAATAAAGAAGCATTCCAACATGTAGAGGAAATCTTTAAAGATATTTGTGTAGAAAACGGTTATCTTTATGCGGGTGAAAGTGGAAGCGGCCATTTCTTAAAGATGATACATAATGGGATCGAATACGGAATGATGCAGGCAATTGCTGAAGGATTTGATTTGCTGGAAAAAAGCCCGTTTGATTATGACTATGAGCAGGTTGCAAGGGTTTGGAGCAATGGGTCTGTTATCCGCTCTTGGCTAATGGATCTAACACAAAATGCCTTTTCAAAAGATGCGAAGCTTGAAGGAATCAAAGGAATTATGCATTCATCTGGTGAAGGAAAATGGACAGTAGAAACAGCATTAGACCTTCAGACGGCTTCTCCAGTTATCGCATTATCTCTCATGATGAGATATCGCTCATTAGAGGATGATACATTTACTGGAAAAGTGGTAGCTGCATTAAGAAATGAATTTGGCGGACATGGTGTAGTAAGTAAATAAAGTATCTATTAATACAATCAGAAAACAACAGATGCGTATGTATCTGTTGTTTTTATTTACCCCAAAAACCTTTTTCTTTTCATTCAGACGTTTATTACCATTCATAGTTCCTTACAAATAATAAAAAATAAGAAAGTAAGAAAACATTTTAGAAAAAGGGGGTTTTTCGATTGATAAAGAAATCAGCAAGTATTATTTTAACTGCCGCCCTTACCATGGGGTTAGCAGCCTGTAATAATGATCGAAATAATATAAATGATCGCGATCAGGTGGGAATGAACATTGACCGAAATGACAACAGGCTTGATGTTCGTAACGGTCGGGATGATGGTATTGATCACAATGGTCCACTTACGGAGGACTATACAAATACAAACAATAGCCAAAGTGATACGGACAGAAATTGGTTCAATGACAAACGCAAAATAAAAAGAAATAATGATGATATGATTTCTGCCTACCAAACAAATATGGACAGTAATCAATATCCACATACAAGAGCAGTATTAGTACGCGATGCAAAGTATCAATTCGTTCAAGTTGATCCAAAACAGGGCTGGGCAGGAATTATTAATCAAATCCAGCCATATATCCAACAGCAAATGCCAGGTGGCCAAGCACCAGCGGGTCAGCCAGCACCAGAACAAACACAACCTGCTCCTAAGCAGACAACGCCGATGGCACCGAAGCCTGCACAGCCGGCACCAGCAGCTCCTGCGCCAACACCGGCACCAAAACAAGCTCAGCCTGCTGCACCAGCACCAAAACAGCCGACAACAACTAAGGCACCTGCTACTGGTGCAGTAAGTCAATATGTACAACAGGTAATTGACTTAACAAATGCACAGAGAAGTAAAAATGGGCTCCCTGCTTTGAAAGCAGATACACAGTTAAACGGAGTAGCCCAAAAGAAAGCAGAGGATATGCAACAAAACCATTATTTTTCACATACAAGTCCAACTTATGGATCACCGTTTGACATGATGAGAGACTTTGGTGTGACGTATAAATCAGCGGGTGAAAATATAGCACAAGGGCAACCAACGCCACAAGAAGTGGTTACTGCTTGGATGAATAGCGAAGGCCACCGCAAAAACATTCTAAGCCCTAACTTCACTCATATCGGGGTTGGTTATGAAGGAGCAGGCAAAAATTGGTCACAAATGTTTATTGGTAAATAAAACAGGTATAAAAATTAAGGCTGACTCCATGTCTCATGAGTCAGCCTTAATTAGCTTTCGAATCATTTAATTTCATGAAGGAGGTTAAGGCAGGAAATTCGAACTGAAAGATGGTACCCTTCTCGACTTCGCTCTCGACCCATATGGCTCCATCCATCGCACGTACAATACTATACACTACCATCATACCAAGGCCAGTCCCGTTTTTACCTTTAGTCGAATAAAAAGGTTCTCCCAAGCGGTCGAGTTGTTCCTTTGTCATTCCAACTCCAGTATCAAGTACATTAATTTTGATACTGTCTTGGTTATACTCCGTTGATATGGTTAAATAACCACCATTTGGCATGGATTCAATGGCGTTTTTAAGTACATTGATAAAGCATTGTCGGAATTTCTGTCTATCTCCTTGTATAAACCCAATCACTGAAAAATCTGTAATAATCTCTACTGAATTCTGGTGAGCTAAAGGCTTTAGGATATTAATGATTTGCCTTAGTTCACTTTTTACATTCAACTCTTCAAAAGTTTCAAGAGCAGGTTTAGCAAAGGTAAGATAATCTTGGATCACTCTTTCGGCGGAAAGTAATTCTTCTTTTACAATCGATAAGTATTCCTTCCGCTTTTGTCTAGATAAGTAATCATCCTGTAGCAGCTGAACAAAGCCGCTGGCAGCTGTCAGTGGATTCCGAATTTCATGTGATATGGCTGCTCCCATTTGCTCTACTGCTTTTAATTTTTCTGCTTTGATTAACTGTTGTCGCATTTCGGTATTTTTTTTAACGAATTCAATGGAGTAGGAGATGATGCCGGTTCCGAGTGACGGTATTACTAAATAGGCGAACCAAGCATCAAACCAGTAAGTGTGAGTATTGTTAAAGCTCATTCCAAAGACAGTAATGATTCCAAGAACCATGCTCATACATACAGTAACGAATATTCGGCGTGAAGGAACCTGCTTCCAAAACCAAGGATACATTCGCCAAAAAATAATGATAAGTGGTGCAAATAGGATAGATGTTTGAAGAAGACCTAAATTGAAGCCGTAGAAGCTTCTTAAAATGATAAGTGATAAGACAAGTATAGGCCCGATTCCTACATAAAGACCACCAAGGACTAAAGGGATAATCCTTAAATCATACCTAGAGTCTGGAACCGGATTATAGGAGAATTGAATACATAGCCATAGCATGGCAATAAATAGCAGTATTAATGAGGGTTTAGATAGGAATTTTTTTCTATTTTTTTCGAACATGAGAACAGAGAAAAATAAAAGTATGATTAAAAGGGAGAGATTTAAGAAAAGGTGTTTCGTAATTTCCATACACATCACCGTCCAAAAAGGCTCATAGGAAAATTTTACAGGTTTTCCCCAAATTATACAACAAAATTCGCTAAATTTTTAGAAAGTTAAACAAAAAACCTTTTTCTATCTAAGGTAACGAGCAGACAACTGTCACTTTTTATAAAGGCTGCAAATAATACGGAAAAATTCCGTTTAAATTGGAAAATACCCATATTTTCTTAAAAATAAGCGAAATTTTTCCGCTTATAAGATCCAAATCTTTGAATTTTGGCTTATTTAGAGCAGTTAACCGGAATATCTCCGCTTATCTCTGCTTCTAAAGCTACATTAGCCGGAAATTCTCCGCTTATTAATTGTCATACCTATACGAAAATCAATAAATAATTTCAGAGCCAATGCCAAACGTAGTTTTGTAAAAAAACACAGCATTTGCTGTCCAATTTGCGAGGTAACAGAAATATCTGTAACCTTACATTTTGATTTAAAAATTGGACTACAGTTTGGACACAAATTTTTAAAAGATTCGATTTATATCAATAAAAAATGACCATCAATTCACATATAAATTGATGGTCATTTTACAGAAACCGTTACTCCTAGGGAAGCCTTTTTATTTATACTGTGAGGGGGTCTTTACTAAATTCTTTTGCAGCAAGTCTTGCATCTTCTTTTGCTTTTTTCAATATTTCAGGTACTTTCTGTGGGTATAGATCGAAGCCTTCAGCGATGACTGAATCCATCACTTCGATACCAAGGAAACTAAGGGCAATTCTTAAATAACGGTCGCCTGATTCCATTTCTTGCAGTGGAGTCCCTGTATATTGACCACCTCTTGTCTGAATATGAATGGCTTTTTTATTAGTTAAAAGACCTTTTGGTCCGTTTGCTGTATGTGCAAAGGTTTTTCCAGCAATAAATAGGTTGTCTAAAAAGGCCTTTAATACTGCGGGAGAGTTTAAATTCCACATGGGCGACACAAAGACATAATAGTCATGAGAGATAAATTCATCAGCAAGCCTATGCATTTTTAAAATTTTTTCTCTTTCCACCTCGGACAATTGATCTAATGTATACCCGTACCCAGCTAATTTTCCTCTGGCAAAAACCAAGTCTGCATCCATTTGAGCAAAATCTAACGAAAACAAATCCATTCTTGTGAGTGCTACTTCAGGGCGTTCCTGTTGGTAAGTTTCAAGGAAGGCTTCACCAATTTGAAGCCCCTTTGATTTTTCAAGACCTTTGGGGTTTGCTGTTACATATAGTAATTTTTTCACCCATAACACACCTTTTAAAAGTATTTTAACTTCTTAATCACATTATAGAGAAGATTGGTTTGTTCAATATTGAACAAAAGGTGACGTTCTTGAACATTACGTGTCTGTTTTAGAGGTGAAAAGCAGCCTAAGAAGTCTTTCTTTTATATATAAAATTTAATAAGTGTTATACTTTTAAAAAGAGCCAAACTATAGAAGATTGAATTATGATGAGGAAATAAAACAAATGAATGGAAAGGGGAATTACAATGACAAAACAACAAATCGGTGTAATTGGTTTAGCAGTAATGGGAAAAAACCTTGCTTTAAATATTGAAAGCCGAGGTTATTCTGTTGCTGTTTATAACCGCTCCTATGATAAAACTGAAGCGTTTCTAAAGAATGAAGCAGAAGGAAAAAACTTTGCCGGAGCAGAGACGGTTGAAGAGTTTGTAAACTTGTTAGAGAAGCCAAGAAAAATATTATTGATGGTGAAGGCAGGTACTGCTACGGATGCAACAATTGACTCCTTAAAGCCTTATTTAGAAGAAGGAGATATTCTAATTGATGGCGGGAATACCTTTTTCCAAGATACCATCCGTCGGAATAAGGAACTGGAAACAGCTGGTTTTCATTTCATAGGGACAGGTGTTTCTGGAGGAGAAGAAGGTGCATTAAAAGGTCCTGCTATCATGCCAGGTGGAAAAAAAGAGGCTTATGAACTGGTGCAGCCAATCTTTGAAGCTATTTCAGCTAAAGTGGAAGGCGACCCTTGCTGTACATATATTGGCCCAAATGGAGCCGGCCATTATGTGAAAATGGTACATAATGGGATTGAATATGGTGATATGCAATTAATATCTGAGGCCTACTTTATTTTAAAAAATGTCCTTGGGTTAAGTGCGGAAGAACTTCACCAGGTTTTTGCTGATTGGAACAAAGGAGAATTAGATAGTTATTTAATAGAAATAACAGCAGACATTTTTACAAAGGTGGATGAGGAGACGGGTAAACCGCTAGTGGATGTCATTCTTGATACTGCTGGTCAAAAGGGAACAGGCAAATGGACAAGCCAAAATGCCTTAGATTTAGGAGTACCGCTACCCATCATTACAGAATCTGTATTTGCTCGATTTATCTCGGCAATGAAGGATGAGCGTGTGAAAGCAAGTAAAATCCTAAATGGACCAGGCGTTCGTCCATTTGAAGGAAACAAGGAAGAACTTATTGAAGCGATTCGCAAGGCTTTGTATATGAGTAAAATTTGTTCCTATGCACAGGGATTTGCGCAAATGCGTGTCGCATCAGAAGAATATGATTGGAATCTTCGCTATGGAGATATTGCTATGATTTTTAGAGGCGGATGCATTATACGTGCGCAGTTCCTCCAAAAAATCAAGGATGCCTACGACAATAATCCTGAACTAGCCAATCTTTTATTAGACCCTTATTTTAAAGAAATTGTTGAAAACTATCAGGGCTCATTACGACAAGTGGTAGGCATGGCAATTGAGCGTGGAATTCCGGTGCCATCCTTTGCAAGTGCGATCGCTTACTATGATAGCTATCGTACAGAGACACTTCCAGCCAATCTGTTGCAAGCTCAACGAGACTATTTTGGCGCACACACTTATCAACGGGTGGATAAAGAGGGAGTGTTCCACACAAATTGGATGGAGTAATAATTGTATGAAAGATAAATTGATGAGCTATTGAAATTTCAAGAACTCAAAAAATCCCCAGGGCTAAAAGATTCCTCTGGGGATTTTTCATTTACAAGAAGTTGTGAAATGTTAATTCCTATCAGTGAAATATAGTATAATTACCTAGGTGTGTATTGTTATAAAGAGTGATATTTATTTAAATTGTCAGTGTTTTTTTTTTATGCAACATTATCAAGGTATATAATTCACTAACCCCATTGCCATATCATCATTGTTATCATTCCAATTTAGCCAGATTGTACCACCATTACTTCCATCAGGATCCTTAATTGCAAATTCGGCTACACTCCCATGGTTAAAACCAATACCTGCTACAAAATGATAATTTTCATAGGCACCTTCTTTTATCCATAAGTCGAAACGAAGTCCAACTGGTTTGTTGTTAAGAATATTATCTTTATAATGAGTATAATTTCCATAGGCTCTATAAGACCATGTATCCCATTTATCGGTGGAATAATTATGTTGAACATGTTTATATAAGCCGTAAGTATAATCAGAAATAGAGGAACCAGCTATGGTAGTACCTAGTTCATTGTACATATGATTGATAAAAGCACCTGTACTACTATAGTCAGATAATCCTCTAACATTGTAACCTTGTGATTTAAGATAATTTGCTACCATTGCTGCAGTTGTAGGCCCACAAGCTGAATTAGGATTATTTACTCCTGAGCTTCTTTGAGATAATCGGGTGACGCTTAGCACTTTATATGTTGTAGCAGTAGTAGTCAATTGATTGGGATCATAAGATAGTAAAGTTTCCCACTCATCCTTATGCTTTGATTTTTTCTTAACTCTTGGAATCTCTGTTTTTCTAAGTTTTTCATACTCTTTTGTATCTTTCTTATTTTGTTTTTCCAAATCTTTTAGCCACTCATCCTTTTTTTTATTAAACTTTTCATTTACCTCATCCTTATTATTACCGTAAAGAAACTGTAGTGGTCCTAAATAATAAATTTTTTTTCCTTTTTCAAGAAGATATTCATATTCATCATCGAGTGGGCCTTCTCCGTGTTGTAAGACAGGGGCAAGATTGGTGGACGCAGAAATTAAAATATGATTAATGCTCCCCTCTCTAGTAGTGTAGGTTAGGTAATAACCCAATAGAGTTTCATCTATGTCATAAAGATTTGTTTTAAAATGTAAATCATCAACGCTATCAATTTCATCAGCATAAATAGATTGTTCTAAATGATTTAAAGCTGCTTGCTTTGCTATATCCAGCGGAATCACTTCTTCGGCTTTTGCATTTTTAATTGGACCAAAACCAAATGAAAGTAATAGCACTGAAATGCATAGAGATACAAAAATATTTTTCATCTAAACTCCCCCTAATTATTAATACATACTTAAGTTATTACTATTTCTTCCTAATTTTACATATACCTTCCAATTTTGCTGTTTAGAATTTTTCCCAATAGGAAACAGCTGTATTTACCAAGTTTCAAATATGTTTGATACCTAGACTCAAAATCTTTAGTACTTGAAGGTATATCAATTTGAAATATCAATAGATTTATAATATGTATCTTGCTCCTGCAAATAAATTATTTTCCCAATTAATTTAAAGGTGAAAAAGAAGTAAAATTAAGGGATAAGGATTTAAGCGTGGTATTCATATTGTTTTTTTGTGTTAATATATGGGAATCGGTAAGAGAAAGGATTAAAATAGCATAAAATAGCAAATAGAATAGGGAGGAATTAAAGGGGGGACTGACACTGCATCCAATAACAGTAGTAGAAATTATCACTTCAATTTTTTTTATAATATTATTATTTGTTGTAGTCTTTTTATTTCCACCAAGGATTAGAAAGAAAGGCTTAAGCCTTGCAATTTTATTTGCTACCTTACTAGTATTATTTTTTACTGTTCGACCATATTTAAATTATTATCAGGTATCCCAAAAGAAAGAGTATTTAAATGAATACCTAGAGGGAAAATACCCAAATCAAAAATGGAAAATAATCAAGCCAGTAGGCAGGCAAAACAATCCTAATTTTTTTGAAGTGCAATTTAAAAATGAAACTGACTGGAAATATATATATTCAGTCTCCAATGATAAGAAGATTTGCCAAAGAGCTTGGATACCTCCTGATGAAGAATTTCCTAAAAATGGAATTCATTATGAAGATAGTAAATGTGAATAAAAATAGGAGCATTAATCCAGAAAGGATTAATGCTCCTTTACTATACCCACTTAATCTCTTGCAATAATTCCTGTCTAAACAATTGGATTAAAAATTCATTATAAAAATCAGATCTTACAATGATTTGATAGTTGTTATTAGGATGGATGTAATAATGGATATCTGTTAACACCTTATTATCTTCAAAGTATTCTCGTACTTTTTTAAGGTCTTTTTTTAGGCTGGTATCCGTTAATGTAATCGTAAATTCAATATCCTCGCCGTTAGCGGTTTCCGTTATATCGAGAAGCTGGTGGTTATACTTATATTCTACTTTCATCATACTCCTCCTACATTAGATATCTTAAGTACACGTATGCCGTAGCAATTAAAATTGATAGAATCATGAGTGGGAAAGCAATTAATAGGAATTTACCAAATGTAATGTGGTGTCCTTCTTTAGCTGCCAAGCCGGCTACAATGACATTGGCGCTTGCACCAATCAATGTTCCATTCCCACCTAGACATGCTCCTAGTGATAAACTCCACCATAGTGGTTCTAAATTATTGACACCTAGTTCACCCATATCTTTAATCATTGGAATCATGGTTGCGACAAACGGAATATTATCGATAAACGCTGATGCAATCGCACTAACCCATAGAATTAAAATCGATGTGGATGCAACATTTCCTCCTGTAAGATGAACCGAGTAATCTGCAAGCAATGATATTACTCCTGTTTCAATCAATCCTGAAACGAGTACAAACAATCCAATGAAGAAGAAAATGGTTGTCCATTCGACTTTCGCAAAGGACTTGTCTAAATATTTCTCACCAGTAATGAGAAGTAGTAGAAAGGCTCCTGCTAATGCCACTGTTGCTGATTCGATATGAAATAACTGATGCAGGAAAAATCCTAAAATAGTTAAGGAAAGTGCAACTAACGACTTAATAAGAAGTTTGCTGTCTGTTATTTCTTCCTTTTCATCCAGGTCCATTAAACTTGCCTTCAATTCGGCTGATGTACGAAGTTGCTTTCTATAAATGAATGCTAATATTGCAATATTAACAATCAAGATAAAAAATGATATCGCTGTAAGATTGTTAATAAAGGCCATAAAAGTTAACTCTTTTACAGCGCTTCCAAGCATGATATTTGGCGGGTCACCGATAAGAGTAGATGTTCCTCCAATATTTGAAGCGATGATCTCTGTTATTAAAAAGGGTATTGGGTTTACTCGTAATTGTCTAGTGATACTAAAGGTTACAGGCACCATTAATAGGACGGTAGTTACGTTATCTAGAAAGGCTGAACCTAAAGCAGTGATGATGCCAAGGGCAAGTAATATTTTTAATGGGTCTCCTTTCACTTTTTTCGCTGCCCAAATCGCTATGTATTTGAATAGACCTGTCTCGGAGGTAATGGCGACAATAATCATCATTCCTGTCAGTAATCCGAGAGTATTAAAATCAATATGGTGGAGGGCCTTCTCCTGACCGATAATACCCAGTAAAACCATCATGATTCCGCCGGCCATGGCAATAATAGTACGATGGATTTTTTCTGTAACGATAAAGGCGTATGTGATAAGAAATACGCCAATTGCGATGATAGCTTGTGTTGACATGATCGACCTCTTCTCCCATTTTTTTACTGATGAAAAATAGAAAAGGAGCCCGTTTTGACAGACTCCACCTAAAATTCACCGAATATATTATTACCTTTATTTTATAAAAGTATACAAGGAAAGTAAAGGGGGGATTAATCTAAAAATTTTGTAAACTCTCCGATAATTATTCTAGAGTCCCAATTTTTTTATAAAGTCTACGGTTTCCTGATGTTCTGGTTTTAATAATTGATATAGGCCCTTATCAGTTGGAACAAGTGATTTACCTGAATCATCAGCAATAGGAAGAGTTTGGGCCTCACCATCAATCACTTTCCATTTTCCTGCAGATTTCTTTAATTTTAGGTCAATGATTCCCAGTCGGCTACCAAAAGCGCCAGCCATAACAACAGGCTTTCCGTGAATTTTTCCTTTCTCCATGTTAGTATGGGGAAGATGCTTATAAACAGGCCCTGGGAACACACTATGGGAATGCCCAGACAAAACCGCATCAATTCCCGGTATTTTGGTTAAGTAGTAAACGGCATCTTCAGATTCTGGGTTATAGGGTTCACTGCTAATTCCAGTATGTGCAAGAGCAATAATGATATCGGCACCCTTAGCTTTCATAATTGGAACAAACTCCTTGGCAGAATCCATAATTGGTTTAGCAAATACCTTTCCTTCCAGATTCGCCCTGTCCCACTTCATGATCTGTGTAGGCATAAACGAAATGACTCCAACCTTTAACTCATGCTTTAGGCCATTTTGATCCACTACAGTCCTTTTCAGAATGACGTATGGAGTAAAATAGGGGGTATTACTTTTTACTGAATATACATTTGCATTTAAAATAGGCATCTTTGCTCCTTTTAGAGCAGCGTGTAAAAATTTTAAGCCATAATTAAATTCATGGTTACCGACGGCTATCGCATCATACTTAAGGTAATTGAAGGCCCTGTATACAGGGTGAATCTTTCCTTTATGGATTCCTCTTATTCTTGCCAGATATTCTCCAAGAGGATTCCCTTTTAGATGATCACCGTTATCAAACAGTAAGGAATTATCAGCTTCTTTCCTTGCTTTACGGATAAGGGTGGCAGTTTTGACAAGTCCAATTCGATTGTCCACTTTTGTCTGATAATAGTCATAGTTAAGAAGTGAGGCATGCAAGTCAGTTGTTTCGAGGATTCTCAAACGGACAATTTCTTGCTTATTTGGGGTTGCTTCCTCTGCGTAAGCCAGTGAGGAACCAGTGGCTATAAAAAGAGAAAAAGATATAAGAAAAAGCGTGAGCCCTTTCATCTTCACTAAGAAAACCTCCCTCAAGATTTAGTTGGAATTTGGTAAACTTAGTATTTGTTTTCTTTTAAGAAATATGAGGGGAAAGCATTGAAAGAAGTTCTTCTCTTCTGAACTTCTTTTTGCTTTTTTGACAATCATGTGAAGTGTGACTTTAGTAAAAGCCATGTTGAATAATGATTGCTGATAATATGAAAAGAAAAAGTCGGGGATGCCATAATTGAGTATTAAAGAAGCTCCTTTCATCAGATAAACATCATTTACTAGAAGTAAATGAGCAGGCTTAGAAAAAGGGAGCATCCCTAATGGGGCCAGAGTATCTTAATGCGAAAGCCAGGCGTGTATGCGCCTGGCTTTTTTTGTAATGGACTAGGAAGAGGTACTAGTTGAAGAGAGCAGAGCCCGTGAAGAAGAAAATCGAGGTTACTTGGGCACTAGTCGTAGGGACTAGTGCCCGTGAAAGAAGCAAAAGAGAGAGGAACGTAACTAGTCGCACTAACTAGTGCTCGTGGAGGAAGCAAAAGAGAGAGGAACGTAACTAGTCGCACTAACTAGTGCCCGTGGAGGAAAAGAATTTCAAGTGAAAATTATGCTAAGAATATATAAAAAATCGCCAGCCTAAATAAACTAGGCTGGCTTTTTCTTTTGTTTAAGTTGTATTTTATTTTTCAAGCCAAAAAACCACCAATTCCAATCACCTAATAACTTCATCAAGGCTGGAACTAGAACCATTCTAACGATAGTGGCATCAATAAAAATGGCAATTGCAATCCCTACGCCCAATTGCTTAACTGGCATGACACCGGTAAAAGCAAATGCTCCTGTTACAACGATCATAATCGCTGCTGCTGAAGTAATAATTTTACTCGTGTAGGTTAAGCCCGAAATGGTGGCTACATTGTTGTCACCAGTTTTTAAATAAAACTCCTGAATCCGTGAAATTAAAAATACTTCATAATCCATGGACAGCCCAAAGACGAGGCTGAAAACAAAGACCGGTAAAATTAAGGCAATATCTGCAGGAGTAACTCCAAAATGACCTTGCTGAAAAATCCATACCAATATGCCAAAGGTACAACCAAGGCTTAAAATGTTCATTAGGATTGCCTTAATCGGGATAAGGATTGAACGGAAAGCCGCCATTAATATAAAGAAAGTAGAGATGACAATTAAAAGTAATCCGAAGGGAGCTTTATGAAATATTTCTGAAAATATTTCCTCCTCGAATTTGATCTGACCACCTAAATATGTTGTGAAGCCCAAATCTTTTTTGGACCAGTTATTTACCCATTGTCGTGCTTTTGCAGAATGCTCACTCGTTTTTAGATATACTTCCAAAAGCATTTTATTATCTCTAATAAAATAGTTCATGACTGGACCGACTTTGGTTTGGCCCCCATTGGTAAGAAGTTGCTTAAGTTGAACAGGATCTTTAACACCGGTTACGGAATAGGGTGAGTCCACCGAATATACAAGGTGATCCTTTTCTAATTTATGTATCACTCGGCTTACTTTATCTAAATTATTCGATGCAAGAATATTTCCTTTGGACTCAAGAACAATAGTAACTTTTTTCTCATCCCGCTTTTCTGCTGCTATAAAATGTTCTTTAAAGGTTTCTAATGCCACCCTTGAAGGATATTTAGGCGGGAGGGATTCTGTCCCGGGGATTGCTAATACCATTTGTTTTACTGGGATGAGTCCAACTAATAGGATAACAAGAGCTGAGCTAGTCATTAGTATAGGGTATCTCATTACAAACTTTGCAAAGCTGTGCCAAATACTTTTCTTGTGATTTGTGACTCGAAGGATACTGAATTTATTTACATTCTTTCCTAAGATAGCCAGTAAGGCAGGCAGAAAGGTTAACGCACAGAATGCAGAGAGAAATACTACAGTCATGCCGCCGAGTGCTACATTTTGAAAAATATCAATTTTTATAAACCAAAGCCCTGATAATCCAATAAAAACACATAATCCTGAAAAGATTATGGAGCGTCCCGCGGTAATAACCGTAATTTTAATAGCCTCTTGGACCGATTGCGTTTCTAATTCTTCTTTGTATCGGTTGATAAACAAAAGGGCGAAATCAATACTTAAAGCAAGGCCAATCATTGGAACAATATTTAAAATAAAGATAGACAAATCTATTTTATAACTAAAAAAATAAACAGTCCCCATTGTGGTTAATATTGAGACAATACCGATTACAATGGGTAATGATGCAGCAACAAGGCCACCAAAAGAAAGGATTAACACCATTAGTGCAATTGGAAGTCCGATCATTTCCGCTTTTGCCAAATCCTCTTGACTAGCTACATTCAGGTCTTGAACAATTATTGGTTCACCAGTCATTGTGACCTTTAGTCCCTTTTTATTGTGAAGGATATCCTTTAGTTGATTAATTTCATTCTCGAGATTTTCAGCTTTTTTGTTAAAGGTTAAAAGTCCATAAGCCACATTTTCTTTGAGCATTCCTTCTCTTTCTAATGGAGATAGTATCTGCTTTGCAGTTTTAAAAGGATGTAAATTGTTATAAGTATCTTGAATAAAATCATGAAACCTCTCGTCACTAATTGATTGATCCTTTTCAAAAACAAGGATAATCGATGACTTAGCCTGTCCAAAATCATTTTCAAGGAGCTTTCTTGTTTCACTATACTCTCCTTTATATTCAAATCCATTCCCACTTAACACTGTAGGTAATTTTGATGCGAAAAATCCAAAAAAGGCGATGGCAGTAATCCAAACTAACAGTACCCATTTTCTATAGGTGTATAGAAACTTTCCGAATTTATCCATAGGATATCCTCCTTTAGTTTTACTATTTCCTTCTTTCGTCAGTATCATATTACGATAAAATGTTCATTAGTTGTTTTACAAATGTAAAGTAATTATGGACTCCCTCCTATTTTTTGTTACAATAAAGAAAATATTTAACTTTTAGGTGATAAAGGTGGATAAAGAAAAGATTAGTAAAGTTATTGAAGCAGCTAAATTATATTATTTATTGGACTATAATCAAAATGAAATAGCAAAGATTCTGGGGGTGTCTCGTCCAACCGTCTCAAGGTTGTTGCAACAAGCGAAAAGTGATGGAATTGTTCAAATTACGATCATGGATCCTACTGAAGATGTTGAAAATTTAAGTGCGCAACTACAAAAGAGGTTCAATTTAAAGAAAGCAATCGTGACCTCTATTCCTCAATATGATGATCATATCATTAAAAACTATCTCGGTGAAAAGGCAGCTTCATTTCTTGATGAAATAGTTAAGGATGATGACATTATTGGGGTAACTTGGGGAACAACCCTTTATCATGTTGCCACGGAACTGAAGCAGAAGTTTGTAAAAAACGTAAAAGTAGTTCAATTAAAAGGTGGAGTAAGTTACGCAGAAACAAATACGTATGCCTCTGAAATTTTATATCTGTTTGGGAAGGCCTACAATACTGCCCCGCACAATCTTCCATTACCCGCCATTGTTGATCATGTGGTTGTTAAACAGGCAATGGAGGCTGACCGGCATATCCGGAAAATACTTGAACTAGGAAAGCAAGCTAATATTGCCATGTTCACAATGGGGCCAGTTAAAACAGATTCTTTATTATTTCAATTAGGGTATTTTACAGAAAGTGATTTAGAATCACTTTATGGAAGTGCGGTAGGGGATATTTGCTCACGATTCTTTGATAAGGATGGAGAAATTTGTAATAAGAGCTTGAATGAAAGAACACTTGGGATAAACCTTAATGAATTAAGAACGAAAGAATATTCTATCTTGGTAGCTGGCGGTCCTAATAAGATTGATGGGATTTACGGTGCATTAAAAGGAAAATATGCAAATGTTCTTATTACGGATCAATTCACTGCAAAATTTTTACTTGATAAATAAATATAGACAAAAAGACTGTCCTAAAAAGCATAGTGGGCAGTCTTTTTGTCTATTCCATGAACATTACTTTACATTTGTTCACAAAAGTATTTACAAATGTTCATGCTCTTGGTATAGTTACATTGTGATAAAAAAACTATTAATCTTTTATATAAATTATTGAAAAAGAACTTGGAGGAATTCAAAATGACTCAAAACGTCGTGAGAATGATTGATCATACATTATTAAAGGCAGACGCTACAAAAGCAGAGATTGTTAAATTAGTAGAGGAAGCAAAGGAATATTTATTTGCATCCGTTTGTGTAAACCCTACTTGGGTTAAAACTGCAGCTGAAATGCTAGCATCCACTCCAGAAGTAAAAGTTTGTACCGTTATTGGCTTCCCTCTTGGAGCATCCACTCCTGAGACTAAAGCATTTGAAACTACAAATGCGATTGAAAACGGAGCAAATGAAATTGATATGGTAATCAACATCGCAGCACTTAAGGATAAGGAAGATGAGTTAGTTGAAAGAGATATTCGTGCGGTTGTTGAGGCAGCAAAAGGGAAAGCTATTGTAAAGGTTATTATTGAGACTTGCCTGTTAACGAAAGAAGAAAAGGTAAGAGCTTGTGAACTTTCTGTAAAAGCAGGAGCAGATTTTGTGAAAACATCAACAGGATTTTCAACAGGCGGTGCAACAGTTGAAGATATCCGTCTAATGAGAGAAACAGTTGGACCTGAAATTGGTGTTAAAGCATCTGGTGGTGTACGTAGCCGCGAAGACGCATTAGCAATGGTTGAAGCAGGAGCTTCAAGAATTGGTGCAAGTTCTGGTGTGTCAATCAGTAAAGGTGAGCTAGCAACAAGTAATTATTAATATATATAATGTGAGGGTACCGAGATGAAAGAAGTCTTTATGGCATTAATTGCTGGGTTAATTGTTGGTATGCTATTTAAGTTTTTAAAACTACCTTTACCTGCACCTCCTGTGTTTTCAGCTGTAGTTGGGGTATTCGGTGTTTACTTTGGTGGTATTGTTCTTGACTGGATTACAAAGTTAATTCAACAATAAAATTCCCTGGCGGAGAGTGAATAGGATGGAAAAATTAGAATTGATCCAAGAAGCACAAAAAGCAAGAGAGTTTGCCTATGTTCCATATTCAAATTTCAAAGTAGGAGCAGCCTTAGTGACAAAGGATGGTCAAATTTTCCATGGATGCAATATTGAGAATGCTGCTTATAGTATGACAAACTGTGCTGAGCGTACGGCATTATTTAAAGCGTACTCAGAGGGTGTTACTCAATTTGAATCACTTGTAGTTGTTGCAGATACAGAGGGACCTGTTTCTCCTTGTGGGGCTTGCCGTCAGGTGATTTCTGAGCTATGTGACCCTGAAATGGAAGTTGTTCTTACGAATTTAAAGGGCGATGTTCAAAAAATTCAAGTAAAAGACTTACTACCAGGGGCATTTTCTCCAAAAGACTTACAAAAGTAAAATGGAAAAGAGAAGCTAATCATATTAGATTAGCTTCTCTTTTCTTGTTGTAGAATGTTTATCAATAAATTAAACCATAATATTAGTAGTATATATTAAGGGATGATATGATGATTTATATTTATAATGATTATGGTGGGACACATACAACTTCATTGGCTGCTGCCTACCATTTAAAGAAGTTACCACAATCCGAGCGAAAATTAACAAGAGATGAAATATTAAATGTACAATACTTTAATAAGTTAACAAAAGAGGATTTTGGGAAACTTATTTTTCATGGAAAAGATGTGGAGGGCAATCCGGTTTACACAATTGGACGGAAAAGGAATAAATATGTAGTACCCGCTTTAAAGGAATTGAGTTTATTATTACAGGGGATGTTTCATTTTGACGAAAAAATTGTTTTTTCTAATACATCACCCACTGTTCCCTTTGCGATGTCGATGGGAGGATTTTTTTCAAGAGGGTTAAAAATTGATTTCATTGGTGTTCCGTTACTAGTGATAGGTGCCAAGCAATGCTGCGATAATATATACCGGCTAGTAGAAAATACAAAAGAAATAGGTAGAACGAATTTTTCAGAGAAGGTAATTATTTTAGAAAATGAGATGTATAAGTAGAAGATAAGGTGTTGAGTAGGGTGAATAAAAAGATCGGATTTATCGGAGCGGGGAAGATGGCTCAAGCGATGATAGAAGGAATGGTAACTTCAAAGCTAATTCCAGAAGAAAACATTATGGCAAGCGCTGTTTCCAAGAAAACGATTAATCAAGTAGTTGAAAAATACAGAATTTCTGTATCTTTACATAACAAAGAAGTAGCCAGATTTGCAGATATACTTATCTTGGCAGTTAAACCTGACCTACATGATTTCGTTATTTCGCAAATTAAGGGAGAAATAAAGAAAGAAGCGATTATAGTATCTATTGCTGCTGGTATTACGCTAGCTGATATCGAAAATTGGTTCGGGTTTCGGGTCAAAGCTGTTCGAACCATGCCAAATACTCCATCCTTAGTGGGTGAAGGAATGAGTGCTCTCTGTCCAAATGAAGTCCTAAGTGAAGACGAGATTTTGGAAGTAGAGCAATTATTTCATTGTTTTGGTAAAACGGAACGTCTTGATGAAAAGCTAATGGATGCGATTCCTTCTATTAGTGGGTCATCCCCAGCATATGTATATATGTTCATTGAAGCTATGGCTGATGGGGGCGTAAGACAGGGAATACCGAGAGAAAAAGCCTATCGTTTAGCTGCCCAGGCAGTGCTTGGCGCAGCTAAAATGGTCCTTCAAACTGGAAAACATCCTGGTGAATTAAAAGATAATGTTTGTACCCCAGGAGGGGCAACGATAGAAGCAGTCGCTACTTTGGAACGAGAACAATTCCGAGGAGCAGTCCTTTCTGCAATGGAAAGTTGCACAAATAAAATCAAAAATTTAAAATAGTCATCATAAAATTTGCCCTTATTAAATTAGGGGCTTTTTTTTGTGAAAAATTCGACATAATTCTATTTTTTTCTAGTTATTCCGTTGTATCCATGGTCAAAAAATAATACACTCAATTTTAACGAGGTGTTTGGGAATAATAGGTGAACAGATTATTTCCGTTTAGTCATTAGGAGTGTAGATGAGTTATGGACTTAAATAAATATAAGAATTTGCTTTTTCAAAAAATTAAGAGTCAAATTTCCATGTGGTTTGAAGCAAAAGAAGAATTACAAATCTCCAACTCGGAGGTATATCGATTTCTACACTCCGTCCACGGGAGTTCTGGGACCCTTCAATTGGGTGGGTTGCACCAACTATCTGGAAAGCTACTCCATCAAATAGAAGAATCGGATCAGAAACTTTGGGAAAAAGGGGAGTTAATGAATTTTCTTGGTGATTTAATCAATCTTTCCTATGAGTATGAAAACTTTTATGAAGAAGAAGAAACCAAAGAAATTCGCCATGATGAGCATGTTCCTCTTATCCAAGTTATTGATGACGATGTTTCCATGCTTATATTATTAAAAGATATATTTGAGGGAAAAGGGTGGATCGTAGTAGCAAATACCACGCCAGATATGGCCATTACTCATTACTATGATTTAAATCCTGACTGCGTAATTATTGATTTTAACTTGGCTGGTACAAATGGGTTTCAAGTACTAAATGATTTAAATGAACATAACAACCAAAAATTTGTACCTAAAATTATGATCAGCGTATTAAATGACAGGGAAAAAAGAATCAAGGCCTATCAGCTCGGTGCAGATGATTTTATTGAAAAACCAATCGATTTAGAAGAACTAACCGTTCGAGTGGAATGGCTTCTAAGGAGAAAAAAATTATATGACCAATCGGTACTTCTAGATCAGCTCACGAAACTTTACAATCGAAAATTTTTACATGATGTTTTTAATCGGAATATCAAGGATCTTATCCGAAATAAGCAGATTTTTAGTATGGCTATTTTAGACTTGGACCATTTTAAACATATTAATGATACATATGGTCATCTCACTGGAGATCATGTTCTTTCTACATTTGCCAGTTTTTTAAAAGAGTACACAAGAAGTTCAGACATCGTTTTTAGATATGGTGGAGAAGAATTCGTTATTATTTTTCAAAATACAAGCCAAAGAGATGCTGCCTCGATTGTTTCTCGGCTTTTAAGAGAGTTTAGCCTAATCAATTTTGAAAAAAATAACTCTATGTTTCATGTATCCTTTTCCTCAGGAGTTTTCACAATTACTAACCCGGAAATCAAGCTGGAAGATGCAATAAAAATAGCCGACCAAGCCTTATACGAAGCTAAGAAAAATGGCAGGGCTCGTGTAGAAGTATTGAGTCAATCTCCAATAGAGATTTCGAAAAGGACTTTATTTGTATCCATTATTGATGATGATGCCATTATTCGTACCATGTTGTTACGGATTCTTAATGTAATGGATTTTGAGCATTTTGAGTTGGACTTGGAGACATTTGAGGATGGAATTCAATTTTTTGAATCCAAACGTCTGGAAGAATCAGGTGAACACTTTTTAATTTTGGATGGAGTTATGCCTGTTATGGATGGAATCGAGATTCTTCAAAAGGTAAAACGATTGAAAAAGGATAGAAGTTTGCATGTACTCATGTTAACGGGAAGAAAGAGTGAATCTGATATTGAGAGAGCACTAAAGCTCGGTGCAGATGATTATGTTACCAAGCCATTTAGTATTAAAGAACTGCAAGCCAGAATAGTGCGGCTAATTAAAAGGATGAGATAAGATGCAAAATTTCGAATTGTTTTTCCTTTCAATATTAACACTCTCCATTTTTGGAATGTTATTCATTCTGTTGGGCTACTTAACGATTCGAAAAGCAGTTGATATAAAGAGACGGGAAAGGATTAATAGCTATAAAGAGCAATTTAACCCTCTCTTATTTTCCATGTTAACTGAAGGAATGTATTCTAGGGTAGTGACTTCAGAAACAATTATACAGCGAAAAGCAATAGAGGAACTGCTAAGCAGGTATACCGCTATATTAGAGGGCGAAGAGGAAAAAACACGCTTGATAGAACTTGCTTCTATCTATTTAACCGCATACTATCAAAAACAATTAAAAAGCAAGAGATGGAGTACACGGATGAATACGCTATACCATATCGAGGATTTCCATATGAGCCATCTTTTAGAGGATGTCTCAAGGTTACTAAAAAGAAGGCGAATTTCTCGGGAGGAACTAATCCATGTATTGAGGATCCTTGCAAAATTTAACTATCAGGAAATGTTCGAATTACTTACAAATCAGTATGACCATTTATCGGAATATGATTATCGCAATATTTTAATTCGTATGGAACCAAATCAATTTGATCAGTTTATTCTTCATTTTCATAAGAGTAATATATCATTAAAAAAAGCGCTTCTAGACATAATTTCACTTAAAAGAAATATTACTTATCTATCCTTTTTAGAGAAAATGTTTGAAAGTTATAAAGGTGAAATTAGACTTAGGGCAATGAAAGCATTGGCAGAGATTGGTTATGTAAAAAATATCGATCCATATTTAGAACTTTTATATTCAGAAAAGTGGGAGGAAAGAATGGTTGCAGCTAAATTAATTGGGTCTTTGAAGGAAGAAAGAGGAATTCATAGGCTTATAGAACTGTTGCATGATTCTTCCTGGTGGGTCCGTTCCCAAGCTGGACAAGCAATTGATCAATTTACAAATGGAAAAGAAATTTTTCGGTCAGTCTTAGAAACATCGAATGATGCGTTTGCGAAGGATATGGCCTGGGAATGGCTTCATAAAGGAGTATAAAAAATGATTGTTCAATGGGGAGATATAGTAGAGTTTTTTGCCTGGTTTATTGCAGTGTACATGGTAATTGTAATTGTCTTTTATACAGCCATTTTGGTGATTTCTTTATTCCAACTAAGAAAAGAATACCTGTTGGATAGAGTACAGGCTTATGAAGATTACATGGATGAATTTTATACGAAGCCAGTCTCTATTATTGTGCCTGCTTACAATGAAGAAGCAGGAGTAGTTCAAAGCGTAAGGTCCTTATTAAGTGTTAATTATCCTATTTATGAAGTAATAGTTGTTAATGATGGGTCGACTGACAGGACACTAGAAAAAATGATAGAGCATTATGAGATGAAGGAAATAAAAAAAGTCGTTAGAAAACAAGTGGATTCGAAACCAATAAAAAAAATATACCAATCTGCCATCCTTTCGAATCTTTTTCTAGTTGATAAGGAAAATGGAGGTAAGGCGGATGCCTTAAACGTAGGTCTTAATTTCTCTCATTATCCCTATTTTTGTTCATTAGATGGAGATTCTGTTTTGGAACAAGATGCCTTCTTAAAGGTAATGAAGCCTATTATTGATTCAAATGAGGAAGTCATTGCCTCAGGGGGGAGTGTCAGAATAGCAAATGGCTGTCAAATTCATAATGGAAATATACATAAAATTGGCTTATCAGATAAGCCATTAGTAGTGATGCAAATTATTGAATACTTGCGTGCTTTTCTAATGGGCCGAATCGGATTAAGCCGGCACAATCTTCTTCTCATTATTTCAGGTGCATTTGGAGTATTTTCAAAACATTGGGTAATCGCAGCTGGTGGATACCGTGTGGATACCGTTGGCGAAGATATGGAATTAGTAGTTAGAATGCACCGTCTATTAAAGGAAAAAGGGGAAAGAAAGAAGATCGTGTATGTTCCTGATCCTGTTTGTTGGACCGAGGTGCCTGAGGACCTTACGTATTTACGTAGACAGAGAAGACGGTGGCATAGAGGGCTATTTGAGAGTTTATGGGTGCATAGGAAATTAACGCTTAATCCTAAGTACGGTTCAATCGGGTTCCTAGCTTTTCCGTACTTTTGGATCGTTGAGTTTTTGGGACCAATTGTTGAATTATCCGGTTATATTTTTATGGTGTTATGTTTATTCCTCGGAGGAATCTATATTGAATATTCTATATTACTATTCCTTCTATCTTGTTTGTATGGCTCAATTTTTTCAATGGCTGCCGTTTTATTAGAAGAGTGGAGCTTAACTAAATATCCAAAGGTATCAGATATCGTGAAGCTTTTTTTATATTCTCTTACAGAGACGCTTTGGTATCGTCCCTTAACAGTGTTGTGGAGATGTGAAGGAATATGGCAGATGATAATTGGTGATAAAAGCTGGGGAGAAATGAAGAGAAAAGGTGTTTCTGAATGAAAAAACAATCGTATCTTATCATCTATACCATATTATTTATCATTGTTTTAACTAGTCCTTTTTGGCTTTGGAAACTCCAACCTGCCAAAAAGTTAAACGTGTTAATCTTAGACAAGACTGTTCCTGACCAGACGTATAGAGAGCATAAAGGATTAGTTTGGATATTAAATAATACAAAGTACTTTAAAAATGGTACCCAACCCTATTCAAAAGTTTCTGATTATAAAGGATTTGAACCAAAGTCTGATCAGCAATATTCTGTATCGTCTATACCGAAAGACTTAAATCCATACGATGTTTTTTATTTAACGGATCAGTATGGTGTGTATGAGAAAGAGTTTTTCGGACAGAATACGACGGGTCAAAGGTCGAAAAAAATTTATGGCGGATTAACATCAAAGGAAATCGATCATATTGAACAGGCACTTATTCACACGAAAGGAAAAACATTAATAGCGGAGTTTAATACCTTTGCAAGCCCAACTGAAGAGCTAGCTAAGGATAAAATATCCAATCTTCTAAATGTAGAATGGTCTGGCTGGATAGGAAGGTATTTTTCTAATCTTGGTGGAACAGAGGTGCCTGAATGGGTGATAACACATTATAAAAGCCAAGGTAAGAAATGGACATTCTCTGGGGAAGGATTTGTTTTTATTAATAAGGATAATTTTATTGTTGTCATTAGTAAGGAGGATATGAAGGATAGTGGACTCACTTTTAAGTTAACAAGGGAAGGTCAAAAACGTTTCACCAGTAATTTGCAAGGGACCTATCAATATTGGTTTGATGTAATCAGCCCCCAAAATAAAGCAGAAGTATTAGCAAATTACAGTCTACCTGTAACAAAAGAAGCAAAAGAGGAATTACAGAGCTACGGTATCCCAACTACGTTTCCTGCTGTTATCTATCACCAGAATGCAAGATATTCAGCTTATTATTTTTCAGGTGATTATGCTGATGAAGCAGAAGTTCCAGAAATTTATCAAACCAAGGGGTTTGATACTTGGATAAGAACCATTGGGGCAAGGGATTCTTTTTACTGGAGAACCTATGTACCAATGATGAAGGATATTCTTAACCAAGGATTACATAAGCTGGATTCTCAAGAAAAAGTGGATTTAGTTAAACAAGATGGAATAAACCTAAATTCGAAAACCGGAAAAACATATATACAAATCCAAAAGGATGGCAAATGGAACGATTTTTTAATCAAAGGTGTCAACATGGGGATTGGAAAACCTGGATATTTCCCTGGAGAAACAGCAATTTCAAAACAGGAATATCTCCGCTGGTTTAAAGAAATTGGTGCAATGAATGCAAATGCAATCAGGGTGTATACTCTTCATCCACCACAGTTCTATGAGGCTTTCTATGAATATAACCAAATGGCTAAAAAACCTTTATATCTTATGCATGGTACATGGGTAAATGAAGAAAATCTTATACATACCCAAGATGCATATGCGCAAGTAAATACAGACGATGCTAGACTAGAAATCAAAAATATGATTGATATAATTCATGGTAATGCGAATCTAGCAGCCCGCCCAGGACATGCATCAGGTGAGTATAAATATGATATTTCTAAATATGTGCTCGGAATGGTATTAGGAACTGAGTGGGACCCAAATATGGTAGCTAATACAAATGCAAAGAATGCGGCCGTCGGACAGTATAATGGAAAATATTTTAAAACTGAGAATAGTAATCCATTTGAAGCATGGCTTGCAGGATTGTTAGATTATGCCACTGATTACGAAACAAATAAGTATAAATGGCAGCATTCGCTTAGTTTTACGAACTGGGTAACGACGGACTTGTTGGAACACCCTGCAGAGCCGCTTGAAAATGAAGATATGGTTTCCATCGATCCTAATCATATTGTTGCAACCAATCAATTTCATGCAGGATTGTTTGCATCCTACCATATCTATCCTTACTACCCTGATTTTCTAAACTATGAGCCTAATTATCTTCATTATGTCGATTTAAATGGTAAGAAAAGCAATTATGCTGGCTATTTACATGAATTACGAGCTGCGCATAATATGCCTGTTTTAGTTGCTGAGTTTGGTGTACCTTCTTCAAGGGGGTTGACCCATAAGAATGTCTATGGAATGAATCAAGGCTTTCATTCAGAAAAGGAACAAGGCGAGATTGATCGTCAATTGTATCAATCCATCGTAAGTGAGGGGTATGCTGGCGGTCTGGTATTTACATGGCAGGATGAGTGGTTTAAACGTACGTGGAACACAATGGATTTCGATAATCCAGATCGAAGACCATACTGGAATAACCAGCAAACGAATGAGCAGCACTTTGGTTTACTTGGATTTGAACCAGGTAAAAAGGAGACCGCTATCACGGTTGATGGTGTGAGCAGTGATTGGAATCTAGCAGGTGTAGAACGGATTTATCAATCAACCGATAAAGAGGATTTACTGAAAGAAGTACGTATGACTTCAGATAGTGGCTACCTTTACTTTCAACTAAAATATAACAAACCTGTGGACTTTAAACAGGAAGGCACTTATTTACTATTAGATACCATAGACAACCAGGGGCAAACGAATATTTCCCTTTCAAAAGAGAGTAAGGTACGAACAGATTTCGGAATTGATTTCTTAGTGAAACTTACTGGACCGAAAGATTCAAGGGTTATGGTGGATAGTTATTATGATACATTCTATTTTCAATATGCCAAGCTCTTACACCTGATTAAGGAAGAGCCCTATCCAGAAAAGAAAGATAACGGTATCTTCCATCCGATTCGTCTAGCGTTAAACAAGAAATTAACGATACCTTCCTCTAACACAGTTGTCCCTTTTCAGGATTATGAAACAGGGGTACTGCGGTTCGGAAATGCCAATCCTACTAACAAGAGCTTTGATTCATTAACTGATATTAGTATCAGCAGTGACAACAAAACTATTGAAGGACGTATCCCTTGGCAGTTATTGAACTTTAAGGACCCGAGTCTAAGAGAAGTAATGGGGGATTTCTGGATACATGGACTATCTGAAAGTGTGGAATCAAAAGGTATTAGGATAGCAGTTGTAACAACTAAATTAGGGATAGCCCGACAATCATTTCCAAAACGATCCAATAATCAAATTAACCAAAAAGATAGCTATTTGTATAGTTGGAAGCCTTGGGATTCTCCAGTTTATTACGAGAGGTTGAAAGACTCATATCGTATCATGTCAGACACGTTCCTTAAGACAGATATAAAGGATGGTGTAAAGTGAAAAGAATTTTATTAGCAGAGGACGAAGAGATTTTAAGAATGTTAATCGTTGATACCTTTGAAGAAATGAATTATGTAGTGGATGAGGCTGAGGATGGTCAGGAGGCTTTAGATTATATTGAGAAGCATACATATGATTTGATTATAATTGATTATATGATGCCGTATTTAACTGGCCTTGAGGTCATTCAAATAGCCAAACCAATGATTGAACAATCTAAAACAAAGATATTGATGTTATCTGCTAAAAGTCAAGAATATGAACAAAACAGAGTTCTTGGAGCCGGAGCAGATTTTTACATGACGAAGCCGTTTATCCCAAGTCAATTATTGCAAATGGTAGAGGGAATCTTTAATGGCAAGTAGGTTGAATATTAAAGACAGTTTGGTGACAAGATTTGCAACCTTAATTTGGGTGTTTCTTATTTGTTTTATTATCGGATCAACCTTATTGTTGGTCACTCAAAATTACCTTAATAATTCCTATATAACCAAGCGCAATGAGCTTACCACCAAACAGAAAATTGCAGTTCAAATAAATGAGGTCTTTACCCAAGCTCTTTTCGACATCAGAGGGTATATTGCCTATGGTAATCCATCATTGAGAGAAAATGCGCTAGCTCAAGAGCCTAAAATTAAGAATTATGTTACTGAGTTAACTAAACATGCGAAAACAAAAGAAGACCGTCAACTGCTTGCTAACATTCATGACTTTTCTCGATACTATTTTGATGAGACACTTCCCAAAGTCATAAAAGAATACGAAGCAGGAAATAAGCAGGAAGTGGCAAATATAGCAAACAACCAAGGTACGGCAAGAGTGATACAATTTAGGACATCCATGAATACTTATTTACAAAATATTGAAGATGAAAGTGAAACACTTTACCAAAAACTAATTAGAATTAAAACATATATTCAAATTGGTTTTGTAGTATTTATCTTTTTCATACTATTATTGTTGATAAGAATCATTCGAATTATGTTAAAGCAAGTTGGCCAGCCTTTAACCCAGTTAACTATTGTCGCTAATGAAATTGCTGAAGGGAAACAAGTGGATATACCTACATGTATCAATTGTGACAATGAAATTGGTGCATTATCATTCGCCTTTCAAACAATGGTCGAAAAGATTCAAGAGAAGGAGCAGGCGTTAATTGCTCGAAATAAGGAGTTAGACTCACTTGTACAAATAAAATCAGAATTAGTTAATACAGTTAGCCATGAATTACGTACACCACTGGCAAGCATTCTTGGATTTACTGAATTACTCTTGCACCGTGAGTTAAAACCAGAGAGACAAGAAAAGTATCTGACAACCATTTTTAATGAGGCGAAACGGCTTACAGGATTAATCAATGATTTTCTAGATTTACAGCGACTAGAATCAGGGAACCAATGCTATGAGAAAAGGGATATCGAATTGGTTCCGCTGCTTAAGAAAGTTATTGAGGGACAGCAAATTACCACAAAGCAACACGAAATTATTCTTGAAGTCTTTGCGAATTATCCGGTCATTCTAGGTGATACGACCAAACTAATTCAGGTCTTTACAAACCTAATAAATAATGCAGTAAAATATTCTCCCCAGGGTGGAAAGATAAAGGTCAGTGTATTTCAAGGTGAGAAACGACTGAAGATCGCCATAAGTGATAATGGTTTGGGCATACCTAAAGACTCTATTGAAAAACTGTTTTCAAAATTTTATCGTGTAGATAATTCTGATCGTAGAACAATCGGTGGGACTGGTTTAGGCTTAGCCATTTCACAAGAGATTGTTTACGCACATGGAGGAGAAATAACAGTTCAATCGGAACAGGGTAAAGGTAGTACTTTTACTGTTATTTTACCAGCTGCTAGCCCAACAGGGAGAAAGTAATTAAAAAGGAGGTTGACTCTGCAGAGATCAACCTCCTTTTTGCGTTGGTTGCTAATATAAAAACTCGTTAATGTGTTTCTGGCCTTCGCGAAACGGTAACAGTTGTCATTAAGCCAACACAAATGATGGTTAGCAGGGAGTAGAAAAATTTTTCTAAACCAACAACCTGAATGCCACTAGTGATAATTAGACCATCTATCAAGAAAATGATGATACCTATATTAATTGTAGTGAATTTGGTTAAAATTTGAGCTAATAAATCTGTTCCTCCTGTACTTGTTTCATAGCGAAGCATAAGTCCAATGCCGACTCCTACTAGGATGCCTCCTATAATCGTACTAGGGAGAATATCTAGATGTATTTTTCCATTGATGAATGAGAATAGATCAATGCAAAAAGAAGAGATAATTAATCCATGGAGGCTATAAAAGAAATAACGCCGTTCGAAAAACCAAGCCAAAATATATAGAGGTAAGCTTAATAATATGATACTTAGCCCTGTAGGCCATCCATAAAAGTAATGAATAATTAATCCTAATCCGATTACACCACCATCAAGCAGGTGGTAGGGTACTAAAAATCCATTAACTCCCAAACTCAAAAGCATACTTCCTAGCAGCATGGCAGCAATTTTTTGTTTCATCTATCTATCAACCCCAAACTTGTCCTTATACATTAAAATATGTAAGTGGCCACTGTTTAGAAGTACGAGCATTAAAAAAACGGCCGAAATTTCAGCCGTCTTAAAATACTAGAAGAATAAATTTAGAATGAAATAACTAATTCCTGCAATAAGTGCAGTAATTGGAAGGGTAATCACCCAAGTGATGAACATACGTTGTGCTGTATCCCACTTAACACCTTTTAGGCGGTGAGCAGAACCAACCCCTAAAATACCTGAAGAAATAACATGTGTCGTACTTACCGGTAAGTGGGCAAAAGTAGCGCCAAAAATAACTGCAGCTCCAGTTAAATCTGCAGCAACACCATTAATTGGACGGATTTTCATAATCTTACCGCCAACCGTTTTAATAATTTTCCAACCACCAATTGAAGTACCAAGTCCCATGGCGATCGCACAGGATAATTGTACCCAAAATGGAATACCCGCATCTGGATGGAGATAATTGTTTGCAATTAGAGCTAAAGTGATAATACCCATAGATTTCTGGGCGTCGTTTGTTCCGTGAGAATAAGACTGTAATGCAGCGGTTGCAATTTGTATATAACGGAAATTTCGGTTCGTTTTTGTTAAATTAAAGTTTTTAAATGCTACTTTGAAAATACTGTATATGATATATCCAACCACAAAAGCTAATATTGGAGAAAGGATTAGTGCTTCTAAAATTTTCAAAAATCCGCCATAGTTTAAGACATTAAAGCCTTCTGCAGCGATTGCAGCACCAGCTATAGATCCAATAATGGCGTGTGATGAACTACTTGGGATTCCATAGTACCAAGTAAGTAAATTCCAAAAAATTGCTGAAATTAATGCGGCAAGAATAACGACTGATCCATTGTGAAGCATAAAGGGATCAACAATATCCTTGGATACTGTTTTTGCAACACCAGTAAATGTCAGTGCACCAACAAAGTTCATAACGGCAGCCAATAAAATCGCTTGACGTGGTTTTAATGCTTTTGTTGAAACAGAGGTAGCAATCGCATTTGCTGTATCATGGAAACCATTAATGAAGTCAAATGCAAGAGCGCCGATAACAATTAATATGGTTAAAATTAAAACAAGGCTCATATTTTTGCTCCTTATGCATTTTTCATGATGATGGTTTCAAGAGTGTTGGCAACTGCTTGGCAGTAGTCAGCAATATCCTCAAGTTCTTCATAAATTTCTTTGTATTGGATAATACGAATAGGATCCTTTTCAACAGTGAATAAGTTCTTAATAGATTGACGTAGGATATTATCACATTTTGATTCGAAATCCTTGATTTTAATTGCGTGTTCACGAATTTGAGTTAATTTTTTATTTGATAGTAACTCAACAGCCTTATCAATTTCATGGACGCTACCTTGAATGGCATCTACAAACTGAATCATGAAGTTATCAGCATTCGTAATAGAATACATTTCAAATAGTGCCGCACACCCCTCAAGACCGTCTAGAACATCATCCATACTCATCGCAAGGTGAAGAATGTCTTCGCGCTCGATTGGAGTAATAAAGGCATCATTCAACTCTTTAATTACTTCGTGAACAAAAGAATCTCCTTTTGTTTCTAATTCTTTCATTTTTTCAGAGAAGATTTTTAAATCACTTACATTTTTTAATTTGTATTCGGTAAAGAAATTGGTACTTTCTTTTAGGTTAGTTGAAATATTGCGAAGCAATACTGAGAATTTATCAGTTTTCTTTAATGCCATGTGGATGACCCCCATTTAATTTAAAATATGTACAACCCTAAGATATTTTATATGAATATTGTCGAAAAAGGATACAATCTTAACGAAATTTACAAAAACTTAACATTAGAATATTCTGATAAATAACTACATCTAATTCATCAATTTGTTTTCTATATTAATCTTACCTTTATTGTACAATTTATGTATTGACAAGTAGTTTTTATTGTTTTAACTCTGCAAGGAGTATAAAAAAGAAATCTGGGTACTTTATAAGTACAGGCAGCAAGAATTAACTTTCCACTACTGCCTGAAAAGTGGTAGATGCTAATAAATAAGTGAAATGATGAATACTAAAAAGGAGTGTTCTAAAGTGAGCTTTATTTGGGCATTAATTGTAGGCGGTGTGATTGGTTGGTTAGCTGGGCTGATTGTTGGAAGAAATATTCCTGGTGGAATTATAGGTAACATTATTGCTGGTTTTGTTGGTGCATGGATAGGGACAGCAATTTTAGGAAATTGGGGTCCGCATGTAGCTGACTTTGCTATAATTCCCGCAATAATTGGGGCTGCAGTGTTAGTTCTACTGTTAAGCTTTGTCATGAGAGCTTTCAGAAGAGCAGATTAACAATATGGTGGAAAAAAAGGCTGACTCCCTGGAGTCAGCCTTTTTATTATTATAGAGTATAAACATCAATTTGTTTAAATAGTTCTTGTAAATCTAGTACAGGTGCATGGCACGTAATTTTTTCTTGAGTGATTGGATGGTGAAACTCAAGCTTGGCTGCATGTAAGGCCTGTCTATTTATCTTTTTTTCACCGCCATAAAGTATGTCTCCTATGATCGGATGACCCGTATGACTTAAATGAACCCTTATTTGATGGGTTCTACCTGTCTCAAGCCAGCATTTTACGATGGAAATCTGCTTATGTTTATCTTCGAATAGCACGTGATAATTAGTTATTGCCTCCTGTCCAGTATTGGACACTCTTCTTCTCGTTGCATGATGCCGATCCTTGCCGATAGGGGCATTGATTCGTCCTTTTTTTTGGTTGAATACACCATTAACGGCGGCTATGTACGTTCTTTTGATTTCTCGTTTTTCTAACATTTTGTCTAAAATTGCACCTGCCAACGCATGTTTGGCAAATAAAATTGCTCCTGAAGTATCTCGGTCTAATCGGTGGACTTGACGAATATTTCTATTTTCACCCTTTGCTTGTAAATAGAAAGCAAGAGCATTTGTAAGTGTGGTATGATCTTCGTTCGTATCATTTGGGTGAGTGTTCATGAAAGGTGGTTTGTTGATTACGATTACATGGTCATCCTCATAAAGAACGTCAATATCATGAAAATGAGGGATCACTGATAAGGGTTCTTCAGTAAACAATCTCATTTGTAACACTTCACCAGAATGTAATGGTAAGGTCCAATTCACACGAACACCATCTAAAAGGATTCTATTTTCCATTCTAAAGGTATGGGTCAATTTCTTCGGAGCTTCCCAAATTTGGCGGAAAACCTCCTCTAATGTTTTGCCATTCCATTCCATGGGAATTATGAGATGAATCCATTCGCCTTTTCGTACAGTTTTAAGCATAATTTTCTCCTTTATAATAAGTTAAAACAGCGCGCAGCTACTAAATATGTGGTTACAATTACCACCGAATTCTCTAATAAAATTATGTTATTCTTATGTTATATTAGACGACAGAAAATAGCGATGGCAAAGGTGGGTTTTAAGTGAAAATTGTATTTGCCTCGACACCAAGTCAAGAAGAAGAAATAAATGAACTGGTGAGGTACATTTACTCGAATATTTTTCCACTCTATTTTAGTGATGAAGAGATTTATCAATTTGAGCAATTAGGAATATTACGTCCTACTGAAGATTTTAGCACATTAAAAGATGCTTTTCAGGTCATGACTTGTATACGTACATTAATATCCATACTCGAATCCACTCAGTTGGACCGTCACTATGCTGGATTATACAAAAAAAATGTGGATACCCTTGAGTACTATGGGTTATCCTTCCCTTTTGATTTTGAGCAATTTGTCAGTGTGGGGAGCATAAAACATTCAATGCTTAGTATTTATACAAGAGCAGATAATGAATTACTTATATAGAGTTTTAAGCCTGGATTTTCCGGGCTTTTTTTTATGCCTGCTTTTAATCCTGCAAAAATTGTCGGTTTCTTTCTAGTAGTTTTTAAAGGAGTATCATGTAACAACTTAGAAACAATATAAATTAGACTGAAGAGGAGGAAGAAACATAATGAATTGGAAAGCAGTTGCAAAAAGTTGGATGGAGTTTGACGGATTAGATTCAGAGTTAAAAGCTCAGTTAGAAGAGTGGAAAACTGACGATAAACAAATGGAAGAGGCTTTTTATAAGAATTTAGAATTCGGCACTGGCGGGATGCGCGGAGAGATTGGTGCAGGGACTAATCGTATGAATATCTATACCGTTCGCAAGGCATCTGCTGGTCTGGCTGCATACATAGAAGAACAAGGGATAGATGCGAAAAATAGAGGGGTAGTTATTGCATATGATTCACGTCATAAATCGCCAGAATTCGCTCTAGAAGCTGCAAAAACACTTGCAACAAAAGGAATACAAACCTATCTATTTGATGATTTAAGACCGACCCCCGAACTATCCTATGCATTAAGATATTTACATGCTTTTTCTGGTATTGTCATTACGGCCAGCCATAATCCACCAGAATATAATGGCTACAAGGTATATGGAGATGATGGTGGTCAACTCCCCCCAAATAGTGCGGACGAAGTGATCGCAAAGGTAAATGAAATTCAAAACGAATTATTAATTGAAGTCGATAGTGAAGAGAAATTGAGGGTTTCTGGATTGATAAAAACAATTGGTTCAGAGATAGACAAAGCCTATATTGAAAAGCTCTTATCAATCTCAGAAAATCCCCACTTATCTGGTGAAACGGATGTATCAGTTGTTTTTACTCCATTACATGGAACAGCTAATAAACCAGTACGTTCAGCACTCTCTGCATTGGGATATAAGAATGTAACAGTTGTAAAGGAACAGGAGCTACCGGATCCCGAGTTTTCAACTGTAAAAAGTCCAAATCCTGAAGAACATGCTGCATTCCAATTAGCTATTCGTGACGGTTTAAACGTTGAAGCAGATTTATTAATTGCAACAGATCCGGATGCCGACCGTCTCGGGATTGCGGTGCGTAATGATGAAGGAGAGTACGTAGTGCTTACAGGTAATCAAACAGGTGCTTTATTGCTAGAATATCTCCTCTCACAGAAAAAGGAGAAAGGCACATTACCTTCAAACGGTGTAGTTTTGAAAACGATTGTTACATCGGAATTAGGTAGAAAGATCGCTTCTGCATACGGTCTAGAAACGATTGATGTTTTAACCGGCTTCAAGTTTATTGCTGAAAAAATAAAGGAATATGAAGAAACAGGGAAATATACCTACCTATTTGGCTATGAAGAGTCATACGGCTATTTAATAGGCGATTTCGCCAGGGACAAAGATGCCGTTCAGGCTGCACTGCTTGCAACAGAAGTTTGTGCGTTTTATAAAAAGCAAGGGTTATCCCTATTCGATGGAATGATGAAGGTCTTTGAAAAATACGGATTTTATCAAGAAGGGCTCCGTTCCTTAACACTAAAGGGCAAGGCGGGAGCAGAAGTTATTCAGAACTTATTGGCATCTTTCCGTAAGGAATCGATTACAACTCTTGGCAGCTTAAGGGTAGTTTCAATTGAGGATTATTTAACAGGCATTAGGCTAACAAAATAATCATGAAGAAAAAATCCTATTGCCAAAGTCAAATGTGCTAAAATATACATTTGAAGATGGTACATGGATCTGCTTAAGACCTTCTGGAACTGAACCAAAGGTTAAATTTTACTTTGGAGTAAACAGTATAAGCCTCGCTGATAGTAAAGGAAAGCTACACAAGGTAGAAAAAGAATTCATGGATCTAGTGGAAAAAAAGCTAAAGGTGCTTCAAGAAGGATAGAAATGAAACAATGGCTATTCAACATGAAAGGAAGAACAACTATGCTTAAAGATCAAATTGCAATTATTACTGGGGCATCACGTGGTATTGGTAGAGAGATTGCTGTTAAACTTGCAGAACAAGGTATGAAACTTACGATTGTAGGTAGTTCCTCACAAATTTTTGAAACTGCAGACGAATTAAAGAAGAGTGGCTTAGCTAGTATTACTCCAATTCAGGCAGACGTTTCAAAAGAAGAGGATATGGTGAATGTAGTTAAGAAGACAATTGAAGTATACGGAGCAGTCGACCTCCTAGTTAATAACGCAGGAGTAGGCTTCTTTAAATTAACAGAGGAAATAACGTTAGAAGAATGGAAACAGGTATTTGAAGTCAATGTACAGGGTGTTTTTTTAGCAACTAAAGCCGTTCTTCCACATATGAAAGAAAGAAAATCAGGAACGATTATAACTATCTCTTCGGATGTTGCACGCTATACTATTCCTAATGGTGCAGCATATACAGCTACAAAGTATGCAGTACAAGGTTTCTCCGGCTCTGTTGCACAAGAAGTTCGGGAGTACGGTATAAGAGTGGGAACGATTAACCCTGGTATGGTTGATACATACTTTGCTGAATCTACCCAAGGTCTCCCTGAGAAGAAAGACTGGCTAAAAGTAGAAGATATCGCAAACGCAGTTGTGTACATGGCTTCCGCTCCGAAGCATATGTTAATTGATGAAATTGTCATACACCCATTCGCACAGCAATATCCTATTGCATAATAAAAAGAGGTTAACTCCTAGTTAGCCTCTTTTTTTTTCAGTCTTTAGTCGTAGATGGAACCCTTCTTTTTTCTAAGGTTTTCAAACGAGAAAAGCGTTATAATAATTTCAAGAGTTTGAATTTTCAGGGGGATTTATTGATGAGTACATGTCACCATTCTGATTTACAAATTTTAAAAGATATTGCTGAACTTCTAAATCAAGGAACAGACATAAACAATGTACTTTCAGAGGTATTAAGAAAGCTTTTGCACGTAACCGGTTTACAAACAGGATGGATTTTCCTTATTGATGCTGATGGATCATTCACATTAGCAGCTAAAGAAAATCTTCCCCCTGCATTATCGGATAATAATTTTTCTCCCATGTGTAAAGGTGATTGCTGGTGTATTGACCGCTATAATAAGGGCCGAATAGATAAAGCAACCAATATTATTGAATGTATGCGTCTGGAGGATGCAATTGAACAGGAGTTAGGGGATACATGGGGATTAACCCATCATGCAACGGTGCCACTTAAAGCGGGTAAAGAAAAGTTCGGATTATTAAATGTCGGTTCCCCCAATAAAACAAGGTTTAATGAAGAAGAGTTAGCATTATTGGAGTCAGTAGCTTTGCAAATCGGCTCAGCTTTAAAAAGAATCCATTTAACCCAAAGAGAGCAAGAAATAGCTTTAACGGCTGAAAGAAATAGATTAGCTAGAGATTTGCATGATTCTGTCAATCAGCTACTTTTCTCCTTAAGCTTAACTGCCCGTGGTGGGAAAGAAATGACAAAAGAGGTAGAAGTCAAAGAGACCTTTGGTTATATTCAAGATTTAGCACAGGAAGCATTAAATGAAATGAGGGCGCTTATCTGGCAACTCCGCCCAAAAGGATTAGAGAAAGGGATCGTCAGCGCATTAGCTAGCTACGGTGAGATGCTGGGATTAAAAACGAATATAAAAATAAACGGAGTCATTCATCTGCCAAGTAGAATAGAAGAAGCTGTTTTTCGCATTAGCCAAGAGGCATTAGCTAACTGCAAGAAACATTCACAACAATCGGATATCCACTTGGTTGTGACTGGCAGTGATAATAGGATAACGATTGAAATAAAAGACAGTGGATGCGGCTTCACTTATCACGAAGGAAAAGAGCTTCCTTCGTTAGGACTCAAGAGCATGAGAAACAGAGCCGAGTCATTAGGCGGAACCTTTTATTTAAATAGTGAACTAAATCAAGGGACACATATACAAGTAAGTATTCCGTTTTAGGGAGGAATCATTTTGAACATTCGAATATTAATCGCTGATGACCATCATGTGGTACGGCGAGGTTTAGTGTTTTTTCTTAAAACACAGGAGAATATTGAGATTGTTGGAGAAGCAAAAAATGGGGAAGAAGCGGTTGAATTAGTTGATCAATTAATGCCGGATCTTGTATTAATGGATTTAGTTATGCCGGTAATGGATGGGATTGAAGCAACACGAATCATTAAAGGAAAACATCCACAGATGAAGATTATGATATTAACAAGCTTTTCTGATCAAAATCATGTTATCCCTGCTATAGAAGCTGGGGCCTCTGGCTATCAATTAAAGGACATTGAGCCGGATGAGTTAGTTAGAGCAATTAAAATGTTAATGAGCGGTGAAAACCAATTACACCCAAAAGCCACAACACATTTATTAACACATTTAACTGCAAAGCGAAATGCCGTAAATCCTTTAGATGATTTGACCAAAAGAGAGTTGGAAGTTCTGAAAGAAATAGCAAGCGGAAAAAGCAATAAAGAAATTGCCTCTTCGCTTTTCATAACTGAAAAGACAGTTAAGACACATGTTTCTAATGTTTTAGCAAAGTTGGAACTTGCTGATCGGACGCAGGCTGCGCTTTTTGCCGTTCGAAATGGTGTAACCAAAAATGATAAAATAGGATAATTTAAACCGGCTCCTTTTTAGGGAGCCGGTTTTTTGGTGGTGGAATTCTTTAGTCCGGTTGTAAAAAATTCTCACATATAACTCTGTATCCACTTGGTTTTTCAGGAAAGACTATACATCGGTATCTCATTTGGATCTGCCTCTATAGTTTCGTTTGCATGGTCGATGTAACGAAGCAGATTATAAAGTTTTGTTTCAATCACAGTGTAGTCACGTTCAAAGTTGTAAGCATGAAGGAACTGTTCAATTCTCTTGGACAAAAACTGATCTTTTGTCCGCACCATTAATATAAGCAAATTATCCCATTCGGACCGGTGTGTATAATATAACGCCCGGTCATAATCCAGTTTATTCATTTACTTTCTCTCCTCCTTACTAGGAGTTGAGATTATTGTATGACATTCTGAAGATAACTTTCGCAGAAAATGTTGGACACCCAATGTTCATAAGGTTTTCAAGTTTTACCTGTTTATTTATTCATTCAATTGGTTACGAGGAGGTCACATGAATAAATTCTTTTGTGCTTTTATAATTATCCTTTTTTATTCCATAACTCCTACAGCAGCTAAGGTGGTTCATACGAATAAAGCCTATTCCTATGAACAGTTAGAAAATGACATCACTCAATTGAAAAAACAGCATAATGGTCAATTAGAGGTTAAATCTATTGGAACGACTCATTTTGGAAGAGAAATTTGGGCAATAAAGGTAGGGAAGGGAAAACGAAATATCGTTTTAATTGGCGCTCACCATGGACGTGAGTGGTTAACCAGTATGCTTTTGATGAAAATGCTTGAAACCTATGCAGCTACTTATGAAAAAACGGGAAGGTTCCCTTTGACTTCCACTTCTATTCTTAATGAGGTTTCCATCTGGTTTGTTCCAATGTTAAATCCAGATGGAGTAACAATTCAACAAAATCATTTCGAAGGAATCCCCGCAAAACAATTCAATCGTTTACAAATCATGAATAACAATTCGAGTAATTTTTCAAGGTGGAAAGCAAATGGAACGGGGATTGACCTTAATAGGCAGTATCCTGCAGGGTGGACTGAACTTCCTATGCAGCCGACATCACCACATTATCAATTTTACAAAGGAAAGAGACCGCTTGAAGCAAAGGAAGTGATTGCACTAACGAACTTTATTAAGGAGGTTAATCCATCACTTGCGGTAGCTTATCATTCTGCGGGAAGAGAAATTTTTTGGAATTATAAAAATGGAAAACATCTAAAAAGGGATAGGAAGCTTGCGAAAAAAATAGCTAAAATTACGGGATACAAATTAGCAAAGCCACCAAAAAAGGCAACAGGAGGCGGATTTACAGATTGGTTCATTACTACTTACCACCGTCCTGCAATGACGATTGAAATAAGTTACCTAGTTGGAGAAACGAACCCTCCATTATCCGTTTTTAAAACAGAATGGAAACGGAATCGATTGGTAGGGCTTAAACTTGCTAAAGAAGCGGAAAAAATCCCTAATTAATTCATAACGACATACAGCTTGGGGAAAATAGAAGTAGCCTAATAAAATGGAGGGGAATTTCTTGAAAAAAACACTTATTTCTATACTAATGGCGGCGTTTATTTTGGTCAGTTTTACCAATCAGAGCCATGCACAGAAACCTGACTATGAAAAATACGGCAGGATTGCAATGTCGGTGGTACAAGCAGACTTTCCTGGTAGCCCAATTCGAGATTATGAATATCTAGGCCGTAAAAAGATGGATTCTTCAAAGGTGGAGGATGGTTTTCGTTTTAAAGTTCAAGAAAACAATCAAAACTTCTTTGTCATTATCAGAGTAAATCATGACTTAACTAATAAAAAACTTCTTAATTTAACCGTTGAAACTCAAAAACAATAAGCGATCTTGCTTATTGTTTTTTTAATATTATAAGAAAGCAAAATCGACTTCGAAAATTGTTCAGCTTCAGCGCCTAGCCAGTTTTCATCCTGATTATTCTTCCTTGAGTATCTTGTAACAATCATGGCTTGATAAAGCGATGATTGTTACAGCTCGGGTCAAATGTTCTTCTGCCAAAGTCAAAGAGCGACTTTTCTTGCAGAAGAACATTTGCCTGTCGGGGCTGACCAAGGCGCTTACGCTTTTCTTTTCATCATTCCCAGCTTTTGTTCATACATTGTGATAAGAGGAAAAGGGGGGAATGGCAATGAATTCGGATGAGCGTAAATCACTAGAATATGCAATCAGTGAAATTACCGAAATTGCAAGTGGTTTTGGATTGGACTTTTATCCCATGCGTTATGAAATCTGTCCCGCAGAAATTATTTATACATTTGGAGCCTATGGAATGCCCACTAGATTCTCGCATTGGAGTTTTGGAAAGCAATTTCACAAAATGAAGCTTCATTATGACCTAGGGTTGAGTAAGATTTATGAACTTGTCATTAACTCTAATCCATGTTACGCATTTTTATTAGACTCGAATACACTAATCCAAAATAAGTTGATTGTTGCTCACGTGTTAGCTCATTGTGATTTCTTTAAAAACAATGTCCGTTTCCAAAATACGAAGCGCGATATGGTAGAGAGTATGGCAGCAACTGCAGAAAGAATTCACCAATATGAGATTCAATATGGAAAGAAAGAGGTAGAAACCTTCCTTGATGCGGTGTTAGCAATTGACGAGCATATTGACCCTTCTCTCATGAGGCCAAAGCTGTCATGGTCAATCGGGGATGATGAGGAAGATGAGGGAAATCCTATTGCTGCTACACCCTATGATGACCTATGGAATTTGGATGAAAGAAATAAAAAAGAATCCCTTCAACCAAGGAAAAAGAAGTTTCCGCCACGCCCCGAAAAGGATATATTGTTATTTATTGAAACTTACAGTAGAGAGCTAGAAGATTGGCAACGAGATATCTTAACAATGATGCGGGAGGAAATGCTCTACTTCTGGCCACAGCTTGAGACAAAAATCATGAATGAGGGCTGGGCTTCTTATTGGCACCAGCGGATTTTAAGGGAAATGGATTTAACCAGCGGAGAAGCCATTGAATTTGCGAAGTTAAATGCGGGAGTTGTACAGCCATCCAAGACAGGAATAAATCCATATTACCTTGGAATAAAAATTTTCGAGGATATTGAAGAACGGTATAATAATCCAACGGAAGAAATGAAGCGAAGAGGAGTTAAACCTGGTTCTGGAAGAGAAAAAATGTTTGAGGTACGGGAAGTAGAATCCGATATCTCCTTCCTTCGCAATTACTTAAATAAGGATTTAGTTATGAGAGAGGATATGTATCTGTTCCAAAAGCAGGGGCGCGATTATAAAATTGTTGATAAAGAGTGGGAACATATTCGTGATCAGCTCGTAAATATGCGGGTAAATGGAGGATTTCCTTACATTACGGTAAACGACGGAGATTATATGAAGAATGGAGAGCTTTATTTAAAGCATTGGTACGAAGGTGTTGAATTAGACGTAAAGTATCTTGAAAAAGTTCTCCCATATATTCAACAGCTTTGGGGCAGACCTGTTCACATGGAAACGATGATTGAAGAAAGACGGATGTTATTTTCTTATGATGGTAAAGGAGTTCATCGTAAGTACCTATAAAAAACGGGGGGACAGCTAGTTTAGCTGTCCCTTTAGTAGTGACCTATTTTTTGTTTAGTTTTTGGAATTAAAGGGATTTGATTATAAATAAAGATTATTGTTTTAGGGATGGGATTTAACAAAGAGCTTAATTTGTAAATAAGTATACTTACAAATACACTTACAAAAATGCTGCCAATTACATCCAATGGATAGTGATGTCCAACATAAATACGAGAAATCCCTGTTACTATTGCAAACAACAGCATACTTAACCCAATTTTTCGATGGCGCAACAATATCGCAAGAGCTAGGGAAAACGCCCCTGTTGTATGGTCGCTTGGAAACGAAGCATCTTTTGCATGCTGAATTAGTAGATGAACTTTATGAGTTACAAATGGACGTGGTTCATAATAAATATGACCTATCACAAAGTTTATTAGCAAGCCTAAACCACCAGTTATTGCTGCATAAACAACTGTATATTTAGAGTGGTCTTTACCTAAAAACCACATAAGAAGTAAAACGATGGCGTAAACAATCAATGCATATTGCGTTGTTAATATCATTACCGTGTCAATAAAAGGATGATGACCAGCAAGCTGGTTGATCGCTTGAAATATATGATAATTCATTCTATCTCCTCATTTCTAGTTTTCTCGCTGCATTGCTACTCAATGAAGCGAGATTCAAAACTTCAATAAAATATCCTAGTTTGTAGTTCTTGCATTTGTTGTAATAGTTTTTGATACAGACTTTTTATGCAACCACTCATAAATAATCGGGATGATGATAAAACTGTTGATTGTTGAAGTTACCATCCCACCAATTACGACAATACCGAGCGTTTGAGAAATGACAGTATCGACACTGTGTGAAAATGCAAGTGGTAGTAATGTAAGAACGGTTGCCGCTGCTGTCATTAATATCGGCCTAATCCGTGAAAGACTTCCGTAAAGTACAGCTTCTTTAACCGGCATTCCATCTTTTCTATTTCTTTCAATTTTATCAATCAACACAATTCCATTCGTCACTACAATACCGGTAAGCATTAGGATACCGATTAAAGCTGCTAAGTTCCATTCTCCATGGAATAAAATTAAAGCGATAACGACACCACTTAATGCTAGTGGAATGCTTAAAAGTACCGATATAGGTGCTCTCCATCCTTTGAAGATAGAGGAGGTAATGAGCAATACTAAAAGAATAGAGAAAGCTACTGCAACTGACATATCGAAAATCATATCTTTTACTTGTTGAGTAATACCACCCAATGAATACGTTACATCTTTAGGTAGTTTCATGGTGCTTAATGCTTTTTCCGCTTGGCTAGACACTTTACTAATATCATTTGATGTTATCTGTGCTGTAACAAGGGAGAACGGCTGTCCATCTCGTTCACTAATGGTTGAAGGAGTGGTATCATTTGAAATTTTAGCGATTTGGTCTAATCGTATTATTTCACCATTAGCTCCAGGTAATGTCTCAGCAGAAAGAGAGGCTAAAACATCATTGGCAGTTGCATGCAACGAAATGCTTGAGTTCGTTCCAGTTTCAATTTGATCCAAATATTGATCCACAGGTAGTGCTTTATGATCAATTGTAATGGTGGCATCTTTCGATGAAGACATATAACGATTAATGACCGTAAGAATATCAGCCACTTTTACGCCATTCTCTTCTATCGCTTTTTTGTCAAAAGTAATCTTATACTTAGGCGAACCATTTGTTAAATCCACTTTTCCATCTACGCTTAAGTTACCAATTTTCGATAACTCTGTTCTTGCTTCTTGAGCAACCTGGTCCAGAGAAGCTTGATCTGCACCTGTAAACAGAATACGCATTTGTGAATCATCACCAGAGATGTTCTGGCTTGTGACTGTATAAGTAACATCTTTAGATAAAGAAGGAAGCTGCTCTTGTAATTGTTTAATGACAGAATCAGCATCTTTGTCGTTTTTTAATACAACGGAAAGGTTAGCGACATTTGGATAGGTAATAAAGCCACCACCCTGGTCGAACACATCATCACTTTGTGGAGTCATGGTTGAACCGAAATTGGCTGAGTATGCCGTAATCTTGTGATTTTCTTTCAATGCTTTTTCGATCTTTTGCACTTCAGAATCCACTTGAATTAATGTGCTTCCCTTCGGCAATTCTGCTTTAATAGCAATTTGTCCGATTTTTCCACTAGGTAATAAACTTACAGGAAGGAAAGCGGAATAAATACCAGCAGCCAAGAACACTAAGATTGAAACAATAATCATTGCTTTCTTATGTTTAAAAGCCGATTGCAAGATTGGCTTCATTTTAGAATCGAGTTTGACCGTTTGTTTTTCTCCGTTTCCTCCTTTCCATCCCATAAAAGCAAGTGCAGGGATGACAAGCATTGCGACAAAGAATGAAATGATGAGAGCAATAACGACTGACCATGCAAATCCGCTATATGAAGCACTGATTACCCCTCCGACAAAAGCAATCGGAATATAAACAGCAATGGTCGTTAATGTAGAACCTAAAATCGCTGGAATCATTTCAATGACAGATGAAGCAAGAATAGAAAGCAATGGTTTATCCTGCTGTTCTTCGCGTTTTCTATACATATTGTCTAAGATTACAATCGAGTCATCGACAATACGGCCCATCGCTACAATAAAACCTGAAACGGTTAAAATGTTTAAGGTTATACCCATTGATTTTAAGAAAGCTGTCGTTGCCAGTAATGAAATTGGCAATGAAATAGCAATTAATAGTGTACTTCTTACATTTCGGAAGAAGAAAAACACACAAATCATAGAGAATAAAGAGCCAAGTAACCCTTCTCGAACTAGTCCGAAAAGAGAACTGTTTAATTCTTTTTCTCGGTCAAGTAGAACTTTGAAAGAAACATCTTTTGGATTTACGGTATCCAATTGAAGATGTGATACACGGTCTTTGACTTGCTTAGCTACATCCGTAATATTGGCTGATGGTGTTTTGATGACATTTAATGTGACACTTGGTGCTCCATTTGTTCTAGAAACCGTTTTTAAGTCATTTAATGAATGTGTAATGGTCCCGAACGCTGATACAGGAATTACTTTTCCTTCTTTATTCTTAATTGTTGCGTTTTCCATTTGCTGGACTGTTAACGGTAAACCATCAAACGAAACCGGTATAGATAATTGGTTGTTAATGATATTCCCTTGTGGCATAGAAGGAACTGCTAATGCAAACGATTTGTTCACATCATCTAATGTTAAACCGTTTTTCACAAGGTCTTTCATACGAACTGTTAATACATATCCATCTTTTGCTCCCCCAATGACGGATACATCCGATACACCAGGAACAGATTTTAATTGTTTCACAATTTCCTGAGTGGCAGTGGAACGTAAAGTTTGTTCATCCAATTTTGAACTTGTAACGCTGTATGTCAAAATTGGAAAGGAGCTAGTAGTTAATCGTGTTACCGAAGGTGTGCTCGTTATGGTCGATGGAAGATCGGCATTTGCCAAGGCTTTATTTACTTGATCCTCTGCTACCTTCATGTCTGTATTCATAGGAAAATACAAACTCATAAATAATCCGCCGTCATAAGATGTACTTTCCACATTGGACAAACCATCCACTATTTTCACGGCGCTTGCCAGATTATCGGTTACTTGCTGTTTGACCTGAGCAGCTTGATACCCAGGAACTCTCATACTTACTGAAAGGGTAGTATTGTTAATCCCAGGCAAATAATCTCTTTGCATTTGGTAAGCTGAAATACCTCCCCAAGCCAAAATGATAACCACACATACAATCATTAGAATGGCTCTTTGCATGGTCGCCTCTACTAGTCTTTTCAATGGTTTTCCTCCCCATAGTTTTATATCAACTTAACCCAAATAACTTTTTCGTGTTTGTAATGAATTTGAGAATGGTACTTTAACAAAATTGGGCAAGTTAATGATATAAAAGAAACCTGTATATTCCCCTAACAAATCATTAAAATTTTATTAAAATGTAGGCTATGTTAAAGAACAGTGTTGATTTATATACCTATTTATTGGAGAGGAAGGCACGAAGACTCCTGTGGGAGTATGGTTCAGGGGAGACCCCGCAGGCGCATGAGCCGAGGAGGCTCGCCGAAACACCCACGGAAAGCGAAGTGCCTGGAGCGGAAATCAATAGGCAAGTTTAACAGAGCCAAAATGTAAAATGTGGTTTAAAGAATAAGCGGAAGGATATATATAGAAAATCTTAAATATATTAATGAAACTATTAGAGTCAGGAGGAACTACCTTGTTTAGTCAAGTAGCAAAAGTGGTACCGAATTTATTTACAATGGGAAACTTATTGTGTGGTGTTCTTTCAATTACCTGTAATATGAGTGGCTTTTTAGAAGTAGCCTCTATTTTAATTTTCTTTTCAGCTATTTTTGATCTACTTGACGGGAGGATTGCAAGAGGATTAAAAGTTAATAGTGAAGTAGGTGTTCAATTGGATTCCTTAGCGGATATTGTTAGTTTTGGTGTTGCTCCTGCGCTGATATTTCATACCATTGCATCACCGTCCCTTTTCACTTCTTTGGCATTTATCCTTTTCCCTATAATGGGTGCGCTAAGATTAGCTAGGTTTAATGTGAAACCTACAATTGGCTACTTTAGCGGATTGCCAATTCCAGCCGCTGGTTTGCCGCTAGCTGCAATGGGGTTCTTTTCATATAGCAATGCATGGATTACCTTAATTCTCGCTCTGTTAATGGTGAGTCCCATCAGGATAAAAAAACTTTAATCTATAATTCAAAAAAAGCTAATAACCTTTTCGAAGGGATTTAGCTTTTTTATTTTATGTATTAACCTTTTTGTACTCTTAATAAAACATTAAAAATCCATTAAAAAATAAAATTCACTTTATAATGGTGGTACATTGTAAATAAAGCTAACGATGATCGTTCGCTTATAGGTTGTTTTCCTTTTCAGAAACAATGGAGGCATTAATATGTCATATTTAATAACATTATTTGAACAACACAGTTATCTGATATTATTCATTGGTATTTTTCTAGAGCTTTTAGCTCTGCCAATATCAGGTGAATTTTTAATGAGCTATGCTGGCTATTTCGTATTTCAGGGGAAAATGAATTACATTTTGGCACTCTTAACAGTCTTTATTTCAGGTGGTGTTGGTATTACCGTAACGTACTGGATTGGCAATGCTGGAGGTTATAAATTAATTGAAAAATATGGTAAATTCATCCACCTTGGACCTGAAAAATTTAATAAAACGGCTGCTTGGTTTGATCGGTCAGGCAGTAAACTGTTGGTCTTTGCCTATTTTATTCCAGGTATAAGACATTTTACAGGTTATATTTCGGGGATTTCCAGAATGCCTTTTAGAAAATTTTTCATTCCTGCATACACTGGAATATTTCTATGGGGCATTTGTTTTATTACTTTAGGTAAAGTTTTGGGACCTCGTTGGCATGCTTTCCATCAATCAGCAAGTAAATATCTTATAATTTTTATTATTGTATTTTCAATAGTGTTACTAGCGTATTTAGCTTATCGATATTATAAAGTTGAAATTAAAGAATTTCTTATTCATTTGTTAGAGCAATTGATTGTACGATTGAAAACAATAAGAACTACAGAGATATTTCTAATTTTCCTTACTTTAGTTTTAATTGGTCTGGTTACGTTAATGCTTGGACTAGCTCAAGATTATTTATATAATGAGTTCACTCAATTCAATCAAATTGTTGAATACATGGTACATTCTGTAGTTTATATGAAATGGATGAAGATATTTTTAGTATTCGAAACTCAATATGCCTTAGGTGTATTAATTGGGGTAACAATAATAAAGATTTGGAGAAAGGGAAAGAACAAACTCTTAGAATATCTTTTACTCATCGTTTCAATATTAGGAGCAAGGCTGTTTCATGAAACAATCATACAAATTTTTAGCTATCTTGAATCGATTGGGTTCACAGGAAAGTATCATTCTGATAAATTTCCTGATTTAAACGCTACTATTACGATCATTATTTATGGAGCATGTTTATTTTTACTTAACCGACATTCGCAAAAGAATTATAAGCTTATTTTGGGAAGTTTCTTTGGATTTATCTTATTAATAGGTATAGCAATTGAAACTATTGCATCGAATAATGCACTGCCAAGTGATATTGTTGGTGGTTATGTATATGGCTGTGTCTGGATCGTTTTTAATATCTTATTGTTTGAAATGTTACGGCTTGTAATGGAAAAGTATTAAGCGGAAATGAAGGTAACAAAGGGGTTTATTGACTATTGGTTAGAAGGGATGAGTGTAGATGAGTACACATATTCTTGTCATTGAAGATGAAGTTCAGATTGCGCGCGTGTTAAAAGTGGAATTAGAGTATGAGGGTTATCAAGTAACAGTGGAACATGATGGGAAGGCAGGATTGGAAACCGCCTTGCAATCGAAAGTGGACTTGATTTTGTTGGATGTAATGTTGCCTGGGTTAAGTGGGATAGATGTTTTAAGAAGATTAAGGAAGGAAAACTGTAATACGCCCGTCATTCTTCTAACAGCAAGAAATACTACTTTTGATAAAGTAGCGGGATTGGATCAGGGAGCGAATGACTATGTCACAAAACCGTTTGAAATAGAAGAATTACTAGCGCGAATACGTGCATGCCTTCGAAATACTCCTAAAAATGGAGAATCCAACGATGAGAATTCCATTTTGACAGTGGACGATCTAGTCATAAACACAGAAACTAGAGAAGTAAAAAGAGGAAGAAAATCTATTACATTAACACCAAAGGAATATGATTTCTTAGTGTATCTAGTAATCAATAAAAATAAAGTGGTTACACGAGATAACATTATTCTTAAGGTTTGGGGATATGAATATGAGGGTGAAACGAATGTAATTGATGTTTTTATTAGACATCTTAGAAAAAAAATTGATGAAGACTTCCCTACTCAATTAATTACTACTATAAGAGGAATTGGTTTTACCATAAGGGAGATTAATGATGAAGATCACAACAAAAATTAATTTATTAACGACGACTTGGATGCTGTGTATATTAATTCTTATAAATTTCGTTGTGTTTTTATTATTTATGAAAACAACAGTAAATATGGAAAAAGATATCCTTTTTCAAAAAGCAGGGGATATCCTAAAAGAAATTAATACAACCCAACCATCAAATCTGTTGAAAGGTGAATTAGAAGACTATTTAACAGAACATTCCTATATTCGAATTATCGATCAACAGAATAAGTTGATTTATGAGGTGACAAATGACAAGTTCCTTTCAAAAAAAATGAAAGGAAATCATACCTTAATAAAACAAGCAAATACCCGTTTGATTTCTACTGAACATGGGGAAGAGGAAGTGTTAATTGTTCGTGTACCATTTAATAATGGAACTAAAACTTTGGAAATGGGTGAACGTTTACGAGGGCTAGAAGCCAGAAAAGAAATGCTTAGGGCAATCCTAATTATTGGTACGGTATTAGCTGCTTTATTATCTTTGTTGGGAGGAAGATGGCTAGCTAATATGATTATGAGACCGATTTCTAATATGATTAAAACGATGGAGGAAATAGAAAAAAGCGGTGTTCCTAAGACCATTACCGTTCAAAATAAGACAAAAGATGAACTCCAAACGTTGGCGAGAACATTTAATCGTATGATTAATAGGCTTCTAATAAATATGGAAAGACAAAAACAGTTTGTTTCGGATGCATCACATGAATTAAAGACACCATTAACAGTCATTAAGAGCTATGCTAATCTTCTAAGGAGACACGGATTAGATAATAAAGAAATGGCGGAAGAAGCTATTATAGCCATTCATTCAGAGGCAACCAGGATACAAAAAATGACTGAAACTTTTTTAGAATTAGCCACATTGGAGAAAGAAAATGTATTAGAAATAAACGAAGTTAATTTGATTAATTTATGCAAAGATATTTTAAAACAACTAAAAGATGTTTATAAGCGGGAAATAACATTAGATTATGAGGAAATTCCAATCATCATTCGTGCAGATGAATTAAAGATTAAGCAGGTCATCATCATTTTGCTTGATAATGCAATTAAATATAGCAATGACAGAATTGAAGTCTTCATTAAAAAGAATCAGCAATATGCAATTATCGATATAAAAGATTATGGAATTGGAATACCAAAGGATGAGATAGAAAATATTTTTGAACGATTTTATCGAGTAGATAAAGCAAGAAGCCGGGAAACTGGAGGTTCTGGATTAGGTCTCAATATTGCTAAAAGTATTATAAACTTACACAAAGGTGACATTAAAATAAAAAGTGAAGAAGGATCAGGAACCAATGTAGAGTTACTTTTACCAATTAATAATGGAAATTTAAATAAGTTATAGTGAAAAAGGAATAGCCAAATATGTAAGGGCTATTCCTTAAACTTTTACAATTATTACTTAGCTGAAAGTTCGCCTTCTGTTACCCATTTATGATTTGTCACTTTGTCTCCACCAGTTGTCGGTGTGTAATCAACCATATAAACTGTTGTTTCTTGGGCTGAATCAATTACAGCAGTCGCACCCTTCATCCCCTTCATATGATCTGCCTCTACTGTAATTTCATCCCCTGGATTGTAGGGCTTGTCACCAGCGTCTTTAATTTCTTCATGTATAATCCATTTATGATTTGTCACTTTGTCTCCACCAGTTGTCGGTGTATAAGAAATTGTATAAACAGTAGTATCATAAGCCCCTACAATGGTTGCTTCTGCACCATCCATTCCTTCCATATGGTCTGCGTGAATTATTGCATGACTTCCAACCTTAAAGGTTGGATTGTCGGCTTCTTTTAAATCTTTTGGTACTTCACCAGTACTTGAATGATTCATGCCTTCCATACCTTCATGGTTCATATTACTTGAATTCTTTTCTTGTTCTGTTTTTTTCTCACCTTGATTCATATTTGTTTTCCCAGTGTCATTGGTACACGCCGCTAAAAGGATAGCTGAAATCACGGTAAAAAGAAATAGTACAGTACGTTTTTTCACTATCATTACCTCCTTAAACATTATTACATAATCATCTTATTACTAAAATGTGCAGAATTTATGCAGAACAGATCATAGCTGGGTTTTCTAAAATTGTTATTCCCTTTAATAAAAAAATTACACATATATTGAAATAACCCCTCTTGTGTTAGAAGAGGGGTTATTTTTTAGTTTACAAGACATCTAATTTCTTCTAGTTCTAAATTTAGTGTATCTGTTAACAAATACACTCTTGGTACACGTTTCCCAATTAAACAAACGACTTCATAATTAATAGTGCCCATCCAATCTGCCAGGTGATCTACAGATTGAAAGGAGGAATGATTAGCCCCAAAAATGGTAACTTCATCACCGACTAAACAATTATCTACACCCGATACATCAATCATAGTTTGGTCCATACACACTCGCCCTGTAATTTGAGCAAAATGTTCGCCAATTAGAACTTTTCCCTTATTAGACAGGAGTCGGGATAGGCCATCAGCATAACCAACTGGGAGAGTGGCAATCTTGCTATCTTTATCCGGTTTAAAAGTACATCCATAGCTAATGGGCTGAGAGGTTTCAACATTTTTGATTGCAGCAATTCTTGTTTTAAAACTCATTGCTTGCTTAAGGTGAATTGAATGATTTTTTAATGATTTGTCTGGGGATAATCCGTACATGGCTATCCCGATTCTAACCATATCCAGATGCATTTCTGGAAAATTCATTGTAGCTGCGCTGTTGCAACAATGCTTAATTGGCACATGTATATTTTTACTAACCAGATATTCCACAATAGATTGAAACTTGCTGAATTGTTCATACGTGTATGATGGATCTTCACTGTCCGCATGAGCAAAATGGGTAAATATCCCTTCAAGATAGATGGATTTAGCAGCAAGTGCTTTTTTGGCAAGTCTCACTACTTCGATAGGGGAGCTTACGCCAATTCTGGACATACCGGTATCAACTTTTACATGAACAGTAGCAGTTTTACATAATTGAGACGATTGGACAATAACTTCGTCCAAAACATCATGGTCAAATACGGTTAAGGTAATATTGGCCAAAATGGCCTCTCTGACAGAGCGTGGAGGTGTATAACCGAGAATGAGAATAGGTGTGGATATCCCAGCCTTTCTCAGCTGGATGGCTTCATCTAATAAGGCAACCCCTAAATAGTCCGCACCTGCTAAAATGGATGCCTTTGCGACTTCTATTGCCCCATGACCATATCCATCTGCTTTCACGACTGCCATTAATTTAGAATGCTGTTGTACAAATTGTCTAAACTGGGTCATATTTTCTTGAATATGGTCAAGTGAAATTTCGGCCCAAGTATCACGGTAACTATGTTGCTGCATCTAGACCATCCCCTTAAAGAAAAATCCCCTCAAGAAACTTCTTGAGGGGATGAGTACTATTAGTTAGCTGCTAGTTCTTTTTCTAAAGCTTTTTCTACTGGTACATAGTTATAGCCAAGATCTTTTGCTACTGCTTCGTAAGTGATTTCACCATTAGCCACGTTCACACCAAGCAATAATGCAGCATTTTCAGAAATAGCTTTGAATACCCCTTTGTTAGCAATCTGTAATGCATATGGTACTGTAACGTTTGTTAGAGCAATTGTAGAAGTTCTTGGAACTGCTCCAGGCATGTTAGCAACAGAATAATGTACTACACCGTGCTTAACAAATGTTGGGTTATCATGTGTTGTTACATGATCGATTGATTCGACGATTCCACCTTGGTCGATAGCTACATCGACAATTACGGAACCAGGCTTCATAGCCATAACCATTTCCTCAGTTACAAGCTTAGGCGCTTTTGCTCCAGGAATTAAAACCGCACCAATTAAAAGGTCAGCTTCAGCAACAGCCTCAGCGATATTGAAAGGATTTGACATTAATGTTTTGATTTGATTTCCAAAGATATCATCAAGTTGACGGAGACGGTCCGCACTTAAATCGATGATAGTTACATCAGCACCTAGACCGATTGCCATTTTAGCTGCGTTTGTACCAACGATACCACCACCAACAATGGTAACTTTACCACGATTAACTCCTGGCACACCTGCAAGAAGAATTCCTTGTCCGCCATTATTTTTTTGTAAGAACTGTGCACCAATTTGAGCAGCCATACGTCCTGCTACTTCACTCATAGGAGTTAGAAGTGGAAGAGTTCTGTTAACTGATACTGTTTCATAAGCAATTGCAATAACGCCAGATTGCTTTAATGCTTCAGCTAATGCAGGCTCTGCTGCAAGGTGTAAATAAGTAAATAAGACTAATCCTTGACGGAAGTACTTGTATTCGCTTGATAAAGGCTCTTTAACCTTCATGATCATGTCTGAAGTTGTCCAAACTTGTTCAGCTGTTTCGATAATTTCAGCACCAGCTTTGGCATAATCTTCATTAGTGAAACCGCTTCCAATTCCAGCATCTTTTTCAATTAAAACTTTATGACCAGCATTTAAAAATGAAACAACCCCAGCTGGAGTAAGCGCTACACGATTTTCATTATTTTTAATTTCCTTAGGAACCCCAATAAACATAATTTTATTTCCTCCCCTAAAAAACTATTGTTTGACTTGCTATGGCTAAAGTATAAAACGTTTACAAAAGAATTTCTTTGTTTAGAAAGGAGAAAGATTTTCATTCTTTTTGGGGATTTTCACAAAATGTTCAAATCCCCTGGTATTTTGCCAACTTTAAATCAATATAAAGAATCATTTTTTGATTAGGGTCCTTGAAATTAACTTCACCAATTTCGGTAATGCGCTTGAGCCGGTAATTTAGCGTGTTTGCATGGACATTTAATTCTTTGGCTGCATCATTAATGTTAGAGTCCTTATTTAAAAAGACTTCTAACGTTTCAATAAGATTACTTTTATGTTTAAGGTCATATTCTTGGAGCCTCTTTAAAGCGTAGTTTTCATAATCTTCATCTTTTCTTTTCATTTGGATCATCTCAAACAGTTGATAAATACCTAGTCTTTGATAACTGAAGATATCATTTGTTTCACTTGGGAATTTTTCTTTAATGGATATAACATGCAATGCTTCTTTATATGCTTTACCAATTTTTTGATAGTCGGAGTAGATACTACTGTAGACAGGATTGATGTTCTTCATTCCAAAACGATCTTTCATTTTTAAAACAATGTTTTTTGCAAAGTTGTCAAGCTCTTCAAATGGATTCTCAATATAAGATGCTTGTACCAACAAGATTAGATGATTGCAGTCAATCGTATTTAATACGATTTGCATTTGCTGAGCTGTTTTTAATAGATAGGAGATATCATGTTCTTCTTTATTAGTGATGTTTTGTTGGAACTGAAAAACAAACACAGCAAAGCTGGATGGAGGAGTAATTTGCAATGCTTGGAAGTGTTGGATTATTTCTTCTTTATTTGTTAAGTGACCAGTTAATAGTTTCCAGAAAAATTCCTGTGAGCGTTCTTCTTTTTTATTTTTTCTGGTTTGAAGCTGAAGAAGTTTGTTCTTTACAGCATCTGCAGCTTTTTTTAATAATGTAAAGTCCTCATCTGTTAAGGTTTTATCAATCTCAATGGCCCAAATAAATCCTAATACTTCATTCTGTTTCCAAATGGAAATAGCCACTCGGTCCCCAAGACCAATATCGTTCATGCTTTTAACACGGATTGGTTCATCCGTTTTTAGTAGGGCGGGAATGGTCCCTTCCTTCCATAATTGATTAATTACTTTCTCAGGTACCCTACGGCCAATAATGGTAGATATTCTAGCAGGATCTGTCCGTTCGTCATGTGTACTATAGGCAAGAAGACGGTGATTTGCATCTTCAATGGTGATTGGACACTGAAGAACTTGACTAATGATATCAGCAAATTCATCGAGGGTTTCAAAGGCTATTTTAAATGGATCATGATGTCTTGTGTTCAAACTCTTTTCCTCCAAGATATATGAAAAATGGTCAGCTGTTTACGCAAATATTTTTTCCTTTGTTTAATTTTACAAAAAAAATGTAGAAATTTCTCGTTTTTCTACAAAAAACTTTGTTCACAAAAATGTTAAGATAATTTCAAGTATTTTTCACAATAGTTTTTATCTTCGTGAAAACTAATTTGTAAGCGCTAACACATTCTCAAAAGGAGGTTTAGAGCTAAATAAATAATGATTTTTCTACGAAATAATAGTATTATTTTTATTTTAAGAAAGTTTATTAGTAATTGGTTGTGTGTTTTAACAAAGTGGATAATGGGAGATTAGAGGTTTGATCATCAAGGGGAGGTTATGGTATGAGTAATAACACTCATGGGAAAGAACTTCATCGCGGATTAGAAGAAAGACATATAACGTTAATGTCTTTAGGGGCAGCTATTGGGGTTGGTTTATTTCTTGGGTCTGCGACAGCGATTAAAATGGCTGGACCAGGGATACTGCTTGGTTATGCATTTAGTGGTTTAATCATGTTTTTTATTATGAGAGCACTTGGGGAAATGGCTATTCAAAAGCCAGTAGCCGGTTCCTTTAGTAAATATGCTCGCGATTATTTAGGACCTCTTGCTGGCTACATTACAGGGTGGAATTATTGGTTCTTATGGATAGTCACTTGTATGGCAGAAATCACAGCTGTTGGAATTTATATGGAATACTGGTATCCAGATGTTCCACGCTGGATATGGGCGTTAGCAGCACTTGTCATCATGGCTACGGTTAATTTCTTAGCAGTAAAAGCCTATGGAGAACTTGAATTTTGGTTTGCTCTCATAAAAATTGTTACGATACTTGCCATGATTGTTGTCGGAGCAGGGATGATCTTCTTCGGATTAGGAAATGGCGGAATTGCTACTGGTATTCATAATTTATGGCAGCATGGCGGTTTGTTCCCAAATGGAATTAAAGGTGTATTGCTTTCATTACAAATGGTTATGTTTGCGTATCTTGGAATAGAAATGATCGGTGTTACTGCAGGTGAAGTAAAAAACCCAGAAAAATCTCTTGCAAGAGCAATTGATTCTGTGTTCTGGCGTATTCTTATTTTTTACGTAGGTGCTTTGTTTGTTATCATGTCTATCTACCCTTGGGAAGAGATTGGCACAAAAGGAAGTCCGTTCGTTCTTACATTTGAGAAGATTGGAATTCCAGGTGCGGCTGGAATTATTAACTTCGTTGTACTTACAGCTGCTCTTTCGTCTTGTAATAGTGGCATTTTCAGTACAGCAAGAATGTTGTTTAACCTTGCTGAACATGGTGAAGCGCCAAAGAACTTTGGTAAAATTACAAAAACTGGCGTTCCTGGCACTGCTGTCCTAGCATCTGCTGGTGCTTTGCTAATCGGAGTTGTTTTAAATTATATCGTTCCAGCTAAGGTCTTTACTTGGGTAACAAGCATTGCAACGTTCGGAGCTATTTGGACTTGGGCGATTATCCTTCTATCACAACTTCGTTACCGTAAAACGTTAAAACAAAGTGAGGTAAAATCATTAAAATATAAGGTGCCTTTCTTCCCTTATACCTCTTATATTGCCTTAGCGTTTTTAGCATTTGTTATAGGGCTGATGGCATATAATCCTGATACTCGAATTGCGCTTGTAATCGGACCTTTGTTTTTAATTCTATTAGTTGCTGTGTATTATTTGAAAGGATTCCATAAAAAAGAATCCCTTCAACCTTCATCGAAAAAACGTGTTGGCTAGTTGTAGAATGAAAAAGCAGTGGATTTTTCTCCACTGCTTTTTTGCTTTGTTATTCTTCACCGTTTCGTTCTACCGCTAATAAGTTTCGTTTAGAAGGCCAGAATGCCCATTTTCCGAGTAAGACAGTAATCGCTGGAACGAGCAGTGGCCGAACAATAAATGTATCTAACAAAACGCCTATTGCAGTAATAGTACCAAAATGTACGAGTACTTGAATTGGTAAAGTGGTTAAAATTGCAAAGGTTCCCGCAAGGATTAGACCTGCAGAAGTAATAACAGCTCCTGATTCAGCCACCCCTTCTTTAATGGCTTGGAGTAGGGGCATCTCTTTGCTCTTTTTCCAGATGCTAGAAATCATAAAGATGTTGTAATCTTCCCCTAATGCGACAATAAATACAAAAGAATAGAGCGGAATAAATCCTTGAATGGCATCTACATCAAACAAATAATGTAGAATAGCCCAACCTAGGCCAAGCGCACTAAAATATGATAAGAGAACTGTTAGAATTAAATAAAGCATGCTTGTCACTGACCGAAGGTAGACTAATAAAAGTAATGCGATGATTCCAATAACAATTGGAATAATGACTTTTGCATCGTCTGTTGTTGTTAATCTTGTATCATACTGTTCGGCAGTTTGGCCGCCAATCCATACTTTTTTTGTAGGATCAGCCACCCCGTCTTTTTTCATTATGTGTTCAACTTTTTTACGGAGATCTGGGATATAATCCATTGCTTTATTTGAATATGGATTTACGTTAAATTCCACATTGTAGCTAATTATATTTTCATCCATCGTACCTTGTTTTGCCTCAGATATATGTGCCACATAAGACAACTTTTCTAATTCACTTTTTACAGAACTTTCTTTTCCATCAGTTTGCAGAATTACTTGAACAGGTGCGAGTTCGCCGGGATTAAAGTGTTCAGAGATTAAGTTGAACCCTTCTCTTGATGGCATATCTTTTGGGAAAGATGATAAAGTATCATAGGTATATTGAATCTTAGTAGAGAACAAAGCAAATACTCCAAGGAAAAGAATGGTTGCCGTCATTATCAGCTTTGGTCTTTTAATAATAAAGTTCCCAAGCTTTAAGCCGAACCCCTCTTTCTTGACCTTCAATTTTAATGTTTTGCCTTTTTTTCGAGCACGATCTTCCTGCATTTCCCTTGTACGTGGAATCAGCGGGAAGAAGGAGACTCTCCCAAAAATACTTAATAAAGCAGGGATAAGTGTCAGACTTGCCACCATCATAATTAAGATGGATACACTAAAAGGAATAGCAAACCGGTGGATGGAACCGTATCTGGATAACAATAACACTAACAGTGAAAATACAACTGTAAGACCGCTCATGGCAATGGCACCGGAAGACCCTTTCAATGAGCGAATCATAGCAACTCGCTTATCATTTTCTACTTCCAAATAACTTCTAAATCTAGAAATAAGGAATAAACAATAGTCAGTGCCGGCTCCAAAAAGAAGAACGGTCATAATGGAAAGTGCCTGTGAGTCGAAGACGGCCCAACCTGCTTTTCCAATTCCCCCAAGAATGGGGCTAATTACACCGTATGCAATTCCCACGCCAAGTAAAGGTATTAGAGCTAAAATAGGGGAGCGGTAAATCAAGAGTAAGAGTACAAGAACGATAGCAACTGTCCCAAACAGTAATGAAAGGTCCCCTTGACTAAACAATTCAGTTGCATCTTGCGCGATACCTGCTGGTCCTGTAACACGTAGTACTAAGTTGTTTGCGTCATTTATTTTGGTTTTAGTTGGGTCTGTTGTAAAAATAGAGCTGGATTTTTCTTTAAGCTGCTCTAATCCTTCCGCTATTTTTTCCTTGTCGGCCCCTTTTTTAAAGGTTACGGGCAAAATTAGGGTTGTGCCGTCTTTTGATAGCTGTTCCTTTAAAACGGGAAGTGGGAATTGATAAAACGGAACCACAGTGTCCTGTGAAACGACTGGGTTCTCGGTTATATCCTTTGTATATTTTTGTATAGATGATATATCATTGTCGGTTAATCCTGAAGAACGGTACCAGGTTAAAAGTGCAGGAGTCCCTGAACTGGAAGGAAATTCTCGTTCAGCTACTGAATTTGCCTGTTCAGACCAAGTGTCTTTAGCCAAATTTGGCGCCATTTCATTCTTTTGTGAATTTGCTTGAGGAAGAGTGACATTCAAAACAGTTGCAAGGATAAGCCATGCAAAAAGGACAATCCATCTTCCTTTTTTTCCGCTAATTGTATTTCCGAATTTTTCTATCCATTTCTTCTCCAAAGTTAATCACTCCAATCAATTATATTTTTCCTTATCAAGTGATAAGCTACACGCAAAGAGAAAAGGCTTTATTCAGCCTCGTATTTAACGACTAATCCCGTTTAAAAATATATCAACAATAAGTTTGGCTTTGTGCTGTACCATCATGGATTGCTCATTGTTAGACTGACGCCCGATCTTGGAGGGCTCAAGGAGGGATTTAATCATATTGAGTATCAAAAAAGCCATCTCTGTTGAAGTGGAATGAAGCTCTTCCGGTTTTTTTATTTCTGCGTTAGAAACACCATCATTAATCATTGTAACTATAGGTAGAAGAAACCCCTTAACCCATAATTGGTGAACTCGCGTCTGATCTTCAGCGCTTATTTCATGTTGCATATCATGGAACATTTGGGACATATCCATTTCAAATTGCACCATCATATAGGTGGTAATTTGAGTGAGCCTATCCTGAAAAGTTATGAAATTAGTTAGAATCCGATTTAAATCTTTTTCAGTATGATGGAGTGCATGCTCAATTACTGCTACATATAGTGTTTGTTTGTTTTTAAAGTGATGGTAAAGCGCAGGCTGAGTAATGCCGCATTGGTCAGCAATTTGTCGAGTAGATACAGCACGATACCCATATTCCATGAATAAACGTTCAGCAGTTTTGATAATGATTTGATATGTTTCTTTAGGGTTTACTTCATTTGCTTTGTTAATATCTTTACCCATTTTAATTAAGGGTCCTTTCAAAATTTATTGCTTATCAATTGATAAGTAAAATATATAGCAGAAATAGGAAAATGTAAAGCGATTTAAAACAGAACTTTTTTCTCCATACTAACAACATAAAAGAGGGGGGAGCAAGGTGATAAAATGGATATGTATACCAATTGCAATGTTATTATGTTTCACTATTGATGCCAAGGCACAAACGGTTACGGGACCATCCTCAAAACTGCATGAACAGAATACGATGTCAGTACTGTGGTTTCAAAAAGCTGGTGAAGCCAAAGCATTATACTATCAAGGCTATAATCTTGGAAAATGCAGATTAGATGAATACTTAAATAAAAAGAAAAAGGATAAAAGTATAAAACCCGCAATTGTCCTTGATATTGATGAAACGATATTGGATAACAGCCCATATTTTGCGTGGTATATTGTTTCTGGTAATGGAATTCCCTTTGAGTGGAGTAATTGGTTTAACCGCGCAGAAGCTAAACCGTTACCAGGAGCATTAGAATTCTTGAAATATGCAGATTCAAAGGGAGTGGAGATTTTTTATATATCTAACCGTTTTGAAGCTCAAAAAGATGCAACGATCAAAAACCTTCAAATGGTTGGTGCACCACAAGCTGATAAAGAGCATGTCCTTTTAATGCAGCACGGTGAAAGAGGGAAAGAGACACGCCGACAAAATGTAGCCAAGAATCATGAAATTGTTTTATTATTTGGTGATAATTTGGGTGACTTTAGTCAAGTGGATGAGTTATCTGTCTCTGGAAGATTACAGGCTGCTGACAAATACAAAGATGAATGGGGAAAAAAATTCATCATCCTGCCCAATCCAATGTATGGAGATTGGGAAGAAGCCATCTATGACTATAATAATAAAATGAAGGAAGCAGAGAAGGAAAAATTGAGGAAAGAAGGCTTAATGCCAAAATAGTGAACAAGAACCAACATCAAAATAGGTGTTGGTTTTGTTTTGGGAATTTTTATAGTTTAACTCCATAATTTTCGTTGGACTGACCAATAAAAAAAGAGTATAGTAGACTCCATGATTATGGGTAATAGGAGGACGATGATGTTTGGAATAACATTACCGCAATCATTTTATCAAATGAATACAATTTTTATCTCTATCCTTATTGAAGCCCTGCCGTTTGTCACATTGGGAGTTTTAATTTCTGGTATCATACAAATATTTGTTACTGAAGAAATGATAGCAAAGATCATGCCTAAAAATAAGATTCTTGCTGTTATTTTTGCGTGTTTTCTAGGAATCTTATTTCCATCATGTGAATGTGGGATTGTTCCAATCGTAAGTCGGTTAGTTTCTAAAGGGGTACCTATTTCAGCCGGGGTTGCCTTTATGTTATCAGCACCCATTATAAATCCAGTTGTGCTTTTTGCGACGTTTATCGCATTTGGAAGTGATTGGAAAATTGCGCTTTATCGTGCAATTGGAGCCATCGTTGTATCCATTTTAGTGGGAACATTTATTGCCTACCGCTATAAGGGGTCACCATTTAAAGAACAATTTCATCACCATCACGTTCATCGAGAGAAAAGCTGGTTAAAGAAGATTTGGCAAACGCTAGAACATGCAGTAGAAGAGTTTTTCTCAATGGGGAAATACTTGATTATCGGCTCATTAATAGCTGCAGCCGTACAAACCTATGTTAAAACTTCTACACTTGTATCTATCGGACAAGGCCCTGTATCTTCTTCTTTCGTAATGATGGCACTTTCTTTCATTCTATCTCTATGTTCAGAAGCTGATGCGTTTATCGCATCATCCTTTAGAACAACTTTTTCTACTGGTTCTTTATTGGCCTTTTTAGTATTTGGACCAATGATTGATATAAAAAATTTAATGATGATGTTAGCAACCTTTAAAAAACGATTAGTATTCATGATTGTGACCGGTGTAACAATTACTGTTTTTCTATACTCTTTATTGTTTTAAGGAGTGATTTATATGATAAGAAGTTTAATACTCATTGGATTTACCTATTTTCTATTTCATTTGCATATCACGGGAGATATTAATAAGTATATTAATATGAAATACTCCTATCTATCTGCAACTGCGGGCTATGCCTTGTTGGTGTTAACTATCGTGCAAATTTTTATGCTGAACAAAGATAAAACAGAGGATCACGGATGCAGCCATGAACATTGTGGACATAACCATGCTTCAGAGGATAAATGGTACAAAAAGCTTTTCATTTACCCAATATTTTTGTTCCCTATTATTTCGGGTTTATTTTTCCCGATCGCAACGCTCGATAGTAATATTGTAAAGGCGAAAGGTTTCCACTTTCCTATTTATGATGAAGAGGAAAGGGGATTCGTTTATGCAGCAGCAATTCCTGCGTCCGGATACCAGCGTGTATTATGGAAAAGATGATTACGATGCATTAATGAAAAAAGAAAAAAAGAAGTACATTAATCAAGATTCGATTGTCATTAATGATCAAAATTATTTAAGAGCAATGGAAACCATTTATAATTATTCAGGTGACTTCCTAGGGAAGGAAATTGAGTTTAAAGGTTTTGTGTTTAATGATAGTGAAACGATTGATAAAAATCAGCTATTTGTTTTTCGCTTTGGTGTCATTCACTGTATCGCGGACTCAGGAGTGTTTGGGATGCTTGTAGACATGCCGAAGGGAACCAAATTAAAAGATGATGAGTGGATCAGTGTAAAAGGTGAAGTATCTACAATCTATTACCAACCCTTTAAAATGAACATTCCTTATCTAAAGGTGAAAGAGTGGTCAAAAACCACTGCTCCAAAAGAACAATATGTTTTCAGAGGATATTAAGAGAGGTTGACTCATACTAGAGTCAACCTCTTGTTCATTTTATAGGAAGAAGTATAAGAAAAATATTAGTTCTTCACGTTTTTAAGGACGTTAATGGCGAAAATAATGACACCTAAAACCATTAAGGTTCCACCGGTAGCAACAGCTGGCCCTGCGGCATCCACACCAGAAATTAAGAAAGCTAAACCGATCATCATGATGGGGAGTGCAATGTTATGAAGCCAAAAATGAACCTTTGCTAAAGTTGTTTCTGCAGCACCTGGAAAAGCTACATAAATAAGACCAGCAAGAGTCATGGCCGTCCATCCTAACAAGTTAATATGGACGTGTACAGGAGTGAAATCAAAATTCTCAGTCATTGACATATACATACCTAAACAAACACCAATGACAAAATAGCAGACAGAAATTTTTATTAACTTTATGCCCATTTTCCTACCCCCTTTTACCTAAAAATAATGCTTACAGTAGTAAATATGTGTTAAAAATGTGAACTAGAACATTGATTTATAGGGACAAAGAAGGTTTTAGAGGGAAAATAAAAAGCAACCGTTTAAGGTTGCTTTTGTTTAAAAGAAAGCTTTAATTCCTACTAATACCAGTCCAATTAGAAACCCGCATACAGCTCCGTTTACTCGAATCCATTGAAGGTCCTTTCCGACATTAGTTTCCACCATCTTAGTAATGGTTTTATCATCGAGTTTTTCTAAATTTTCTTCCACCAGCTTGCCAATCTTCGCATGATTATTATCTACAAAAGTAGAAATTTGTGTCTTGATCCAACCTTCAAGCTGATCAATTTTTTCAGGATTTTCCTCAATTTGGTCAAGACCATTCTTTATAAGAGGGAGTAGGTAGTCATCGAAGAAAGTGGGATCGGCAACAAAATCTAGGGCCCTTTTCTTTAATTGATTTAATAAATCAGTAATCTGATCTTGTGGTTCCCACTTATCAATTAAATGGGTTTTAAGGTTATTTAATTCTCCATACAACTTTTCATCATCTTTTATTGATTGCAGTTTGATGTGAATATGGCTGAGTAAACCTTGTCTATTTTGATTAAAAGGATCACGATAGCTATCTACGCCTTTTAAAATTAGGTTTTGAATAATATTTCCTAACTTTTCTTCGTTTACAAGACTGCTAAAGGATTTTAAAGCAAACTGCATAAATCCATCTGCTTTAATGTTTTCTACTGCGTCTACTGCCATCCCGCCGAGCTTATATTTCGTGCTATCCTTTTGGGCCCATTCATCTATTTCTTTTAAAATATAATCAAGTGTTTTTTCATCATACTTCCTGACCATTACTTGATCGATCAATAGGGGAAGATAATCTTTACTATCTAATTTGTTTAGATAGCCTTTAATCTCGTTTTCAATCAATGGAGCAATTTTTTTACTATCTACTTTCTGAATGAGATGTTGAATAAGCTTTAAGAGATTTTCCTTTACACCTTGAGAAGTGATTTCCTTATGAATAAGTCCAAATAGTTTTTCTGTAAAGGGAATCGTTTCAATTTTGTTGCGAATGCTCTCTTTCGTTAACCAGTCATTTTCTAACATAGAGATAATCCCTGCGATGATTCTTTTTCGATTTTTCGGCAATAAAGCTGTATGTGGAATGGGAAGACCTAATGGATGTCTAAATAAAGCAGTAACAGCGAACCAGTCAGCTAAACCACCTACTAGTCCAGCTTCGAATCCTCCCTGTAGAATCATACCCCATATAGAATGCTGTAATGGCAGGGTAGCTATAAAACCCACTCCCATCACAGCAAGAGAAATAGTAGCTAAATGCTGAGATTTATTTTTCTGTTTTGGCATTTCTGTACCCCTTTATAAATTGTATTCTAATGCTATTATCTCAATTTAGCAGAAAAAAAGGCAAAAAAAAACTTCCGATTCATACAGGATTGTATAAATTGGAAGTGAAAACACCTATTTTTAAGAAAATATTCTCTCTATAAACCAAAATGCGCCTAACAGTGTAATGATTATAGAGCCTATTTGGACTACTTTTCCATGTAGTTTCTTCTTCTGAATAAACATTAGAAGAGGTAATAGCAATAATACAATTAAAAGTTGAACGAACTCTATCCCTAAGTTGAAATTGAGTAAGGCAACGGCTAGGTGGCTTTTGGGAATCGCCATTTCTTTTAACAAAGTCGCAAATCCTAGTCCATGAATTAAACCGAATAGGAAGGTGATGCTCCAGCGATGGCGGATTTCTTTTCTAAAAATATTCTCGATGGCCACATAGCAAATACTAAAGGCGATGGTGGCTTCGACAAACTTGGATGGCACGGTCACCCAGCCTAACGTTGCCAAACTAAGTGTAATACTATGGGCAATCGTGAAGGCGGTTACAATTCCTGCATATTGTTTGAAGGTTTGTTTTCTTAACAGCAAGGCAAGCAAGAATAATAGATGATCATAACCCGTTAGAATATGCAGAGCTCCGAGCTTTAAAAAAGATACCCAAGAAGTAGTCGATGTTTCTTTAGCAGGTGCTGTCGACTGCGGCTGATCCTGGCTAGTATTCGGCTGTACGGTTTGCTCTTGTCCTTGTTCTTGCTGAACCTCATTGACTAGAATCGTCCATGTGCGCTCTTTTCCCTGTAAAACAGCTTCACTGGTTTCTCCCATGATTGAGGCTGAAATGAGATCTACATAGTTGGTCGCCGTGTCATTAAAATAAAATCCATCGTTAAAAACGATTGTTTCCCCAGGAGAAACAGTAGGGAAGCTTATATAAGTAGAAAGAAATTCCTTGTTTTCTTTTTTGACGATTTTCATTTTTTCGATCGTGGGTGTTTGTTCTTTATTGCCTTTATCGAGCGTAAGACCTTCGGTAAGTAGTTCTTCGAGCTGATGCTTATTTGTCTTGATTTCGGATTTTTCAAGGACGAAATTTTTATTTTTGTCAATCTTTGGAGCTAGTTCGAGTATGGATAAAGTATCAATTGAGAAGACTATTTCAGTTTTTTGTTTATCGATTGTTATTTGTGTATAACTTGCACTATAGGCATGTGCTGACGATGTCGAAGGGAATGAGAGACAGGTAATAAGTGAGAAAATAAGTACTATCAAGGTTAGATGTCTGACATTCAACCTTCGTTGCAATTTGTCGGTATTTGGCAACAGGGCTCACGCTCCTTATTAAAGTTATTTTGAAATAATTTCCCGAATTTTCCAATTAGAAAAATGAAATGCATTTACCCTTAATATAATCACATTTTCCCCGATTTTGTATAGATTTTATGAAAAGATTTATTAAATATTTATATAGTAAATTTACAAAAAATTTATATCTTTCAGATTGAAAATTTTGTAGAATGAAAGAGTAGTATATGAAAGAAGACCTATAATATGTGATGGCCTTCATACATATATTTCAAAAATTCACAAAAAAGGTGGTAAGTGAATGAAGGCAAGGAAGATGAAGTTTAAGCGTTGGACAAGCACGTTCATGGCAGCGCTTCTATTGATCAGCACCTTTTTGCCAAGTGGTTTAATTGGCAAAGCTCATGCTGAGCAGGCTGATCATGTCGTTATTTCTCAGTATTTTGGCGGTGGAGGTAATGGCACGGGAACGAATGCCGCTCCATATAATAAGGACTTTATTGAGTTATACAATCCAACAGATCAAGATGTTTCACTTGAAGGCTGGTCCGTCCAGTATGCCTCCAAAGCAGGCACTAGTTGGACACCTACGGTTTTAAAGGGAACCATTAAGGCACACGGCTACTACCTAATTTCTCAAGCAGGTGGCGCAAGCGGTGTGGATCTTCCTACTCCGGATGCCTCAGGTTCTATTGCGATGTCTGGATCAGATGCAAAGATTGCTTTATTTAAGGATAAAACAACAGCAGCATCTGGTGCGAAACCTGCAGGAACGGTTGATTTTGTAGGAGTTGGCGGCGCTGATTCTTATGAAGGATTAGGAGCAGCAAAAGCGACTTCTAATACAAATAGTGCACAGCGTAGACCATACGCAAACGTAGACCCTTCTCCTGGAAAAGGAAATGCGTGGGACACGGACGATAACGCAGCAGATTTTTATACAGGACCTGTTGCAGCACCTCGTAACACAGCAAGCCCGACCGAAGATCCAATGGTTCCGGTAACAAGCTTGCAACCAAAAGGTCTTAACATTCAATTAGATAAAAATGACACTTCAGCAAAATTAGTAGGTAACGCTGATGCAGCGGAAGCGGGTTCTACAATTAAGGTATATGAAAGCGTATCCAAAGGAACAGCAATCGGTTCAGGCACAGCGGGAACGGATGGCTCTTTTAGCATTAATCTTGATAAAAACGTAGCACCTGTCTATGTAGCTGCAACACAATCAGGATTAGCGGAAAGTGCGCCAATCCAAATCGATGCAGCTATTGCAAGTGCATCTGTTCAACAAGCAAAACTAAGCTATGTAGTCACAAACGGTGTGGGAACGCTAATCGGTAACGCTGGCGCAGCGGCAACAAATGCTGTGATCAATGTATATCCAAACAACACAGCCACACCAGCTGAAAGATTAAATACACAAGAAGTAAAAGCAAGCACAGGAGGAGATTTCTCCGTTACAATCAACAATGCTCCGGATACAGTGTATGTAACACAAATTACAAACTCTGCAAAAGGAATCATGCTTGAAAGTGCCGCTGTTTCTGTTACAAAAGCGGACACTTCTGTAGTTTCGAAAATTGCAGACGTTCGTGTATCTGATTCAAAAGGACAACCTGTCAACCTAAGCAAATCCTTTACAATTGAAGGGGTAGCAACGGTTGATAATCAAATCCTTGGAACACAAAAACAAAACTTCTACCTTCAAGACGATACAGCAGGAATCAACATCTTTAGTTCTTCTTTAGACACTGCTTTTAAAGTGGCTAAAGGTGACAAGCTAAAAATGACAGGTAAAGTACTTTACTATAACGGTTTAACTGAATTTGAACCGACTTCAATTATGAAAGTTAGTGAAGGAAATGCGATTCCTGTTCCAAAAAGCTTAACAATTCTTGATTTAAATACGTACGCAGTGGCAGAACCACTAGAAGGCAGCCTTGTAACGGTTACTGGGAAAGTATCTGCTACAGCAAGCACGCCTCCAAACTACAACGTAACATTTGTAGATGAAAACAATAAAACAACGACGCTAAGGGTTATGAGCCCAACTGGTATTAAACCTGACACAGACCTTGAAACAGGTAAGAGCTACACCGTAACAGGTGTCTTAGGTCAGTATACAACCAATGCGTCAGCGACAAATGGATACCAACTATATCCACGTGACGTGAAGGATATTGCACCAGTTTTAGCAGTAACACATACACCGATAACACAAGTATACAAAGGTGCAAGTGTAGAATTTGCAGCTAATGCTGACGGCGCAGAATCAGTCGTTGTCTACTATCGTGCAAAAGGCACAAGCCAATACACTGCACTTCAAATGGTAAAAGGCAGTCAAGGACGTTACACAGTGACATTAGAGGCGGCGAATGTGCCTCAAGATGGATTTGACTATTACATTGAAGCAACAGCAGCTGGTCAAATCAAAACAGCTGGCTCTAGCACAGAACCATTTGCTGTCACATTAGTTGAAGACACTTTTGGTCCTGAAATTACAGGTATGACACCACAGGACACAACAAAGGTTGAAAGTCCGACACCTGAAATCTCAGCATTAATCAACGATCCAAGCGGTGTGGATGAAACAACTGTTCAGTTCTCCTTAGACGGAACACCGTTAACAGCACCGGCAGCAACAATCAGCAAATCACAAGTAAAATATACACCTGAAACGGATCTTGAACTTGGCGTGCACACAGTGAAGGTTTCTGCAAAGGATGTAAAAGGCAACCTGACTGAGAAACAATGGACATTCGAAGTAGTCCCACGTTTTACAGGTGGTAATCACTACCGTGGTACAACACACAACCATACGAATATTTCTCACGACGGTGCTGGAACACCTGAAGATGCTTTAAAAGCAGGTAAAGCGCATCATTACGATTGGTTTGCATTCTCAGACCACTCACATGATATTGACCCTGAAAAATTAGGCACAGATACAGTTGAACGTAAAACAGCATCAGGTGCTTCTGTACCAGAACGTTCTGGTGGCGCACAATGGCAGCTGACAAAAGATCTTGCTAAGGAATATACAAAAAGTGATTATGTTGTATTCCCAGCATTCGAAATGACTTCTACTACATGGGGTCATTCTAATATCTTTGGTTCAGATAATTTTATCGACAGAAATATCAACGGTAAGCAATACCAAGACTTAAATCAGTACTATGCATGGGTTATGACATATGACGATATCGTAGGTCAATTCAACCATCCTGATATGTCTACAAACGCATTTAATAACTTCAAGCCTTACAATAAAGACGTAGATAAGTTATTTACGATGTTAGAAGTGGGTAATGGTTCTGGACACTATGGCTATGCCAATGCAGAAGGTAAATTCTACTCTGCATTAGATTTAGGCTGGCACGTGGCTCCTACCTATGGAGAAGATAACCACGAAGGAACTTGGGGACAAATCAATGCACGTACCGTTATCGTTGCAGATAACCTAACGCAGGAATCTTTATTACATTCTATGCGTAATATGCGTGTGTACATGGAAGAAGATCCAAACTTCACGCTAGATGTATTAGCAAATGGTTACTACATGGGTTCAACAGTAGATAGCAAAAAATTAAACTTTAATGTTTCTGGTAGTGACTTAGTGGCTGAAGCACATAACGATAGTGACTATAACTATCTTCCAACTTCATATAAGTCTGATGACAGAATTGCTAAGGTAGAATTAATCACAAATGGTGGGAAGGTAGTCGATTCCATTACACCAATGACAAAAGATTTCACATGGTCTCCATCTTACACAGTTACAGGCGGCCAGCAATGGTTCGTGATAAAAGTAACCCAAATGGATGGCGAAAGAATCTACTCTTCTCCAATTTGGTCTAAAGAAGAGACAGTTGATGTAAAGGTAAACAGCATTGACGTAGATGGCGGTGTCATCGTTGGCGGCAACCCAGCTAAATTAGTAGCAACAGTGGCTAACAATGGTACACAAACAATCTCAAATCTTAAAGTTGACTTCTATTATGATGAAGTAAAAGAAGCGAACTTTATTGGAACAAACAATATCTCATCAATTCTATCCAAAGGCTCAGCGACAGCAACGGCAACTTGGAATAGCCCGTTAGTTGGCGATCACAAATTGATTGCGGTTGTTACTTCGTTAGATGGTCTAGATATTGGTACGGTGAAATTTGAATATGCGGTAAAGATTAAAGAACCGCTTGGCATTAAAGTAGTAATCGACGCGGCCCACGGTAACGAAAACACAACGGGTGATAGCGGAACATACAAGGATAACTTAAAAGCCTTCACATTAATGCTTCAAAAAGAAGGATATACTGTTACAGAAAATAAAGTAGCAATAACCGATGCAGTATTAAGCGGTGTGAAAGTATTAGTATTTACACATGGCTCAGCATTGACGGCGGATGAAAGAGCAGCAGTAACAACGTTTGTAAATAATGGTGGTTCTCTATTAATGGCTGGTAAGGCCAACAAGAGTGTCGACTCAACCATCAATAACGCCCTACTTTCAGATTTAGGCTCTGGCATTCGTATGAACAACGATGGTGTCTTTGATGATAGTAAAGCAGGAAACTTCTGGTCCGATCCAGCAGTAAGCCCTTGGGCGGTACGGGTTCATCTAGGTTTAGTCTCTAACTATGTTACAGATAGAGCTTCCATTGTAGAATATTTCAGCGGTGCTAGCTTATCGGGTCCTAATAATCAACCATTAGTACCAAATGATAAATTAGTCATTCTAGGAAAAGGTAACGAAACCACCTATCAGGGTAATATCAAGGGTGGATACACATATGACGCTGTATCTGATGAAACAGGCGGTTCAGCCATTCCATTAATTGCCTCAGAAGAAATCGGCGATAAGGGACGTATCATCGTTACGGGTATGAACTTCTTTAATGACAAACAAATGGATGAAGCATTTGCGCCAAAAGGCAATGATGAATTAGCGCTAAACTCCATCAACTGGTTAGCGAACCGTGAAACCAAAGTGACGAAGATCGCTGATGCTCGCAAATTAGCAGAAGACACGGATGTAGTAGTGGAAGGAACAGTTACAACTGGATCCGGCGTATTCTTCGACGCATTCAACCTCCAAGATGAAACAGGCGGTATCATGGCATATCTAGAAATTCCAGATGGTGCACTAAAACCAGGCGATAAAGTCCGTGTATATGGCCATATTAAGAAGTTTGATAACAACATTGAGTTAGAGTTTACAAGTTTTGAAAAAGATGTCATTAAAACTGGCACAGGTGTTCCGTTACAACCAAAACTAGTCCCTACAGGTGAAGCGACTTCAGCTGCTAACCAAGGTTTCCTAGTAAAGGTGAAAGGTACCGTGGTTTCTAAGTTTGACGAGAACTCTTACGTGATCAACGACGGTTCTGGTGATGTACTAGTATTTACAGATGGTTACATTGTGAATCAATCGAATGTCCCAGTACCAGCTCTTGAAAAAGGTGACACTTTAGAAGCGGTAGGATTATCTGGTGCATTTGCACAGGGTACTCGTATCCGTGTAAGAGATACAAGAGAGCTAGTAGGAACGAGGGCTCCTGATACAACAGCCCCAGAAGCTCCAGTAGTAAATGGAGTAACAGATAAAGATGTAGAAGTTAAGGGTACAACTGAAGCAGGAGCAAAAGTAGTAGCAAAAGTAAGTGGCCAAGAAATCGGAACAGCAACAGCTGATGCAGAAGGCAAATTTACAATCACAATTGAAAAGCAAGCAGCAGGAACGAAGATTTCTGTAACAGCAGAAGATGCTGCAGGCAACGTAAGTGCAGCAACAGAAGTAACAGTAACAGCAACAGTAGTACCTGATACAACAGCCCCAGAAGCTCCAGTAGTAAATGGAGTAACAGATAAAGATGTAGAAGTTAAGGGTACAACTGAAGCAGGAGCAACAGTTGTAGCAAAAGTAAATGGCCAAGAAATCGGTACAGCAACAGCTGATGCAGAGGGCAAATTTACAATTGCTATTGCAAAACAATTAGCAGGAACAAAGATTTCTGTTACAGCGACAGATGCTGCAGGAAACGTAAGTACAGCAACAGAAGTAACAGTAACAGCAACAGTAGTACCTGATACAACAGCCCCAGAAGCTCCAGTGGTAAATGGAGTAACAGATCAAGATGTAGAAGTTAAGGGTACAACTGAAGCAGGAGCAACAGTTGTAGCAAAAGTAAATGGCCAAGAAATCGGTACAGCAACAGCTGATGCAGAGGGCAAATTTACAATTGCTATTGCAAAACAATTAGCAGGAACAAAGATTTCTGTTACAGCAGAAGATGCTGCAGGCAACGTAAGTGCAGCAACAGAAGTAACAGTAACAGCAACAGTAGTACCTGATACAACAGCCCCAGAAGCTCCAGTGGTAAATGGAGTAACAGATCAAGATGTAGAAGTTAAGGGTACAACTGAAGCAGGAGCAAAAGTAGTAGCAAAAGTAAATGGCCAAGAAATCGGTACAGCAACAGCTGATGCAGAAGGCAAATTTACAATCACAATTGAAAAGCAAGTAGCAGGAACGAAGATTTCTGTAACAGCAGAAGATGCTGCAGGCAACGTAAGTGCAGCAACAGAAGTAACAGTTAGCAAAACAGTTGAAAAACCTGAAGTAAAGACTGGATGGGTATTTGAAAATGGTCACTGGTATTTCTACAATGACAAAGGTGCTATTACAAAGAATACTTGGGTTCAAACATCTGGAAAATGGTACTATGTTGGAAAAGATGGAGTAATGTTAACCAATGCATGGGTACTAACTAGCGGTAAGTGGTACTACGTGGGAGCAAATGGTGAAATGTTAACCAACGCATGGGTATTAACTAACGGTAAGTGGTACTATGTTGGTGGCAATGGAGCAATGTTAACCAATGCATGGGTACTAACTAGCGGTAAGTGGTATTTTGTCGATGCCAATGGTGTAATGAAATCAAATGCATGGGTTCTTTCAAACAGCAAATGGTATTACATGAATGGTAAAGGTGAAATGCAAACTGGATGGGTCCTTGTAAATAACAAGTGGTACTACCTGTACAGTGATGGACATATGGCTTCCAATACAACAATTGGAAAGTACAAAGTTGGAAAAGATGGAGCTTGGATTCAATAATTACAAGACCATTCCAACAGAAGAACTCCTCTCATGAATGAGAGGAGTTCTTTTTTTGTGGCTGTTTATTTGTGATTAATCCATCAAGATCTGTGATATAAAATTGAGTCTCAGGGGCTTTCTTTATATAGTGATCTTGTAATAACTGATAATAATTTACTCTGTGATGAGGATCAAAAGGCAGCATAGGATATTCTTTATGGTCCTTTACATATTGGTCCACGGCTTTTTGGACGATATCCATTTCAATTGGAATATGCTTTTCGTTTTCTTCGAATAAATCATATGTCTCCTTTGACATATAAAACTTCTTTGATGGAATGCCCCCTAGGATGGAAGTCAGTTGGGTAAAGTCAATACTGTTATCCTCTTGTACAAGAATGGTGCGGTAAACACCCTTAGGTAAATGATTCGAAAATGACCTCACTGCTTTACGAACCTCATCAATACTAACCTCAATGACAGGATAGGTTTGTTTCTTTTCTTCGGTCTTTTTTGGTACCACACTTTTAGGTAAGTGTGGCTGAAAATATCTACGAACCAATGAATAAACAGTAAATCCTCCGATACCTAGTCCGAAACTTGTGCCAAGAATAGTAAACACAGGGGCAACATTATAACGAAAGTCTAATAAATCCCCTAACCGATAACCGACATAACCTGCAATTGAAAGAGCAATAATAAAAATCATGATTTTGGATAGATATTTCTGTCGCATTCAGAAACCTCCTCATTATAAATTAGCCTCGTCCCTGAAATACAATGATTTATAATGTCAAGTTTATTATATACAATTATAGATATTATAGTAAGAAAGTTAACAATTAATTGCTAATTTTCTGAAAAGAAAAACCTGCATTAAAAGATTAAAATATCATTAATTTAGGCTCTGTTAAACGTGCCTGTTGATATCCGCTCCAGGCACGAGCGGTTCGTGGGTGTTTCGGCGAGCCTCCTCGACGCAAGCGTCTGCGGGTCTCCCTTGAACCATACTCCCACAGGACATTGAACTGCATCTTGAATTCTCCCACGCACGAAGGAAATGCGATAGCATTTTCGAGGAGTCTTCGTGCCTTCCGCTCCAATCAACAGGATGTATAAATCAACACTGTTCTTTAACAAAGCCTTAATTTTAAAAAAAACAAATTTTTTTTGTAACCTTTTAAATCTTTCTTCGTCTGATAAATTGTTGTAGAATCAACAATAGAAAAAAAGAAGTTGGGGGAATAACACATGAAGAAAAAGTTTTTATTACTAGTATCAGCAGTAACAATGGCGATCGGGCTTGCTGCTTGTTCAAGCTCTGATGAAACAAAAACTACTGAAAAGAAAGAAGTAACTAAAGAAACAGAAGCACCTAAAGTAGATGTGAAAAAAGAATTAGTTAAATTCTATATGGATCTTGGAAAGAGAATTAATGCTAAAGATGGAGATTTAAATGCCTATGTGGCTAAAGCAGCAAAGGCAGCGGCACCTGACGCTAAGCCTGAGGATGCACCAACTCCTGAGGAGAAAGCAAAAGCAAGTGAAGCGGCAGCGGCTGTTGCGGCTGATTTAACTAGTGTTCAAATCCCAGAGACATTGAAGGATCAAAAAGCTGATCTTGAGGCAGCTGTTAAGGATTATGCGGCATCTTACCAAGCAAAAGCAGATGAACTGAAAAAGGATGCACCATCCTTAGATGCAGCAGATGCAACGTTTGCACAAGGGGAAGAGAAGCTGAAAACGGTATTTGAAGGTGCAAAATTAATGGCACCAAGCTTAGACAAACAAGTTAACTAAAATATAATACAAGGAAAAGGTATCCACTTTTTTAATGTGGATACCTTTTTTATAATCAATTAATAGCGGCTTTATTTTCTTCAGTGAATGTAATGTGAATTTCATTCATTCCATCATCAACTGATAGAAAGGTTTTTGTATCTTCAAAAAACCAAACATCGTTCCCCTCAACAAAAAAGGTAATCCCATTTAGTTCTTGTACATAACCTGCGTTTGCCGGTTTCTCAGCAGCAAAAGCAAGACTATAGCCTTTATTCTTCTCACCAAATCCAGCATATTGAGGAAACATCCGAATGCTGAATGGTTTATTAAAGTCGAATTCCTTGCTAAACCATGAAGTAGCTTTTTCATCGATTGAAATGAACATAACTAACACCAACCTTTTCCTAGTTGATTTCACTCTTAACTTGGAGAACAGGGCTATTATTGCCTTTCTCCTATATTGAAAGAGTATAACTTTTCTTGAATTTTGCATGTGATAAAATTCACGATAACTGAGTAACTGAATATGTATTTAATAAAATGTTCACTCTTTTGATTCAAATTGTTCACATGTGATTCCTCTCTTCATTTGTTACCGTTTTTGTAACATGTTGATAATGGAAAGGGTGTTAAAATAAAAGAAAAGAAAATTAAAAAGAAAAGGAGTTTTGAAGATGGAGAAGGAACTTGAGAAATTAACTGAAAGTATCATGGATATCAAAAGTTTAATATATACATTTAATTCAACCTTAGATAATATTGAAAAAAGACTTTCTAGACTAGAAAAGATGGATAGCATTGAACATAGGGTAGAGGTCAATCAAATTGACCTTTCAGATATTAAAGATTCACTGCAACGTATTGAAGAAATACAGAGTAAAGAAATTCAACATATTAACCGCAGGCTTGATTCGCATTTAGTTAAAATAGCCAGAGCGGAAGAGGACTTAATTATTCTAAAAGATAGATAATTTTATATGAAAGGCTGGGTTAAAGTATTGTGTTGATATTACACCCTGTTGATTGGAGCGAAAGGCACGAAGACTCCTGTGGTAGTATGGTTCAGGGGAGACCCCACAGGCGCGTTTCTCCGAGAAGGCTCCCCGAAACACCCACGGAAAGCGAAGTGCCTGGAGAGGAAATCAACAGGCAAGTTTAACGCAGCCATATAAAAAAGAAGAAAAAGATCAGATATCCTGCCATCTGATCTTTTTTTATTGTATTTTTGAAGCGTTTACAATTTAGTTAGCGATTTAAGACCTTGGTAAATGATTGCAAGAGCAAAAACTAAAACTACTAGTGCACCAACAATAACAATGAATGATGACAGGCTTGATAAAAATGCTGCTGTTGTAGCCACTTTAATTAGGGCAAATCCAGCCAGAATACAAGCTAAAAATAAAACAGATACATGGTTCATTTTTCATCCCTCCTTCTTACCATTACTATATGTAAGGGAAGGTAAATTGCTTGGTTATATGTCCAAGGTATAATAAAAAAAGACCGATTATTTCGGTCTTTACATTAATTAAGATAATACTTGAGAGTTAGGTAGTGCCATGTTCTGAACAACAGTTTCGTCCTCATTGGCGCTTTTGGTTACTTCAATATATTTGATATGGTGTTCCTCCATATCTAGTATTTTAAAGATAAAACCATCATGAATTATGGTGTCTCCTTCTTTTGCTTCATAATTCTCGGTTAGAATCCAGCCGCCAATTGTATCTACATCTTCATCATTAATTTCTATACCTAACAAATCATTAACCTCAGATACTAATACCTTAGAGTCAATAATATAATGATTTTCTTTTATTTTACGAATCTCTGGAATTTCATCCATATCAAACTCGTCGCGGATTTCGCCAACGATTTCTTCAAGAATATCCTCAACTGTTACAAGACCTGAAGTACCGCCATATTCATCCATTAAAATGGCCATATGAACACGATCTTTTTGCATTTTGACAAGCAAGTCATGGATAGGAATGGTTTCTATAACTCTAATAATTGGGCGTGTATAGTTTTCTAAAGTTTGAGATGATAGGTTTTCATTTCCGATTAAATCTGTCATTACTTCTTTTATATTGACGAGACCAATAATATGATCTTTATCACCATCAATAATAGGATACCTGGTGAATTTTTCTTCACGGAGAACCTGAAGGAAGGTCTCTAATGAGTCATCCTTAGATAAAGAAACCATTTCTGTTCTTGGAACCATGATTTCTTTAGCAATTCGATTATCAAACTCAAATATTTTATTTACATACTTAAACTCGGATTGGTTAATTTCACCACTTTTATAGCTTTCAGATAGGATAATCCGAAGTTCTTCCTCTGTATGGGCAATCTCGTTCTCAGAGACAGGTTTCAGACCAAACATGCTGGAAACAACCCGTGCTGACCCATTTAATACCCAAATAAAAGGGTACATGATTTTATAAAAAAGGATAAGCGGACGTGACACAATCAAGGTAATTAATTCAGCCTTTTGTATGGCTAATGTTTTAGGTGCGAGTTCTCCGACCACTACATGCAAAAATGTAATGGCAGCAAACGCAATTCCAACAGATAACACTTGCGTTGCACTCTCAGGAATGTTTATTTTCTGAAAAAGGGGACTCAGCAAGTGTTCAATGGTTGATTCCCCAATCCAACCTAAACCTAAGGCAGTTATCGTAATTCCTAACTGACAGGCAGAAAGATATTCATCCAAGTTCGAAATTACCTTTTTGGCAGAAACAGCCTTCGAACTTCCTTCCTCGATTAACTGGTCAATCCTCGAACTTCTAATTTTTACTATGGCAAATTCTGAAGTTACAAAAAAAGCAGTTAAAGCAATTAAAATGGCTATAATAACCAAGTTAAATATGTCCAAATAAGTTCCCTTATCCCGTTGTTACACGAGTAAGGAGTCACCTCCCAGTTTTTTGAAAAAATTAGCTCGTTACTTTCATAAGGGATGTTTTAAGTGCGTTTCTTAGCAGACTCAAATTGCTCACCAATGATTCTTTTTGATGTTCATCCAAATTATCAAGGACTGGAATGAGATCAAATAAATCACTGTGTAGCTGCTTCATCTGCTGTGTAACAGCACTAACATGTTGATCCACTTCTGTTTCACGAATATTTTTTGCTTTTCTCATTTCTAGCTTTCTTCTAATCTCATCTAATGGATAGTGCAGATTCTTGCATTCTTCTATAAATTTTAAATCCTCTAATGATTCATCCGAATAAATACGGTAATTTGACTTTGATCGTTCTGCTTTTAATAAGCCAATAGACGTGTAATAGTCAATTGTTCTTTTTGACACATGAGCTATTTCAGCTATTTCACCAATACGATAGACAGCCCCATCATACCACCTCAACATAATTAAAATTATAATAATTATAAAGAATTTAAACTATACAGTCAAACGTTCTGGTTAGTAAGCAGTTATTATCAACATTTTATGGTAATGCAATATAATTATGAATAAATAAATCAAGGTAAATAAAAATAATTAAAATGAAAACGCCTCCTATGATGAAGGAGACGTTGGTGTCTTTTTTACTTCTATATATAGTATATGATGACCTTCAATTTCTTTAATTCGAAAAACAAAATCATCAACTTCAATGGTATCTCCTTCATGTACATCGAACTTTTGAGTTAAGAACCAGCCTCCTATCGTATCAACCTCTTCTTCTTCTAAGGTGGTTCCTAAAAGGTCATTTACCTCACTAATCAATACTTTACCGTCGAGAATAAAGTCATCTTCGCCTTTTTTCTGAATAAGTGGAAGCTCGTCCAAATCAAATTCATCTCTAATTTCTCCCACGATTTCTTCAAGAATATCTTCTACTGTAACAATTCCGGCAGTTCCACCATACTCATCTGATAATATCGCCATATGACTTCTGTTTTTTTGCAGTTTCACTAATAGTTCTTGGATTGGAATCGTTTCAATCACATGTATGACTGGTTTTAAATAGGGAAGTAGAGGTTCCTTGCCATTACATTTTTGCTGAATGCAATCGGTTAAAACTTCTTTGATATTTACAACCCCTAAAATATTGTCCTTATCTCCATCTATTAAGGGGTATCTTGTATATTTTTCCTCCTTAACGATATTGATAATTTCCTCCATACATGCATCTTTAGACAGTGTTACTACTTCTGTCCTTGGTACCATAATTTCTTTAGCAATACGATTATCAAATTCAAAAATTCGGTTCATATAGCGGTATTCGGATTGATTAATTTCACCGCTTTCATAGCTTTGGGAAAGAATCATCCTAAGTTCCTCTTCAGATAAGACCATGTCTTGATCAGAAATGGGTTCAATTCCAAATAGACCTGTTACAAAGCGGGCGGATCGATTGAGTGCCCAGATAAAAGGATACATTAGTTTATAAAACAGAATAAGAGCAGGTGCAAACAGTATGATGATTTGTTCCGCTTTTTGAATCGCAAATGTTTTGGGGGCGAGTTCGCCTACCACAACATTAAAAAAAGTGATGACAGCAAAGGCAATGATAAATGAGATAATTTGCTTTATTGAAAAGGGCAATTGTATCAAATGAAAGATGGGTCTTAATATTACTCTCACGGTTGGTTCACCCAGCCAGCCAAGTATTAATGAAGTGATGGTAATTCCTACTTGGGTAGCTGATAAATATCCATCTAAGTTAGACAGGATTTTTTTTGCTTTCTCCGCTTTTTTATTGCCTTCTGCAACTAGTTGATCAATTCTTGTTGTACGTACCTTTACCATTGCAAATTCAGAAGAAACGAAAAATGCGGTAAAAGCAACTAGGATAACAATTATTCCAACGTTGATCCCAATCATATCTAACCTTACAAGTGTAAGGGGTGCCACCTCACTTACAAATTCTTTTCTATCATTATAACCTCAAGTCCTTATTTCTAATTGAGTATAAGCTTAAATTATTGTTTCACTAATCTTGAAAGAATAAAAAACACCAGTAAATTTGGTGTTTGAGTATATTTTTTACAGTGTGGAATAATAAAAAAAACTTTTCATGTCTAGAGAGGGCTAAATGATTATATTTCTTTCAGGAATTTTAACATTAATTTTAGCAGCGATTTATACATACCAACCCAAAAAAATCTCTTTAGTAAATCAGTTATCAATGTTCTTTATAATTTCAATGCTGTTAATTAATTCAATGACCATTTTATCATTAGATAAAAACTTAATCGAATATACCCATGAAAAAGAAGGATTTTTCGCATTTATTCTTTATCGTGATTTGGTATATCCGCTTCTCTTCTTAATCTATCTTAATTTGTATAAACAAATAAAAAAAGATTCAATAAGAGTGCTCCTTATTATAGGAATGTTAGCTACCTTTTTTCTAATAGAGTTAACAGCCTTAAAAACGAAGCTTTTGTACTATATAAATTGGAACTTATCCTTATCTGTGTTTCTTTACTTAGGTTTTTTTGTGATTTTGGTTAATGTTCTAAAGTTTCTGGAAAAATATGAAAGGGAGGAACAATTATGACAATATATGATCATTCCTTCAATCAAAATGAATGGTTTGTTGTAATAATGAACATAATTGGTTTCGGGGCCATTTTTATTTTTAAAAAACAGTTTTCATTTAATATAAATGTTTTTTTAGTTTTATTTGGCATTTTTGTTGGTTTCTTTTTCGATCACACCATTAGTATAGAACCATTCAATTTTTATAATGTAAATGATAACTCATCCTTTCAATTGATTGATTTTTTTTCCTACACTATGTTCGGCCCTTCCTCATATTTTTTTATTTATATTTGGGTTAGATTTAACATTCACTTTAGGTATTTCTTTACCTATGTTCTCTTTTGGTCGATTATAGGGATTTCTCTCGAATGGTTTGCACATATTCTTGGTGTTTATCATTATAGGGCAGGGTATATGATTTTTTATTCCTTGCCTTTTTATCCAATTTCCCAAATTGTTTTGTTCAGTCTTTTTTTAAAAGTAAATCAATCTACAAAAGAAGCTACTTAATAAAGGAAATTCCATTCCAGTCACGTGCAAGCATGCCGTAACAGATAAGATCATGATAACGGCCGTATAATTGTTCACCGTCTCTAATCGTACCTTCCTTTTTAAAACCAAGCCTTTCGGGAATCGCACGACTTTTTTTATTATTCACCCCACAGCGAATCTCAACACGGTTAAGGCCTAAATCAAAGAATGCATAGTTTAATAAGGCTTGAACAGAGCGTGTCATAATTCCATGCCCTTCTGCTGTTCTGGCAAGATAATAACCAATACTAACGGTTTTGTTATGCCAATCTATTTGATGAAGACCAATGGAGCCAACAAGTTCTCCCTTATAAAGGATACCTACATTGAATCCGATATTTTCTGCAAATTGATTAAGCCAAATTGGGATGATAGTCTCAAATTGATAAGGAGAATTCATCGTGTCCACCCAAGGCATCCACTCTCGTAAATGCTCGCGATTTTTTTCAACTAAATGATAAAGATTTAATGCGTGATGGTGTTGAAACAATTGAAGTTCAATTTCATTATCAACCTTTAATGTAAACATATCCCGAGTCTCCCCCAATTTTTAGTACATCATATGCAAAATGGTTTTATTTCGGAAGATGTATATAGTTGGGGAAATAAAAAAATCCCTGGCTTTTGGAAAGTGGGATTTAAATGGATACACGATGTTTTATCTTTTAAGAAAGTACAGGTAGGCATATTGAAAAAGTAGTCTTATCAAAAGAAGAATCACATGTTAATTCTCCTTTATGTTTTTCAATAATTTCCTTACAAACAAATAAACCAAGCCCCGTACCTAATTTTTTTGTTGTAAAGAAGGGTTCAAAAATGGTTTTACTTAATTCTGCCGGTATGGCAGGCCCATTATTTGAAATATTGATTTTTATCTGCTCGTTATTTTCAACCCAGCTGCTGATCTCTATTGTCGGTGTATCAACTTCATGGTGGTTTAATACATCGATGGCATTAAAAATGATATTAATAAAGACTTGCCTGATTTCATCGGCATACCCGTTCAATGTAAAATCTTTACTTAGATCTCTTTTTATCTTCACTTTACCATCTAAAATACTTGGATATAGGAAATTTAATACCTCATCAATCAGTTGATTTAATTTGAAGTCAATTTTTTCCTTTCCGATGAGCTCCTTTTTTGAAAGTAAAAGGAACTGGGAAATTCTAAAGTTTAGTTGGTCTAACTCACTTGAAATGATATCTAGATATCTCATGTTTGGATAATCAGCTTTAAGTAACTGAATAAATCCTTGAACAGAGGTAAGTGGATTTCTAAATTCGTGGATAAAGCTTGATGTCATTTGACCAAGAAGTGTTAACCGATCTTGATGTGTTGAATCAATAAACATCGTCTTTTCTTCAATAATTTTATTTTTTGCTTCCGAGTAGTGGGAAACGGCATAATATAAAAATTTATCAAAACAAAAATTTATCTTATTTATGGATTCCTGTAAATCCGACCAGGAGATACCTGTCTTACTCAAATAACCATAAAGAATGGTACGACCAAGATTTACATTATAGACAAAATCACCAATATTAATATGAGCTAGTACCCGTTCTTCTGACACTTCTATTGCAATCTTTTTAATGATTTCTAAAAGTTCATCATTAGAGACTTTATGCATTGTAAGGATTACGTTAAGAAGGGCTTCCCCATTTTCCCTGATTTTCATCTTAAAGGGGTCCTTGTGATTGATTACAATGGAATTTTCCCATTCTTGTACCAGCTTCTCTTTATTTTGTTGAAAAAAAGCAACTAATTCCGTTTGTTCTCCGGTAAACATCTTTTTTCCCCCTATAGTATTTACAAAACTGCTTAACAAGTTAATTCGAGGGTAATAGGGAAAATCCTCTAAAAAATTGAATAAAAAATATTTACCAATAATTTCTATTACTATTTAGGTGTTTCGCCCAATGGTCTACAAGGAGATTGTTCTTGTAAAAATAGGAGAACAGTAGTATATTTTAATGGAAACAATAGAATATTTCCACAAGGGGAGCTGCCTCGGGCGGCTGAGAGTGAACGGTAGAGTTCTGACCCTATGAACCTGTTAGTTAACACTAGCGTAGGGATGTGGTTTGCCGATAGCAAAGCAATGCAGACATTCCTTAGTTTGCATTGCTTTTTTTTGTGGATTTTTTTTATTGATAGAGAAAACAAAGGGGGATTTTTAAAAAATGAGCAAGAACAGTAGCAATACGCTTTTTATTACAGAAGTAGCGGTATTTACCGCGCTAGCCTATTTATTGGATTATGTAGGTAATATCCTTTCATTTAAAATTTGGCCGCAAGGTGGTTCAATTTCCATTGCTATGGTACCCGTTTTTCTAATGGCATATCGCTGGGGGGGTAAAGGTGGAGTTTTAACTGGATTCTTGCTGGGATTATTACAGTTTATCCTTGGCTATTCACAAATTTATACAATCCTTCAAGGAATTATTGATTACTTTATTGCTTTTACTGTTGTTAGGCTTTGCGGGTGTTTTTGCAGCACAAATAAAAAATGGCCTGAATGCGAGTAACAAAGGGAAGTGGATGACCTTTGTGGTACTGGGAGCATTCATAGGAAGTCTCCTTCGTTACTTCTGCCATGTAGTTTCGGGCATTGTGTTTTTTGGAGAATATGCTCCAAAAGGGCAACCAGTCGCTGTGTACTCCCTTTTATACAATGGAACGTACATGCTTCCAAGCTTTATCATTAGTGCCATTATTATTATCCTTGTAATTAGTGCATTACCAAAGAGATTATTTAAATAAGCTTATTAAAAAAGGAAAAGACCAGTAGCTTTTCCTTTTTTTAATTAATTTTTTTCGAAACTTTGTCAAATTTAATATGCTTATTACCCTAAAAAAGTGTTAAAATGACAATATAGAAAGATAATCATTCTCAATTAACATAGATAGGGTGATATACATGTTCGGTTCGTTAAAAGCAGGAGATAAAGGTAAAATATTAGATCTTTCTCATGTTGGTCACCTAGTTCAAAGAAGGCTATTGGATTTAGGTATCACTGAAGGTTCTGAAGTATGCGTAAAATGCGTAATGCCATTTGGAGGACCGATTATGATTGAGTCCTGCGGACAATGTGTTGGCATTCGCCGCAAGGAAGCCGTTCAGATTGAGGTGGAAAGAATCTAATGGAAATTGCTCTAATAGGTAACCCAAATACAGGGAAAACATCATTGTTTAATAACTTAACAGGCTCCTATGAATATGTTGGGAACTGGAGCGGTGTAACGGTTGAAAAGAAGGTTGGAGTATTTAAGAAAAATATAGGTCATTTAATTGATCTACCTGGAGTATATACGCTTAATCCGTTGTCAAAAGATGAAGGGGTTGTCACATCCTTCTTTTTAAATGAATCAGTGGATCGTTTACTGAATATATTAGATGCCTCTCAATTGGAGCGAAATCTTCACCTTACACTCCAATTGCTTGAATTTGAAAAGCCTGCGCTTATTGGCCTTAATATGATAGACGTAGCTAATAAGAGGGGAATTCAAATTGATTACATGAAGCTGTCAGATATTCTTGGTGTGCCCGTGGTACCAGTTGTGGCAAGAAGCGGAAAAGGTTGCGATCAGCTAGTCGATGTCATATCGACAAAATCCATTCAACCGATGAAAAAAAATCTAACGTATTACGGTAAAGAGATAGAGGAAGCTATTACAGCATTTTCTGGAGAATTAACGGGGAAAACAACTCACTCTATACGCTTCCTGGCTATTCAATACTTAGAAGGTAACGAGTATGTAAAAAACTATGTTAATAGTTTAGCCAATACACAAAAGCTCGAAGCAATTTTATATAAATTGGAGTCGGAGTTACAAAAACAAACGGATTTTAAATCGGTAACAAACTATATATATTTAAAAAGAAAAGAAGTTATTGAAAAAATTGTTGGTGAAGTTGCTAGGAAAAGTGACACAGTTATCCCTTTGACTGAAAAAATTGATAGTATTGTTACCAATCGATTTTTAGGTATGCCGATCTTTTTACTTTTAATGTATTTTATGTTTATGTTAACGTTTGATTGGTTGGGAACCCCATTATCGGATGCTTTAGATGGTTTATTGACAGGCCCAGTAACAGCCGGATTTGAGAAAGTGTTAGAGGCCATTCATGCATCGGCTTTTATCCATGCATTGATTATTGAAGGCTTAGTAGCAGGTGTGGGCGGCGTTCTTGTGTTTGTTCCACAAATTTTTATTCTCTTCTTTTTCATTTCGTTATTAGAGGATTCTGGATACATGGCTCGTGTAGCATTAGTAATGGACCGAATTATGGAATCGGTTGGACTTAACGGAAAAGCTTTCATACCGATGATGATTGGTTTTGGTTGTAATGTACCTGGGATTATGGCCGCACGAACAATTGAAACACCACGTGAGCGTTTGTTAACGATCCTGCTCACACCCTTAATGTCTTGTTCCGCGCGATTACCAGTGTACGCTTTATTTGTTGGGGCATTTTTTGCAGCACATAAAGCATTTGTTGTATTAAGTCTATATGTTCTTGGAATCGTTGTTGCTTTAGTTTTAGCAAAAATATTCTCTACTACCCTATTAAAATCTGAAACGTCATTGTTTGTCATTGAACTGCCACCGTATAGGCTGCCACAATTCCAATCGCTTTGGAGAAGTACATGGGATAAGGGAAAAGGATTTGTCAGAAAAGCTGGAACATTTATCTTTGCAGGCTCAGTATTTATTTGGCTCTTATCTTATGTGGGTCCTAAAGGATTAAATGTAGATATGGATCATAGTTTTCTAGCTGCAATCGGAAATATCATCGCTCCAATATTTGATCCTATTGGTTTTGGAACATGGCAGGCTTCAGCTTCCTTAATTACTGGATTTCTAGCAAAAGAAGCCATCATCTCAACGATGAATATCATTTATTTTGTTCCGAATGATGCTGGATTGCAAGCATTACTGGCGAATTATTATACACCGCTTGCTGCCTATAGTTTCATGGTTTTCATTTTGCTTTATATTCCATGCTTAGCAACAGTAGCTACTATTTACAAAGAAACTAGCTCCAAAAAATGGACAGCTTTCTCTATGATCTATGCTTTTGTGATTGCCTATGTATTGTCATTAATCATTTACCAAGGTGGAAAGCTGTTGGGGATTGGTTAAATCTAAAAAGAGGTGAAAGCTATGATAGCCAATATTATTATTGGTGCAGCGATTTTTGGATACGCAACATGGGCTTTAGTCAAGTTCATAAATAAGTCCAAAAAAGGGAAATGCGCAGCATGTGAACTTAAAAATTCTTGCTCAAGTCAGTGTGGACTTCCTCCCCAAATAAATAAATAGTACCTTTTAATGAAAAAACTGCTATCAAATAAGGATAGCAGTTTTTTCATATAATTTGAATGATTGGCAGAAGTTGTGTAAAATTACACTAGATGCTATTGAAGGAAGGGCTTTAATGTGACCAGGGATGAAATTTTAATGCAAGTTTCTGAAAAGCTTCGTCTTATTCGGACGGAAGCAGGCTATACTCAGGATAAAATGGCAGAAATTATAGGTGTTTCAAAGAAAACACTTGTACAAATTGAGAAGGGAAGAGTTCTTGCCAACTGGTCTACGGCTGTTTCAATTTGTGCACTTTTCCGTGAAACTGAAACAGTCCAATTCTTATTTGGAAACGAGCCTTTAGAAGTATTAGAAACAGTGGCACGTGAGGGAATAGATTTTCGTAGAACAAAGACATTAGGCGGCCGGGTATGGTGGAAAATCGTGACAAAGAAGAACGGTTTTGTCCTCCAACAAAATATCCTTAGTAAACATTTTCGAATCCTGGATGAAAAAAACTATCGGATTTTTAGTAGTTTTGACGAAAAACATAGCAAACAGCGCTTTAAAGAAATCACAAAAAGCTAATATTATAGAAGAAAAATAAAAGATGGGACCTGCCCATCTTTTATTTTTTGGGCTGTGATAAAGGAGAATGTTGAGTATTACACCCTGTTGATTGTAGCGAAAGGCACGAAGACTCCTCGAAAATGCTATCGCATTTCCTTCGTGCGTGGGCGGATTCAAGATGCAATTCAATGTCCTGTGGGAGTATGGTTCAGGGGAGACCCCGCAGGCGCGTTTCGCAGAGGAGGCTCGCCGAAACACCCACGAACCGCTCGTGCCTGGAGCGGAAATAACAGGCAAGAAAACAGAGCCATTTTTTATACAGTCATAAAAATCAACAAATCTTCAAAAATTATACTTGCCATAATTTACAGAGAAGGAAGTCATCTAATGATACTTAAGGATATTTTTAAGAACTGGAAAAAGAGGCATCTGCTTCAATTCATTATTTTATTTATATTACTCATCATCCTAGGTTTTTTTGGGGTTATTTCCTATTTTGCAAACAGTGCTGATATATCTAAATTAAAAAATGAGCTGCCTCAGCCTACTGTGTTTTATGATGTGAATGGGAAAGTAGCAAGTAAGGTTTCAGCAAATAAGAATGAAGGAGTTCCTATTAAGGAAGTTCCCGAGTCAATGAAAAATGCGGTCGTTGCCATTGAGGACCATCGATTTTATCAACATAAAGGTGTCGACCTAATCGGTACTTCAAGGGCGCTCTTCCGTGACCTTAAAGCAGGTGGGATGGTTGAAGGCGGCAGTACAATTACACAACAATTAACCAAAAATACCCTGCTTACATCTGAAAAGACACTGAACAGAAAAATACAGGAAGTTTTCTTATCCCTTGCGGTCGAAAGAAAATATTCAAAAAAGGAAATCCTCCAGATGTATTTAAATCAGATATATTTTGGAAATGGAGCGTATGGAATTAAACAAGCAGCGAGTAAATATTTTGCCAAAGAGGTAAAAGATCTTACTGTAAGTGAATCAGCTTTACTTGCAGGTTTGATAAAAGCTCCCTCTGCTTTAAATCCGTATGGTCATATGAAAAGTGCAACCGAACGTCGTAATATCGTGTTATTACAAATGAAAAATCAACGATACATTTCGAGTAAACAATACGAACAAGCACTACATGAGGAAGTAGTTTTAAACGATAAGGGTGGGGACCCATTTCGTGGGAAATTTCCTTATTATGTGGATCAAGTCTTAGAGGAAGCAATTAAAAAATATGGTCTTTCACAGGATGATTTATTAACCGGAGGATACCAAATCTATACAGAACTTGATCCAACTGTGCAAGCGGCAATGGAGAAGACCTATCAAAATGATTCTCTTTTCCCAAAAGGAAATGATCGACTTGTTCAAAGTGGCGGGGTAATCGTTGATCCAAAAACTGGCGGTGTGAGGGGGCTTGTCGGTGGAAGAGGAAAACACGCCTTTAGAGGCTATAATCGTGCTACACAATTGGAAGCACAACCAGGGTCTTCTTTTAAGCCTTTAGCCGTATATACTCCTGCCCTTGAAGAAGGTTGGAAAATTACTGATATGTTAAAGGATGAGCCAATGAAGTTCGGAAGTTATCAGCCAAGCAATTATGACCACCAATATGAGGGTGAAGTACCCATGTATGAGGCAGTAAAAGAATCAAAAAATGTCTCTGCTGTCTGGCTACTTGATCAACTTGGGATACAAAAAGGGCTGGATTCAATCAAAAAGTTTGGCATTTCATTAGAAAAAGCAGATCGTAATTTATCACTTGCTCTTGGAGGATTGCATAAGGGAGTTTCCCCTATTAACATGGCAGAAGCCTTTTCTGTGTTTCCTAATAATGGAGTTCGTATTGAATCACATGTAATCAAGAAGATTGTTGATGCAGATGGTCAAGTTGTCGCTGAGTGGAAAGAAAAGAAAGTGAAAGTGACATCAAAATCAGTGACGGATAATATGACAACCATGCTCCTCGGTGTAGTGGAACAGGGAACTGGAAAAGCAGCGCAAATACCTGGGAGAGAAACAGCAGGGAAAACGGGTTCTACGCAAGTGCCAATAAAAGGAATCAATGGTTTGAAAGATCAATGGTTCGTTGGTTATACTCCGCAGTTAGTTGGAGCATTTTGGGTTGGCTTTGATAAAACAGATGCAAACCATTATATTACTCCAACTACCGGTACAGGTTCAGCGGTGTTATTCCGAGAAGTAATGACAGATGCGCTTAGAAACCAGCCTAATCAAAGTTTTAAAGTGACTCACATTTCTACTCTGATTGAGAAGAAAAAGAAAGAAGAAGAGAGCAAATGGGGACTACAAGAGAAGTTTAATAACGAATTACAAAAATGGGAAGATAAATGGAATAAACAAAAAGATAAATGGGATAAAAAGCACAAGAATAAAGGAAAAGACAAGGGCCATTAAAAAGAAGTAAGAATAGTTCAGAAAAATGGGAATTGACTTTAAAATTAACAAGTGATAATCTAACAATGGAAGAAAAAAAAGGAAATGGAGGGTTACAAAATGAGAAAGAGCAAATTAAATTCAGCAACTGAATATTTGAATGTAACCGTACCATCAAAAAATATTTATTGATTATTTTTTGTTTGACGTAATTAAACCAAACACAGGTTGCTTTCACATAATCCGGCAACCTGTGTTTTTTTGTCCCATTTTAGAAGGAGGCATACTGCACTTTTTGCAGTATGCCTTTTTTTATAAATTAAAAATTTTAGGAGGAATGAGCAATGTTTATTATTTCTGAAGTAAGACTAACACACACCTTACAAGAGACAGAGGGCGGATAGTTTAACAAAGGGGGAGTAAGGAAATGTTTTCGGTATTAAAAAAATTAGGATGGTTCTTTAAAGAAAACTGGAAGAGATATGTGGTAGCAATTTCACTTTTGATATTAGTAGGACTCTTAGATGTTATACCACCAAAAATAATTGGTATGGCAATTGATGATATTCATATGAGTGTTATGAATAAAGAAAAAATATGGCGTTACCTTAGTATTCTTTTATTGATAATGGTCGGTTCTTATGCAATTACCTATGTATGGATGTATCGATTGTTTGGAGGAGCATTTTTAATAGAGAGAAAACTCAGATCCCGATTTATGAAACACTTATTGAAGATGACCCCAGCATTTTATGAGCAGAATCGAACAGGTGACTTAATGGCTCGTGCTACCAATGACTTAAAGGCCATTTCGATTACTGCGGGATTTGGAATTTTAACGTTGGTTGATTCTAGTGTCTGGATGCTCACGTTACTCATTACGATGGGAGTGATGATTAGCTGGAAGCTAACACTTGCAGCCATTATTCCACTCCCGATTATGGCACTTTTAATGCAAATGTTTGGGAAAAGGCTTCATACTCGATTTATGGAAGCCCAAGATTCTTTCGGGGAGTTAAATGACAGAGTTCTAGAATCGATTGCTGGTGTAAGAGTGATTAGGGCATATGTTCAAGAAAATGCTGATTGTGATCGATTTCATCAATTAACAGAAGATGTCTATGAAAAAAATATCCGTGTAGCAAAAATTGATTCTTTGTTCGATCCAACGATTAAGGTACTTGTTGGAATTAGCTATCTAATAGGAATTGGATACGGAGCCTATCTTGTTTTCCACCAATCGATTACCTTGGGTAACCTTGTTTCTTTTAATGTGTATTTAGGAATGTTGATTTGGCCCATGTTTGCAATCGGGGAATTAATTAATATTATGCAACGTGGTAATGCCTCACTTGATCGAGTAAATGAGACACTTAGCTATAAAGAAGAAGTAAGGGATCCAGTTCAACCGGTTAAAGTGGCAGCAGCTAGGCAGATTGATTATAAAAAAGTTACTTTCCGATATCCATCTTCTAGTGTTGATAATCTTAAAAATGTTAATGTTCAACTGTATCAGGGACAGACACTCGGAATTGTCGGTAAGACAGGAAGCGGAAAGACTACGTTTATAAAACAATTACTACGCCAGTATCCTTTAGGTTCAGGTGAATTGTCTATATCAGAGGTTTCAATTGAGAAACAAACCCTTAACCAAGTACGGGATTGGATTGGCTATGTTCCACAGGATCATGTCCTTTTTTTCAAGAAGTGTAAAAGAAAACATTCTTTTTGGAAGTAAAGATGCAAACGAGGAAGACTTAGAAAATGCTATTGATTTAGCCGCATTTCGAAAAGACCTAGAAATGCTTCCTGAAGGTTTAGGGACACTTGTTGGTGAAAAAGGTGTGGCATTATCCGGAGGGCAAAAACAAAGGATATCCATTGCACGAGCACTGATAAAAAATCCGGAAATTCTAATTCTGGATGATTCTTTATCCGCGGTTGACGCAAAAACTGAAAAGAAGATAATTGATAATATCCGTAAGGTTCGGGAAGAAAAAACAACCATTATTACTACACATCGAATGTCGGCCGTACAGCATGCAAATCACATAATTGTCTTGGATGACGGAAGAATCATTGAAGAAGGAACACATGAACAGCTGATAGATAGAGACGGGTGGTATAAGGAGCAATTTTTACGCCAACAAATTGAAAGCCAAGTAGAAAGTGGGGTGACAGCATGACAACAGGACGCCGTTTAATTAACTACGCCATGGGATATAAAAAAATTATCTTAGCTGCTTTGTTCATGCTCACCATCTCGGTTGTAACAGACTTGGCGGGACCGTTTATAGCCAAAAATATTATTGACCAGCATATTATAGGGATTGAGTCTGACTGGTATGAAACCCAGAAGGGGAACAAGGCAGTCCATTATAACGGAAAGTATTATATTAGAGAAAAGTATCTCACTCGTGATAATGAAAAACGAAAATCAATTCGGATTTTGCAGGTTGATTCAAAATTTGTTTTCGTAGACCAAAAGCTTGAGTTCGATGGGAAAAGAAGCTTAGAGGATGAAAAGTTAACGATTCAAAAAGGGAACAAAAAGGCCGAATATCAGGTGAAAATTCTAAAGGGTTCAGAGCTATTAAGCTTTTACCAGCCTGAAATTCCTAGTATCTTTACACTCTTAGGTCTATATTTTGGACTTTTGGTGGTGTCAGCTATTTTTCAGTACGGGGAACGGTTTTTCTTGAAGAAGTCTGCTAATCGAATCATTCAGAAGATGCGTGAAGATGTTTTTGGGCAGATTCAACGATTACCTATTCACTATTTTGATAACCTTCCTGCGGGAAAAGTTGTGGCTCGTATTACCAATGATACTGAGGCAATACGGGAACTTTATGTCACAGTATTAGCTACGTTTTTTACAAGTGTCATATATATTACCGGTATTTATGCAGCATTGTTTATTCTGAATGTGAAGCTTGCTGCCATCTGTTTAGTTTTATTACCTATTTTGTATGTATGGACGCTTCTTTACAGAAAGTATGCTTCAAAATATAACCGGGTTATTCGTTCACGTAACAGTGATATAAATGCCATGATCAATGAATCCATTCAAGGGATGAGTATTATTCAAGCATTTAGTCGTGAAAAGGATACAAAAGAAGAGTTTGAAAAGCTTAATAATGAACATTTTCAATATCAAAATAAGCTGCTAAGTTTAAACAGTTTAACTTCTCATAACTTGGTTGGAATTTTAAGGAATCTCGTATTTGTTGCCTTTATATGGTATTTTGGTGCACAAGCACTCTTACCAGCCAATGTCATATCCTTGGGTGTGCTGTATGCCTTTGTTGATTATATTAACCGCTTATTCCAGCCGGTTCAAGGTATCGTAAATCAGCTTGCCAACTTGGAACAGGCGTTAGTTGCTGGTGAGCGGGTATTTAAATTATTGGATGAATCAGGAGAAAATGTTAGTAATCAGAGGACTGAACGCTTTAATGGAAGTGTGAAGTTTAATCATGTTTCTTTCGGTTACAAAGAAGGGGAATATGTCTTAAAGGACATTGATTTTGAGGCTAAACAAGGTGAAACAATAGCTTTAGTAGGGCATACGGGGTCTGGGAAGAGCTCTATTATGAACTTACTTTTCCGCTTCTATGATGTTCAAAAAGGGAAAATAAGCATTGACGGAAAAGACATTGAAAGTATTCCCCGTCAAACCATTCGCAATCATATGGGTATTGTATTACAGGATCCTTATTTGTTTACCGGGACAATTGCCTCGAATGTAAGTCTAAATGACCCTTCCATTTCAAGGGAAAAGGTGGAACAGGCACTAAAAGATGTTGGGGCGGATAGGGTTTTTAAAAATCTAGAAAATGGTTATGATGAACCTGTGATTGAGAAAGGGAGCACGCTTTCAAGCGGACAGCGACAATTAATATCCTTTGCTCGAGCCTTGGCATTTAATCCAGCTATTCTTATCCTTGATGAGGCTACTTCAAGTATTGATACGGAAACGGAAGCGCTTATTCAGAAAGCAATGGATGTCCTTAAAAAAGGAAGAACCACCTTTATTATTGCTCATCGCCTATCAACCATCAGAAACGCGGATCAGATTCTTGTATTAGATCGAGGGGCTATTGTGGAAAAAGGCAGTCATGAAGAGTTGATGGCAAATAAGGGGAAGTATTATCAGATGTACCAGCTTCAACAGGGGACTTCTAACTTGGCTGGTTAATTTGAAAGGGGAGTAACCATTATGGTTATTCCCCTTTCACTTAATAGGTAAGTCCTACTCGTGCTCCTATAAATTCTTTGGTAAAAAGCTGTTTGTAAGTGAAGTCTCCGGTGTCATAAATCGAAATCGAGGATGGATTCTCCGGAAGGAAGTCCTTTTCATATCTATATTGTCCTACCCTTTCTCCAATGGGCAAATAAGTAGGGCAAACAATGGTCCAATCAAGACCAGATTCCTTTAGTAATAAATATGCTTTTAGATGTTCTTCTGCATCCCGGGTGCTCTTTCGCTTGGACTCCGAGGATTGAAAGCGGTAGAGATGGGGAGCAGAACGTGCCTGAAGAATTCCGGCAGTACCAACTGTAATTATACGTTTTATTCCATGGTGTTGCATTTGTTTAATAATTAGTGGCATCGAATCGGAAAGTGTTGTACTTTTATCTGTATTCAGTGCACTTATAACCACGTCACTTCCCTTGATGGTTAAGGCAAGATCCTTCTCATTTAAAACATTTCCTTCTCTCACAGTAAGGCCCTCAGATGCTACTTGTAATTTAGATTGATCTCTAACGAGTACTTTTACAGATAACTGGTTCTTCAATGCATTTTCCAGAATAACAGTTCCAACTCTACCTGTTGCTCCTAAAAGGCAAATGTTCACAAAAAATTCACTCCTTAGTCACTAAAGTGTAACTTTTATCACTTGTTCATCCGACTCCCTATGATAACTTAAAAATGTTTAGGTATGTAAATTATATGGTGAGGTGGGATGAATATGGGTGAGTATTCAGTTGTATTATTAATCGGTAGTTTTCTAATTCTTTCTTATTATATCGGATATACGATTTATAAAGCATAGACTGCGGACTAAATGTTCGCAGTTTTTTTAATAACTTGGATAAATTTGGGTATATATATAGGATGGAGTAATTATAGCGGGGTGAAAATAATGGATGATTTCCGGATAGAAAAGGATACGCTTGGTGAAGTTAGGGTACCAGTTGATATGTTTTGGGGTGCACAAACACAAAGGAGTAAAGAGAACTTTAAAATTGGTATCGAGAGAATGCCTCTCGAGCTAATCTACGGGCTCACTTTTATAAAAAAGACAGCGGCAATAGTCAACTATAAGCTAGGTAAGCTCAGCGAAGCAAAACAGAAAGCGATAGCTCAGGTATGTGATGAAATCCATAAAGGTACATACGATAACCATTTTCCATTAGTTGTTTGGCAAACAGGTAGCGGAACTCAATCCAACATGAATGTCAATGAAGTAATTGCACATCTTGGGAACAAATGGTTAGCAAAGCAAGGATCATTGGAGAAGATACACCCAAACGATGATGTTAACATGTCACAAAGTTCGAACGATACTTTCCCGGCAGCCATGCATATTGCGGCATATATGATGATTACTGAGAAACTTTTACCTACTATTATAGAACTAAAAAATACGTTAAAAGAGAAAGAACAGGCTTTTTCAAAAATCGTTAAGATTGGAAGAACTCATTTACAAGACGCTACTCCATTGACATTAGGGCAAGAGATAAGTGGTTGGAGATTCATGCTTGAGAAAAACGAAAAGATGGTTAATGAAGCAAATCAATATCTACTTAATTTGGCCATCGGAGGTACTGCAGTAGGAACTGGCATTAACGCCGATCCTAAGTTTGGTCAGATGGTGGCTGAAGAGTTAACCCAACTTACAGGGTATTCATTCCAATCCTCAGAGAATAAATTTCACGCATTAACGAGCCATGATGAAATTGTATTTGTTCATGGTGCCCTAAAAGCGTTAGCAGCTGATTTAATGAAAATTGCTAATGATGTTCGATGGCTGGCCAGTGGGCCTCGTAGTGGGATTGGAGAGATTAGTATTCCAGCCAATGAACCTGGTAGTTCCATTATGCCAGGAAAAGTAAATCCCACACAGAGCGAAGCCCTAACGATGATCGCCTGCCAAGTTTTTGGGAATGATGCGACAATTGGCTTTGCAGCAAGCCAAGGAAATTTTGAGTTAAATGTATTCAAGCCGGTAATTATATATAATTTTATTCAATCCATCAGACTGTTGACAGATGGAATACAATCCTTTAACAAGAACTGTGTTGTTGGACTAGAGGCGAATGAGAAGGCAATCAAGGAGCATGTGGAAAAGTCTCTTATGTTGGTTACAGCTTTAAACCCACATATTGGTTATGAAAAGGCAGCAGAAATTGCCAAGCTTGCTTTTAAAGAGAGTAGTTCCTTAAGGGAAGCAGCAATTAAAACAGGGTATGTAACACCAGAACAGTTTGAAAAATGGATAAAACCTGGAAATATGATTTAAACGTGAAAGCCCTCTCCAGAAAGGAGAGGGCTTAGCCATATTATTAATTTGTTTTGGTTTTACTAAAAATTAGCGTTGGAATCCGCCAAGTTGAGATTCAGCCATTGCTACTAGACGCTTAGTGATTTCTCCACCTACAGATCCATTTGCACGTGAAGTAGTATCTGCACCAAGGTTTACACCAAATTCAGATGCGATTTCATACTTCATTTGACTTAATGCTTGTTCTACACCTGGTACTAAAAGTTGATTAGAGTTGTTGTTACTTGCCATAGTTGAATAACACTCCTCTTAATAATTTTGGGGTCAGTATGGAATTGAACCATAATATTGCCACCTTAGGCCTAACCCATAATGGAAAGGGTTGTTTGTTTCATCCACCGCTGTGTTTGTGTTGCTTTGTAATGTTTATTATGAATCTTTTTTGAAGACTTATTCGATATATAAATTAGTAATTTATTCCACTACATAGGGCAGTTAATCTAACACAAACTAAGAATAATCTTAATAAAAAGGATGAAGTATATGTCAATCTGTCCAGTGTGTAATGGCTTTAGGGAAGTACATTTACTATGCTCAAATTGTGGAAATCCAATGATGGAAAGTGGAAGGGTTAGTGATTACTATGATGATTATAGCCCCTATATGGAGATAGACTTAATGAAAATGGAAGATGGGTACCCAGATACCCATTCTGGACATAAATGTCCCCATCTATACAGGTGTCTAGCCTGTAATCATGATGATGTTATTTTTATAAAAGAATAAAGAGGCTAACGATTAAAGTCAGCCTCTTGACATGAATATTAAGGACGAATTCTAACTTCTGATTCTGCATCAAAGAAATGAGCTTTGTTTAAATCAAAAGCAAGGTCTACAGTATCGCCAGGGTGAACATCTGCACGTGAATCAAGACGAGCTACGAAATCTTGGTCAGCAAGAGAAGAATAAACCATTAGTTCAGCTCCAGTTAACTCAGCTACATCAATCGTTGCAGAGATTTTTGTACCAGCAGATGCATCAATGAATACTGGTTCATCATGAATGTCTTCTGGACGCACTCCAAGGATAATTGATTTTCCAACGTACCCTTGTTCGCGAAGGAATTTCATTTTTCCTTCAGGAACAGCGATAGAAGTTTTACCGATTACAAACTTACCTTCTTCTAGCTTACCATTAAAGAAGTTCATAGCAGGTGAACCAATAAATCCGCCTACGAAAACATTCTCAGGTTTTTCATATACTTCTTTTGGTGAACCAACTTGCTGAATGATACCGTCTTTCATAACGACTAATCTAGTTGCCATTGTCATTGCTTCTGTTTGGTCATGCGTAACATAGATTGTTGTAGTATCTAAACGGCGGTGAAGCTTGGCAATTTCAGCACGCATTTGTACACGAAGTTTTGCGTCAAGGTTTGATAATGGTTCGTCCATCAAGAATACTTTCGCATCACGTACAATCGCACGTCCTAAAGCAACACGTTGACGCTGACCACCTGAAAGAGCCTTTGGCTTACGTGTTAAGTAAGCTTCTAATCCTAGGATTTTTGCAGCTTCTTTTACTCGACGATCGATTTCATCTTTAGGAAATTTACGAAGCTTTAAACCGAAAGCCATGTTATCGTATACACTCATGTGTGGATAAAGAGCATAGTTTTGGAAAACCATCGCAATGTCACGATCCTTTGGAGCGACATCGTTTACTCTTTTTCCGTCAATGTAAAAATCACCTTTTGAAATATCTTCGAGTCCAGCGATCATTCGAAGGGTAGTAGATTTACCGCATCCAGATGGTCCAACGAATACGATAAATTCCTTATCTTCAATGTGTAGGTTAAAGTCTTTAACTGCTGTTACCTTGTTATCATAAATTTTATAAATATGGTCTAATTTAAGTTCTGCCACTAGTTATTCCTCCTAGTACTGTTGATAAGGCTAGTTTACAGGTAAACTGTAAAAAGCAGAATAGACAGGTTGCACAAATATGAAAACGCTTTTTTTGGGCATGTTGTTATTTTCTATGATTTTGCTCAAAAAGTAGACATGCAAAGAATACTGTAAAGGCTCCATAAAAGTCTTTTAATCCAATGCCCGTTTTCTCCGTAAACTTATCAATCCGGTATTGAAGAGTATTCCTATGAATGTATAATTTTTTAGCTGTCAAACTGGCATTTAAATTGTTTTCAAGAAAAACCTTTATTGTCGAGAATAGGTCTGAGTCCTCCATAAAAACTTCAGAAATTCCTTTCATAGCTTGATCTTTTAACTCGATTGGCAATTGTGAAGACAAATATGATGGAAAAACATGCTCAAAGGTATATATATCATGGGTATCTAAATAGGACATTCCAAAAGAGAAATATTCTTTCTCCTGATGAAATTGTAAAGGAAGCTGATCAGAGATTGGATAGAATTTGCCAATAAAGAAAGAAATCTTGACATAAAAATCACTTTCCAATGTCTCTGACATGGATATTAATTCTTCTTCTGTTAAAGAAATTTGCTTTTTCTCTTCAATAACAATTCCACGCCTTGGACTTTCCCAAATGATACTGACTTCTTCTGTGAAGAACCCTTTTAATGCGGATTCCATTTCAATTTGACTTGTAACATTCTTGTTAAGATGGAATTGAATCAAACGAAAATGAGAATCAGATGGGTATCGTGGGGGTGGTCCGTCTAACAATAAAAAATCATACCAGCCATTGGCAGTTGATGTGCTAATGGAAGGTTGATCATCCATTAATGTATAGAGGGTTTTTAATAAGGTCAATTCTTTTTCACTAACCTCCGTCTTAGGAATCCCAATCCATTCATTCTCAACGTCATGATAAAGTACATATAAATGTTCAGGAGGTGTCTCTGGTTTCTCAGTATACAGAATAGAATTTTCATAAAGTAACAATAATTTTTTCAACATAGTATAAATCCCTTTATTTAAATTTTTTCACTAATGATTCCTTCTATTATATCAAAGGGAGCTGGACAATAAAAAAAGCTGAACCTAATTATGTTAAGGTTCAACTTTTACTTGATTTTTTTACTCACACTCATATGGAGGTTGCTCTTCAGGAAGGTCACGTGCTTCTTCGATATTTGTTGAATTATAGCGAGAATGAACGGAACCGCCAGATAGGCCTTCATTTATCATTCGGTCCACATCAATAAAGGCCTGATCACGCCCTTCATATGCTGAGCCAGAATCTGCAGGTTTACTATTTCTATCTTTCATTGCCACCCATCCTTTCCTTGTTTTAATTATAGTTTGTGGAAAGGATCACTTTTCATACAGTTATTCGTACACATGATAAAGCATCAACTCATGTACCTGACTAGTTAACGCTTCAATATCTTCTTGTTCAGGGACTGCTGTTGTCCATTCTATTTTTCCATTTTGATGATAAATTCCCGAGTATCTTTTCTTTTTAAAGTAGAAAGAAAAAGTCCAACCAGGGATATTCTTGTTTTCAAATAATGGTTTGAATTGAAAATGCATAATCATGTAATTGCCTCCATCCATTCATGAACCTATACCTATAGATTACCGTGAATAAAGACGGATTTAAATAAAATTTTCAGCTAGCTTTTTTGATGGGAAACCTGAAGGAATAATCGGCAAAGCTCTTCAATCTTTTTTTCTTCAATATCTGATTCATCAAAACTCATTGGTTTAGAGTTAACTTCGTAAATATAATACTCCCCATTTTCACTAATACATGCATCAATTGAAAACTCACCGAAATAGCCGAACTTGCTTGATAATGCTTTTCCTATATGAGGAATAATCAATTCGAAAAATTGATCATGCTCAATTGTTTGCAGAAGCTTGTATGGCAGGAGTTTCCCACCGGATGGTATATGTGTGGTAATCACTTGTTTTTCTGACTGCCTAATCCCTACTCCTGTAAGACTATAGGTATCATAGTTACCATGAGCTAAAATGCGAAAGTCATATCGAGCACCTTCAAATTGTGCAGATCTAATTTCTTCTTGGGCCAAATAGTTTCTTTCTAGCAGATCCTTTTTCCATTCCTCCCAAAAATCATCATAGGAACAAAAGTGTTGGCACCTATTCACACCATCAACTTGAATTTCTTCAGAGTCCAACCGCTCTAAGCGGAAAATCCCTTTACCCTTTGCTGATTGTGAAGGTTTTAAATAAATTCTATTGTACTTCATTAAAAAGGAAGACAAGTCCTCTTTGCGGTGAACTCGAATTGTTTTTGGCAGGAAGCGCATCAGGATGTCATGGATCCTCATCAATTCGTATAGCTCATATTTATCAATAAAACATGGATTAAAAAAAGGAATCTTTTTTTCGATTAATTTAGAAAAGAAAATTTGACTTTGACCATCTTGTTCTGTTTTTCGAAAGGGAATACGGTTGTAAACAAGATCTGGATATGGAAAATAGTCTTTTATCCAGCGGTCTTTTTCGGGAGAGTAACAATATCCTATGATTGAATCTTCTTCAACATCCTCTGGAGTAAAAACAAAGCTTATTCCGTTTAATGAAATAAGCCTTTTTTGCAATTCTATAAAAAGAGGACCGTTTCCGGCTAGCGAACCATTTGACTTTTTTGCAGTTACAATCCCAATTAATGGGCGAGCGTTCTTGTTTTTCATTTGAAAAGTTCCTCAGGATGTAATAAGGATTGCTCGGTTAGAAATACTGCAAATGCAATTGAGAGCTTACGTGTAAGTAAATCAAACTCCATTAATGCAGGATGACTGAAAATGGAGCGGCCAGGCTTTGAATTTGCTTCAAAAAGCCAAACTTCCCCATTACGATCAATCCCTAAATCAAATCCAATTTCGCCTATTATTCCTTCCACCGATTGATCAAGAACATTACTTAGCAGCAGTGCAGCATTAGTTAACTTTCCTATATAAAAATCACATTCATCCTTAGGGAAAATCTCTTCAACCGTTTTGATTTCACCACCACTGCGAGTATGCGTTGTTACACTTCCCAGGCCAGCAATTTTCGCTGCAATGGCAGTAATATGCCATTTTCCAACGTCATCTTTATTGGTATGGATGCGAAAATCTACAGAACGTTGATCATATCGAATCAAGTGAATGCCCTGTTGTACAAGCATGTTTTCCAGTGATTGATTGGCAAAGACAGTGTTTATTAATTTCTCTAAACTGGTAAATTTACGTAATCGGTTGATTCCTTCTTTGTCTTGATAGCGGCAATAATAATCGTCAGAAAGTTTATCATAGATGACTTGATGAACCCCTAACCCTAGACTACCATTTTGGGGTTTAATAAAAATGTGGCCATATTTAGATAGCATGGTTTCAATTATTGAGAATGATGTAAAGGGATGGGTTTCGGGCAGATAGCGGGTAACCGATGTGTCCTGTTGAAGTCGTTCATAAATTTCAAGTTTGTTAAAGAATCCTGGATTATACCAGGGAATAAGATATTCCTTCTGTAGTCTCTCTTTCACCTTGATTAACTTGGGGTTATTTTCACTTCTCCGATTGGGGAGACGGTCATAAATGACGTTTGGAAATGGCACTTCTACTGTTTTCCATGAAAGTTGATGATAAAAATATCCTTCAATCGTTCCTTGCTCCCAATTAATATGCTGTTCTCCAAAAACGAATGGGAGGGCACCTACCGTTTTATTAACAGATAGAAGTTTAGAAAAAAAGGTGGTTCTGTCACCTACCGGAAATTCTGCATCATGTGTAAAACCTGCAGTAAAAATACCCACAAGCGGTCCAATAGAGAGGGTTTGATGATCTATAAATGCATGGAGAGTTACTTTCATTGATGGAAGTTGAATGGCTTTTTGTATTCTCCTGCTCATAACAATGGTATCTTCTTTATCTGGATGGGGAAGGAAGTCCACTTCCACTGATTTCGAACCAAAAGAGAGGCAGTTTAATTGTTTATCCCGGATAATAGCTGGTGGACAAAAAACAACCATTTGTTCATTTTCAACTACTTCAATGAGATAGCGTTGTCTCATAACTGTTCTTCCTTTCTGTATGTTCCAACTGAGAAAGGTGTTTTCCGTAAAGAAGAGGAGCTCGATAGAGGATCTCCTGTATATCAGGCTTTGTTTGTAAGAGGACCTTTCTTCCAGGCTTTGAATTAATATCTAGGATCCATAGGCTTCCATTTTTAGCTACACCAATATCCACTCCGATTTCAAATAATGGCATAAATTTTCCTTCTAAGATGGGGGGCAGATGAGTGAGAATGTAATTACATTCTTGGCGGATAAATTCTCCTTTGATTTTAGGTAAAGTTGCTAGCCACTCATTAAAGGAAGACACGGTCCCGCCTGCACTTAAGTTTGACAAGATTCCTCCTGTACTACCTAAACGAACTCCTCTACCTCTCTCACCCCACACACCATCCGCGTCTTTTTGAAGTAAGACACGTATATCAAATGGCTTTAATTCGTCGTTAGATAACTCTAAATAGGGTTGAAGAAGATATTCGTGCATTTTAATTAGGGAATGCAACCATTGAAGGAGCTTCGCTTCATTGGGGAAAATTCGAGTGATTATTTTTTTGTTCTTTTCTGTTTTTACTTGATAGCTCTTTTCATTTCTTTTTAAGTAATAAATACCGTATCCTTGTGAACCATTAATTGGCTTTAATATAACTCTTTTAATGGATGTTAATGTTTCTACAACCATACTTGGCTGGGTTACTGCCTGTGTAACAGGGAGATAGGATGAGAGGTTGGTATCTCTTAAATAATGAAATATTTCGAGCTTATTAGGTAACCCATATCCTAAAAAGGTTATATCTTCTCTACTCTTCAGCCAGGATACAATGGGAAGACATTGCTTGGAATGAGCATCGTCTCCATAAAAACAACGATCGTAAATAATCGTCGGAATTGGGAGCTGAGATTCTACCCAGGATTTTTCTTTGGTGTCATACTTTTTACCGGTGACCATAAGAGTATGAGGGTTAATGAGAGAGGGGATGAATCGGAATACCTCCATCTGACATGACTCAGCATGACTCGCAATTTCCGTAATATAAGAATGCTCACTATCTATGGTTAATGTCATAATACCAAGTGTAATCAATTAAGGCTCCTCCTTTATATCTGTAAAGTCAAAAGCAAGTTTCGTGCAAAATTGAATAATCGCCTTGGTTGAGGGTCTGATCTTTCCTAACCCATCCTCGAAGTTCTTTGAAGGCTTCGAGTTTACTTCAATAAGCCAAGGCTTCCCTTTTTGATCTATTCCAATATCAATTCCAAGTTCCCCAAACAACCCGGAAGAATGGCCGCTAATAATTGAAGCTGTTTGGATTGCTAGTTCTCTCATTAGGCCAATGGCCGTTACCGCCTGTTGATGATTCATACAATTCCGTAGAGCATCTAGAGGTTTTGTAATGGTTCCACCGCGTGCAATATTGGATACAAATTCGTTCTCAGCTGCAATACGTGCCACTGTCGAAGTAACCTTCCATTGGTCCTGAAAGTTTTTATGACAAAGTACTCTAAAATCTACTGCACAGGAGTTGTGGGTAATCAATTCAATGCCCTGCTGGATAATATATATACGATTATTAAGTATGGGTTTTAAAAGCTGGTAAATGTCCTCGATGGTAAATATCTTTACTAAATCATTGATTTGTGTAGATAAGGAGGTTTGGAGTGTATAGTGATTTCCTGCTACACTTTTAATTATTTTGATAATGTTTCTTCCCTGACTCCCATGAATAGGCTTTAGAAAAATAGACTTATATTTTTGAGCGAATTCTTTTAAATGCTCCTTAGAAAAAATCTTTGTCTCTGGAATAAAAGATGAAAGCGGATTTGCTTCTTTAACATGCTCATAGATTTCCCACTTAGATAAAAAGCGGTCATTAAATAATGGGATCATTAAATGCTCAAGTCTTTGTCGGAATTGGAGAAATGGTGTCTGCAACTCAAGTTTTCTAGAATGTACGCGGTTATAAATCACATTAGGTAAAGGCAGCTTAGCAGCAATCCAATTGCCATTGTCAAAGTAAAACCCCTGTTCCATAAACCGATCATATGAAAAAACATAAAAGAAACCACCACGTTCGGTTACTTCTTGATGCAGCTCTTCACAAAATCTATGGATGGAGCGGAAGTGTATTTCACTAGGGTTAGTTGAAGGTAAATCAGTTAACAGACCGATAATCGGTCCGAGACAGAGTTCTTGATTTTCTGGAAAATACACGGCTTGAAAATGAAAAGGTTGTATGGGGAGAAAAAAGTCTTTATAGATAGCTTCTGATACATGTAAATCGTAATCTGTTCCCTTAATAGGCTGTACCACCATGTCTATTGTTTCTTGTCCGATTGTAATGTTAATACGCTGCCCCTTTTTTAATTGTAAGTGAGCAAATAATGGATCTGACATTTCTAGGTAAAAATCTTTTTCATTTACTGGTTTCCTAGGATGAATGGTAACTGTATTTAAAGAAAATGACATACTCACTCCTCATTTACTTCGAATCTGGGTATTTGCTGATATAGTATGGTATGTAAAATCTCTAGTAAGGTGATTTGAACATTCTCGCCTTTATCCGAATAGTTTGTTATAGTTGTTAGGAATTGTTTTTCAAAAAAGGCTGTGTAAAAGAACACTGTTGAATTTTTTACCCTGTTGATTGGAGCGGAAAGCACGAAGACTCCTGTGGGAGTATGGTTCAGGGGAGACCCCGCAGGCGCGTTTCTCCGAGGAGCCTCGCCGAAACACCCACGAACCGCTCGTGCCTGGAGCGGAGATCAACAGGCAAGTTCAACAGAGCCTTCAAAAAAAGGAGTGAACAAAAATGGCAGTTAATTTGTATGATACCGCCTATGCATTAGAAACAGCGATCCGTCAAAGCCCTGAGTATACACAATTACAAAATGCTTATAAGGAAGTAAACGCTGACCCGCAATCAAAGCAGATGTTTGACCAATTCCGTCAAATTCAAATGAACCTTTCACAAAAACAAATGATGGGCCAAGAGATTTCTGAGCAAGAAGTTCAACAGGCACAATCTACAGTAGCACTTGTTCAACAAAATCCAAAAATAGCAAACCTTATGCAAGCAGAACAACGCATGAGTATGATTATTGGTGAATTAAATCAGATCATCATGAAACCATTAGAAGATTTATACGGAAAAATGTAATTTTCCCATTTTGGGCCATCGGTTTAGAAACCGATGGTCTTTTTTTATGCCCTCATGAACTCTCTTTTTTTGCACTGTTCTATTCGAGAGTGAAAAGTCATAAAAGTGTAATAAGGCAATTTCACCAAGGACAGGGGGCAAATTAATGATTTACCGCTTACTCGCGTTAAATATTGATGGCACGCTTCTTCAAACGAATGGAAAAATTCATAAATCAACAAAAGAGGCTATTGAGTATGTACAACAAAAAGGCATTTATGTCACACTAGTAACTTCACGTAGTTTTCCTTCAGCCAAAAAGGTGGCTAAGGCGTTAAAAATAAAATCACCACTCATTACCCATCAAGGTGCTTTCATTGCAAGTTCTATCGAAAAACCGGTATATGTGAAAAGGATTAATGAGGACATTACCTATGACACTGTTCGATTTTTAGAGGGGTTACCATGCCAAATTCGTTTGGTGCATGAACAATTTTCTATCGCCAATAAATTTAAATTAAATAATCAGCTAATAGCAAAAACAATATTTACTTCGGGGGATCCAGTTTTCTATTCTCAGCAGTTTGTATCCTCATTAAGTGAATATTTACATGACCAGCCCGTTACACCACCGAAGATGGAGGTTTATTTTGAAGACAAAAATGACCTGCTAGATGCAAAGCAGGCTTTAAGTAAGATGTATACTGAAATCAATATCATTGAGCTTGATTCACTAAGATTAGACATTGTCCCGGCAGGTGTCTCCAAGTTAGATGGGTTAAGTTACCTAGGAAGTCAACTAGGTATCCGTAAAGCTGAAATGGTTTATATTGGTGATGGAATAGACGATATTCCGCTGATAGAGGCAGTAGGTCTTGGGGTTTCCATGTGGAATGCAGATTTTGAAGTGAAAAAAGCTTCAGATTGGGTAACCCGATCGGAAAATGAACAAGGTGTAGCCTATATGGTAAAAGAACATTTTCGAAAACAACAGCCAATAGAGTTTTTAAGAAAGATGAAAATTATTAAAAACTAACCCTAAAAATATCATTGGCTATTAGCCTTTGATATTTTTTTTGCTAGATAGTGAATAATTTCCACCATATTGACCTTATTTTCTTGTTTTTGTACACTAAAGGGAGAATAAGAATGATTAGCTAGAGCGCCCGTTATGGCGCTCCTGCTTTTTCCTAGAGGTGATTTTTTGCGAATTTCTATAATAGGGTTAGAGGATGAAAGATTTAATCGTCCACTTCAATTAATTGCTAATTTGTTTTTTGAAGAATCCGAAATCATAAAAGCAATGAATGAAGAAGCGGATATTACAATAGATTTCAAATTGGATGTTCAGAAGACGATCTCAGTTTCTGCTGAATTAAAAGACCGTAATGGAGGATTCTTTGTTTCTGAATATCAGAAAGAGTTGCTACCAGTAAACACAGAAAAGGAATATTTTAAACAAATTAAAAATGCTGTCGCGCATGTATACTTATCTGTTTTGCAGGACTGGACTGGCATGATTCAAAAATGGGGTATTCTAACGGGCGTTAGGCCGACAAAACTGCTCCATAAAAAAGTTCAAGAAGGGGTTCCAATAAAAGAGGCTCATCACCAATTAAAGGAAGATTATTTAATTACTGATGAGAAAATTGAACTAATGCAGCAAATTGTTGATCGCCAGCTTACTGTAATCCCAGATCTCTACTCTCTTCAAAATGAAGTGAGTATTTATATTGGTATTCCATTTTGCCCTACTAAGTGTGCCTACTGTACTTTTCCAGCTTATGCGATTAATGGCCGCCAAGGGTCTGTCGATTCCTTTTTAGGCGGGCTCCACTATGAAATGAGAAATGTCGGATTATGGTTGAAAGAAAAAGGAATCCATATTACTACTGTTTACTACGGAGGGGGTACACCAACAAGTATCTCGGCTGAAGAAATGGATATGCTTTACGAAGAAATGTATATGTCCTTTCCAGATGTGGAAAGCATTCGTGAAATTACGGTTGAAGCAGGCCGTCCTGATACCATTACCCCTGAAAAATTAGATGTCTTAAAGAAATGGAATATTGACCGGATTAGTATTAATCCACAGTCGTATACCCAAGAGACACTAAAAGCGATTGGTAGACACCACACTGTAACAGAAACGATTGACAAATATCATTTGGCTCGTGAGATGGGTATGAATAATATTAATATGGACCTAATTATTGGATTGCCTGGGGAAGGGACTCCTGAATTTATTCACTCTTTAGACGAAACGGAAAAGTTAATGCCTGAATCCGTAACTGTTCATACGTTGTCTTTCAAGCGTGCCTCGGAAATGACAAAGAACAAAGAGAAGTATAAGGTGGCAGACCGTGAAGAGGTTGAAAAGATGATGGGACTTGCTCAAGATTGGACAAAAACTCATGGATATGTGCCATATTATCTTTATAGACAGAAGAACATCCTTGGTAATCTAGAGAATGTTGGCTATTCTCTCCCTAGTCAAGAAAGTATCTATAATATTATCATCATGGAGGAACTGCAGACCATCATCGGTCTAGGATGCGGCGCAGCCAGTAAATTTGTGGATCCCGTATCAGGAAAGATTACTCACTTTGCTAATCCAAAGGATCCTAAAACCTATAATGATAGCTTTGAAAAGTATACAGAGGACAAAATAAAAATTTTAGAAGAGCTATTCTCCGAAAAAGGTTCTCCTGCTTAATTAAGGCAGGGAACCTTTTTTTGCAGAAAATGAAAGTAGAAGTAGGTAGGGTCTAGATCTACTTTCTGAGCAAGAAGAGGTAAAAAAGTAGAAGTAGCCAGGGTCTAGATCTACTTTCTGAGCAAGAAGAGGTAAAAAAGTAGAAGTAGCCAGGGTCTAGATCTACTTTTTTGAGCAAGAAGGAGTAAAAAGTAGAAGTAGCCAGGGGCTAGATCTACTTTTTTGAGCAAGAAGAAGGAAAAAGTAGAAGTAGCCAGGGTCTAGATCTACTTTTTTGAGCAAGAAGAAGGAAAAAGTAGAAGTAGCGAGGGTCTAGATCTACTTTTTTGTTAACGTCTTGTTCTTAATAAAGGAAATTGCTATCTGAATGAAGAATAATTCATAGGATGAACATCATAGAATACTATGATGAATAAGAAGCTTTCATTAATGGAGGGGATATAGCTATGATGCAAACACCTTTAACGATGACGCAAATGATTGAAAGAGCAGAGAAGTATTTTCCAAAGAAACAGGTCGTTTCAAGAACAGCCAGCGGGATCCAGCGACTAACCTACAAGCAAATAGCCGAGAGAACGAGACGACTCGCGGATAGCTTAAAAAATTTAGGAATCCAAAAAGGTGATAGGGTAGGGACAATGGCATGGAATCATCATCGCCACCTAGAAGCTTACTTTGCTATACCTTGTATGGGTGCTGTTCTCCACACCATCAACATTAGACTCTCCCCTCAGCATATTTCCTACATTATTAATCATGCAGAAGATAAAGTTCTCCTAGTAGATTCAGACATATTGCCATTACTTGAAAAGTGTGCTCCAGATATTAAGAATGTAAAAGCCTTTATCGTTATGACGGATGAAGATGAGCTTCCAGAAACTTCACTATCTCCAGTCTACCATTATGAAAAACTGTTATCTCAAGCAAATCCTGAATTTCAATTTCCAAATGATATCGATGAAAATGATTCAGCAGGTATGTGCTATACATCTGCTACAACCGGGAATCCAAAGGGCGTCATTTATTCCCATAGAGGAATAGTTCTTCACAGCATGGCACTAGGACTAGCTGATAGTGCTGCCATGAGTGAAAAGGATATTGCTCTTCCGGTTGTTCCTATGTTTCATGCAAACGCATGGGGAATGCCTTTTGCTGCGGTATGGTTTGGGACATCTCTAGTATTACCGGGACCTTACTTTACTCCAAAGCTTCTTGCTGAGCTGATTGAGAAGGAAAGAGTGACAATAACAGCAGGTGTTCCAACCATTTGGCTGGGACTATTAAAGGAGCTCGATGAAGGTTCTTACGATATGAGTAGCTTAAGAGGGATTTTATGCGGTGGATCGGCCGCACCAAAAGGGATGATTAAAGCATTTGAACAAAGACACAAAGTGCCGTTTATGCATGCTTATGGAATGACAGAAACTAGTCCTCTAGTTGTCATTTCCACATTAAAAAGCTACCAGGAAGAACTGGATCCAGAAGAAAGGCTAGAGTTAAGAGCGAAGCAAGGAACACTTGTACCGGGACTTGAAATCAAGATCGTCGGGAAGGACGGAGAAGTCGCTTGGGATGGGAAGGAAATGGGAGAATTGTGTATTCGAGGCCCATGGATTGCATCTGAATATTATAAAGATGAACGAACGGCAGAAGCCTTCCGTGACGGTTGGCTTCATACAGGCGACGTCGTCACAATTGATGAAGAAGGTTTTGTAAAGATTGTGGATCGAACAAAAGACTTAATTAAGAGTGGTGGAGAATGGATTTCCTCAGTGGATTTGGAAAATGCCTTGATGGCTCATGAAGCTGTTTTTGAAGCAGCAGTTGTAGCCGTACCACATGAGCAGTGGCAGGAACGACCAATTGCTTGTGTGGTGTTAAAGGATTCCTATAAAGATAAAGTGGCTAAGGAAGAGTTATTTGACTTTTTGAAGATCCAATTTGCGAAATGGTGGATCCCAGATGATATTCTTTTCCTTACTGAAATTCCAAAGACTTCAGTTGGTAAATTTCTAAAAATGACATTACGAGAACAGGTCCAAAAAGAAGTACTAAGAGAAATCTAATGATTCTGAGGCTAACTCAAAGTAAAAAAGAGTTAGTCTCTTTTTGTGAAGAAAATTCGAAATATAAAGAAATATTATTTTTATTCCGATTCATTCCATATATAATGGTATTGGACATGAAGAATATGGGAGGAGTGTGCAAACAATGAATTTTGTTACTGACAAAGTGAGTCTACAGGTAAACGGTCGTGTGGCAACATTAGAAATGAACAGGCCTGAATCTTTAAACTCAATGGATGCAGATGTAATTAAGGGGTTAGTCTGTAAACTGAAAGAGATAAGTGATTCGGATGATATTGATATTGTTGTGTTAAGAGGGAAAGGGAGAGCCTTTTCGGCAGGCGGTGACATTAAGACCATGCTTTCTAATATGAATGAGAGCGATTTCTTTCCGGTCATGGATTGCATTAGTGAATTAATTATCACCCTATATAGCATCCCAAAATTGACAATTAGTGCGATTACAGGTGCAGCTGCAGGATTAGGTTTTAGCTTAGCATTAGCAACAGACTATATTATTGCAGATCAAACGAGCAAGCTTGCAATGAACTTTATTGGAATTGGTTTAATACCTGATGGTGGAGCCCATTTCTTTTTAGAAAAACGATTAGGTGAAACTCGTGCTAAACAGGTCATTTGGGATGGGAAAATGATGAATGCGGAAGAGGCTTTAAGGTGGGGACTAATTCAAGAAGTAGCTGAAGGAGATCTTCAGTCAGCTTTAGAAGCTCGGGTTTCCGATTGGTTAAATCGTCCTGTACAGGCCATGGTTAAAACAAAGAAAATACTAGCTGAAAAAAACCGACCACAGCTTTTAAAAGTTCTGGAATTAGAAAAATACGGTCAGCAAAAAATGCGTGAAACCATTGACCATCAAGAGGGAATCAAGGCATTTATTGAAAAAAGAAAACCTGTTTTTATAGGAAAATAAAATCGAGACTGACTCCAAATATAGGAGTCAGTCTCGTCAATTTTTTATGAGTGGAAAAGTAGGAGCTTGCCACTTGGTGACGTACATCTGTGTGTTTTCGCTAATAAGTTTTTCTCTGATAATAGTTTTTCCCCTTGCTCTTTTGCAGCTGTATCATTTTCTGCTTGAAAGGACTCATCTAAAATCTTCTCACCATTTGCTTCGAACGCGGTTAATTTATAGGTCTTCATCAAAATCACCCTTTATTTAAAAATTCTTACTATTATTTTTGCATAATTTACTAAATTGTGCAAAAGAAAAATGAAACCAAAAAGTGGATGATTCGTATAAAAAACGGAGAGGAGTGTGTGAAATGGTTCTTAAACTAGAGCATGTCACCAAGCGGTTCGGACGATTTACGGCTGTTGATGACCTGTCATTAACGATTCCTGAAAGGGAGATGTTTGGTTTTTTAGGAGCAAATGGTGCAGGGAAGACCACTACATTTCGAATGATTTTGGGATTGCTGGATAGCAGTGAAGGGAAAATTACATGGGACGGAAAACCAATCGACTACTCTACCAGTCATATAGTAGGCTATCTTCCTGAGGAGAGAGGCTTGTATCCTAAACTAAAGGTTCGCGATCAAATAGTTTACTTAGCCAGATTAAGGGGAATGGCTAAGGTTGAAGCACTGTCAGAGTTAAGGGTCTGGCTAGATCAATTTAAAATAAAAGAATATGAGAATAAAAAAGTAGAAGAACTCTCCAAGGGTAACCAGCAAAAGATCCAATTTATTGCAGCAGTTGTACATAAACCCAAACTACTTATATTAGATGAACCCTTTAGCGGCCTTGATCCTGTGAATGTCGAAATGTTAAAGGAGGCAGTTTTATCTTTAAAGAAAAATGGTACTACCATCGTTTTTTCAAGTCATCGAATGGAACATGTAGAAGAAATGTGTGAGCATTTGTGTATTTTACATAGAGGAAGGCCGGTTGTTCATGGTTCGTTAAAAGAAATAAAGAGAGCATTCGGAAAAAAGAACCTCGTCATTCATGCAGATTTTCCGTTAGAGATCTTAAAAAACTATCCTGGTGTCGTTAAGTCAAAAGGAACAACAGAAGGAATCCATTTACAAATAGCGGGAGAGGAAGTTGCTGAAAAAATCCTCAAAGAGATTGTGAGTCTTGGCTTTATTAGAAAATTTACGCTTGAAGAACCTTCTTTAAATGATATTTTCATTGAGAAAGTGGGTGATTCTTATGAATAACTTTTGGGTGATCCTTTTTCATACTTATTTAAATAAGTTGAAAAGCAAATCCTTTATCGTGACGACCATTTTGACAGTGGTGATTGTATTGGCACTGACAAATATCAATAATATTATTGCTATATTTGATAAGAATGGAGGAAAAGATGAAGTTGCAGTTCTGGATGAAACTGGGCTGCTTTACGAGCCGTTTAAGCAACAGCTTCAAACTATTAATAAAGATATACAACTTACTCAATATAAAGGCGATGAAAGTAAGGTAGAAAAAGTTGTAGAAAATGGCGATTTTAAAGGGGTCTTATACTTACGTTTAAATGACGAGAAACTTCCGGAAGCCACCTTTAAAGCAATGAGTATTGCAGATTCTTCACTGTACACTGACCTGCAAACTAGTTTACAGCAAGTAAAAACGACACTTGCCGCTTCACAAATTAACTTAACTCCAGAACAGCTTCAAAAATTATATGAACCAGTTCATTTTGAGAAATTTGCACTTGAGAAAAATGCGAAGACAGAAGAGGAATTAAATCAGGCTCGGGGACTTGTATATGTTCTATTATTTATTATTTATTTTTCTGTAATCATGTATGCGAATATGATTGCAATGGAGGTAGCGACTGAAAAGTCATCAAGGGTCATGGAAATTTTAATTTCGAGCGTTTCTCCAATTAAGCAGATGTTTGCAAAAATAATTGGTATTGGCTTAGTTAGTTTAACACAATTAGCTGTTTTCCTTATAGTGGGTTACTATTCTCTTACAAGGAATATGGAATCATTAAAAGAAGGGTTTTTCGGTGTCTATGGCTTCGGTGATATCCCATTAGATACCATTATTTACGCGGTAGTTTTCTTTATCCTGGGTTATTTTCTTTATGCTACACTTGCTGCATTTTTAGGGTCACTTGTGAGTCGTATAGAAGATGTTCAACAAATGATCACCCCTATGACGTTACTGGTTGTTGGAGGATTTATGATTGCCATGTTTGGTCTGGGTAAGCCAGATGCAACATTCATTACAATCACATCCTACATTCCATTTTTCACACCAATGATCATGTTTCTTCGCGTTGGGATGCTGAACATACCTCTTTGGGAAGCACTCGTAGGTATTACAATCCTACTTGCTACCATTATTGTATTGGCAATTTTTGGTGCTAGGGTCTACCGCGGAGGGGTCCTCATGTATGGTAAATCCAACTCTTATAAAGATATTAAAAAAGCACTACAAATAACCAAAAACGAATAGCTAGTTTAAGATCACTATCAAATTGGTAGTGATCTTTTTTGGTAGAACGTGCATTCGTATTTTGAAGGTGTTACAATAAAGAAAAGACGTTGAAAGGATTATCCTATGAAAAAGATATCGTTTATACATGCTGCTGATCTGCATTTAGACAGCCCTATGGTCGGACTAAAGTATTTGCCAGAAACTATTTTTTCGAGGGTGAAAGAAAGTACTTTTTCAGCGCTAAAGAAAATAACGAATGACGCCATTCAAAAGCAGGTAGACTTTGTTATTCTAGCGGGAGATTTATTTGATGGAGAGGATCGAAGTTTACGGGCCCAGGCGCGATTTCGCACTGAAATGCTAAAGCTAGAAGAGAGGGGAATTCCTGTTTATGTGGTCCACGGCAACCATGACCACTTAAACGGTACATGGGTAAAGCTAAACATGCCTGCAAATGTCCATGTATTTGCTAGTGAAACAGAAACTAAGGTGCTGCAAACGGAGAGTGGAGAAATCGTCCATCTTTACGGATTTAGCTATCCGACTAGGCATGTCTTTGCTAGAAGAATAGATGAGTATACGAAGATTAATAATATTGGTTACCATATTGGTATTCTTCATGGAAATGAAAGTTCGGGTTCAGAGCATGATAATTATGCCCCGTTCTCTGTTAAGGATTTATTAGAAAAAGACTTTGATTATTGGGCGTTAGGCCATATTCATAAAAGGGCTATTTTGTCAGAGGATCCTCCCATTATTTATCCAGGAAATATACAAGGAAGAAATAAGAAGGAACAGGGACCAAAAGGCTATTATCATGTTGAGCTTTTTGATACTGAGGCAAAAATGAACTTCAATGAAACATCAGATATTGTATGGGAGGAGGCAGAAGTGGATGTTTCATCTGCGACTAGCTTTTACGACGTCCTTCAACTATGTCAGACTGCAATTAACCGTGTCCGAAAAGATAAACAGGGAACATTATTATCTCTATCCTTAAAAAATATTCAATTAAATGATGAGCGGGAAAAAAGAAACTTAGATGGTGAACTCTTAGAACTCTTGTTAGAAGATGAAAAGGATGAAGAAGCATTTGTTTGGATTGTTGACTTACAGTTGAAAGATACAATGCTATTTGATAAGGAGCAATTAAAAAAGGAAGCTACTTTTTATGCAGAGCTTTTTGAAACAATAGAAGAATATGGTGATTTGGACCTGGCTTTAGCCCCATTATACGAGCACCAATTGGGTAGAAGGTATATATCACATTTGTCCGAGGTCGAATATCAAAAGCTAATTGAGCGTGCAGAGACACTACTAATTGAATTACTTAGTAAATCTTAGAAGTAAGGAGTAGATGCAATGAAGATTCTCGAGTTACATATATACGGTTATGGTCAATTAGAGAATGTAGTCATTAAAGACTTAGCTGATTTTCAAGTTTTTTATGGTGAAAATGAGGCCGGTAAGTCAACTATTATGGCATTTATTCATGGTATTCTTTTTGGTTTTCCTACAAAACAACAAAACGACCTGAGGTACGAACCAAAGCATAGCAGCAAATATGGAGGAAAAATCAGAATTTATCATGAAGAATTTGGATATGCCATCATTGAGCGTGTAAAGGGAAAAGCAACGGGCGATGTGAAGGTAGTTTTGGATAATGGTACGATGGGCGAGGAAGACCTTCTAAAACTACTTGTAGCTAACTTTGATAAAAGTCTATTCCAAGCAGTCTTCTCATTTAATATTCATGGGCTTCAGAACATTCATCAAATGAAGGGTGAAGAAATTGGGAAGTTTTTGTTTTCTGCTGGAACATTAGGAACTGAACGATTGGCCCAAGCAGAGTCATTGCTGCAGAAAGAAATGGATCAAAGGTTTAAACCGTCTGGAAAGAAGCCTATTGTAAATGAAAAATTGCAAGCAATTAATGAAGTCAATGTAGAATTGAAAAAGGCAGCCTCAAAAAATAAAGAATATGAAAGCCTTTTAGGAAAAAAAGAAATGCTGCTAAAGGAAATGGAAGAGATTAATATTCGCCTCAAGGAGCTAGGGGAGAACATTGAACAACTGAATGAGTGGAAAAGAATAGAGCCTTTTGTCAGGGAAGAAAAATGGCTTGAAAAAGAGGTAATTGATATAGGAGAGATTTCATTTCCCGCCCGGGGAATGGATCGTTTAGAGAAACTAACAGAGTTAATCCATCCATACAATGCTGAAATCAATAGTCTCACCGAACGCATAGCAAATATAAAAAAAGAGCTTTCCGGCATTCAGCCAGATCGAGCCTTACTAGAAAACGAATCTATGCTTCTAACTATTCTTGACCAGGTCCCACTTTTCGAACAAATGACATTGGAGAAACAGCAATATGAATTGAAAATTGCGGAATGTGATGAAAAGCTTTCCGTTATTAAAGAGAAACTTCACATACCTTTGGAAGAAGCCGATGTCTTTGCCATTAATACGAATATATATATGAAAAATCAAGTAGAAATAGCTTCAAGAAAAAGACAAAGACTACTAGAAGTGAAGGAAGAGTTAGAGGATCGGTATCAAGAAGAAACAAGATTACTTCAGGAGATAGAAAAGGAAGTACGGTTAGCTGAAAGCCATATTCTATCTAAACAAGAACGGGAGCAATTGGAGAAGCAGGTAAGTGGCGGAAATGATAAAAAGAGTTTAGAAATTGAATTGAAGGTATTACGGGATAAAATTGAATTTTACCAGCTAGCACAGGATCGAGACAAAAAAGAATGGGCTGACAGTAGAAAACTAAAAAGAATCCAATTGATGCTATTTGTTGGGATAGTAGTAGGACTATGTTTGTATGGACTTTTAACAAAGCAGTGGTTCCTTTTAATAATTGGATTGATTGGTAGTATTCTATTTACGTTTTTCATGAGAAAAGGCACAAAGCTGTCAAATGAAATGGAATTGAATCAAACTCTAGCTGAATTAAGAGAACAAGAAAAACAGCTGATTCAACAGATTCAATCCGCTAAGAATATGGATTTGACAAAACTCGAAGAGGAATTAAAAAGGGATAGTAATCAGAGAGAAGAACTTCAAGTACTACAGATAAAGCTAAAACAACAACAAACTCAATACGAGAAGGTCATTGCTAAGTTTGAAGAATGGGAATTGGAATTTGTTCAGAATAAGGAAAAGCTTATTGCCCTAAGTAAAGAATTAAAGATACCAGAGTATATTGCCATACCGTTTTTGTACGAGTCATTTGAATATATTGAACAATATAAAACTAACTCCCGCGAAAAAAATCAATTCCAATCTAGAGTAGAACAAATCAATCACCAACAAACCCAAATGTACCAAGCAATAAATAGATTTGCAGACCTTTTTCTATCTGAAAAAGGATCTTCTATACAAGAAACAGCTTACCGGTTAAGAAGTCGATTAAAAGAGGAACATGAGAAGCAAATAAAATGTCAGGAACGAGAAAAAAAGCTTACAGAGTTAGAAGCGGATATAGAGCAAAAAGAAAATGAAGTGGAGCACTTAAAAGCTGAATATAACAAACTCCTCATGGATGCAGGGGTGGAAAATGAGAAGGATTTCTATGAACTTGGTAAGAAGGCAGAAAGGCATAGTAAACTCTTAGAAAGACGGGAAGCACTTAAAAGCCAGTTGGCATACTCTATTCTTCCCAACAAGGTTTGGGAAGAATTATTACACATTCACAATTGTGATGAAAGACTGGCAGAATATAGTGATGAGGCCATCGGAATACAAACCAAGATGAAAAAAATGCAGGAAGAGTTTGCAGCAATTAAGTATGAAATTCAGATCTTAGAAGAGGGCGGAATATACTCTACGATTCTCCATAATTACAAGCAGAAAAAGTTTGAATTAGACGAGGCAGCGAAGGAATGGGCAGTGTATAGTATCGCTCAGGAAATTCTTTCAAATACTGTAGAGAAGTATAAGAGGATCCACGTTCCAAGAATGATTTCTAAAGCAGAAGAATACTTAACATTTCTTACAGAAGGCAGCTATCAAAAAATTCATCTGCAAAAGTCAGGAACAGGCTTCTTAGTGGAAAGAATTGACCGCACTGTATTTGAGGCAAATGAACTAAGCCAAGCAACAACGGAACAATTATATGTTTCCATACGACTTGCCCTTGCAACAACTCTCTATGAAAAATATCGGTTTCCAATTATTATCGATGACAGTTTTGTGAATTTTGATGCAAAAAGAACGCAAAAGGTGATTGAGTTGCTGCAAAAATTTAAAAATAATCAAGTACTATTTTTTACTTGTCATGAACATTTACTTACTCATTTCCCTAAGGAAAGTATCCTTAATATTACAAAAGGTGCGGTCCAGATAATTTCCTAGAGTAATAGGTGGATATGTTATAATTTAGATAGTAGGAGGAGCGTGAATAGCTTGGGAAAAGGAATTTTAAACTATGATGTTGGTGAACAGGTCGAGTTATTTCTATTGATAAAGAGTTCAACAAAAGGGATAGCAAGTAATGGTAAGCCATTTTTAACTTTAATACTTCAGGATCAAAGCGGTGAAATTGAAGCGAAGCTTTGGGACGCCAACGATGAAGATGAAAAGAACTATGCGGCACAGAATATCGTAAAAATCATGGGAGATGTACAAAATTATCGCGGGAAAAGTCAGCTGAAAATTAGGCAGATTCGTAAGACAGGCCCTGCAGATGGAGTGAAGTTAGACGATTTTCTTGAAACTGCACCATTGAGTCAGGAAGAAATGGTCAGCAAGCTGACACAGTATATCTTTGAAATGAAAAATCCTAACATTCAACGCATTACCCGGCATTTAATAAAGAAGCATCAAAAGTCATTTTTAGAGTATCCTGCAGCAACGAAAAACCATCATGAATTTGTTTCTGGTCTAGCTTTTCACGTGGTAAGCATGCTTGATTTGGCCAAAGCAATTGCATCACTGTATCCTAGCCTTGATAAGGACTTGCTATACGCTGGTGTAATTCTGCACGACATGGGCAAGGTTATGGAGCTGTCAGGACCTATATCAACTGTCTATACGATTGAAGGGAATTTATTAGGTCATATTACCATAATGATAAATGAAATTGGGAAGGCTGCCGAAGAATTAGGCATTTCGGGAGAAGAAGTACTTATTTTACAACATCTTGTTTTAAGTCATCATGGGAAAGCTGAATGGGGGAGTCCTAAACCACCATTAATCAAGGAAGCAGAAATTCTACATTATATTGATAACTTGGATGCGAAAATGAATATGTTGGATCGTGCTTTAGAAAGGGTAAAACCCGGGGAGTATACAGAGCGGATCTTTGCATTAGATAATCGATCCTTTTATAAGCCAGTATTTCATAAATAACCCGTAAAGGGTTATTTTTTTTGTAAGTTGAGTGATATTTCTTCCGTTGAGCGAATATGTTGTAGTAAAAAGTGGACAACCACTAAGAAGGGAGTAATAAATTTGACTATACCTATTTGGATTTATGCAGTCGTGGTTGGGATTGTTGTTAGTGCATTAATGGCGATAAAAACTGGCCGAGAAGAACGGAAAATGGAGCAGGAAAGCATCGAACAAGAAGGTGAGATCTATATTAAGCGCTTGGAAAGAGAGAAGGAACGAAGAGAAGAACTGAACGCAACAGGTGAGTAAAAAAAAGAGGATGTACCATAACAAAGTGTCAGACCTCTCAACCTACAATATACAGCCAAACTTAGCGTAATAACTGGCTATTTTATTGAGTTTGAAACGAGGGGTCAGACCCTTTTGGTACATCCTCTTTTGTCTAATTACTGTTGTGGAGCTGCAGATGTTTGTGGTTTAAGTGCGTCTTTTAAATCTTTATCACTAACCTTTACATTGGCAGCTTTTAGTTCACGTTGCATTGCTTTATTGATGGAGTCGCTTGTTAATTTAGATGATTTTACTTGGTATTCAATTTCTTTTTTCATATCTTCAAATGATTTTTTCTCTTTTTTATCGGTTAATTGGATGATATGATAACCGAATTGAGTTTTTACTGGTGCACTGATTTCGTTAACCTTAAGTGCATATGCAGCTTTTTCAAAGTCAGGATCCATTTTTCCTGTACCGAACCAGCCTAAATCACCGCCATTTTGTGCTGAAGCTGTATCTGTTGAATATTCTTTAGCAACATCCTCAAATTTTGCACCGCCATCAAGCTTTTTCTTTACTTCATTAGCAGTTTTTTCGTCCGCAACAAGAATATGGCGAGCTTTAATTTCAGGCTGGTAGTTGTCGTAGTAATCCTTTAATTCTTTGTCGGTTACCTTAACATCTTTCATAGCCGCTTTTTCTTGCATCATCCCTAGCTTCATTGTTTTCTTTAAATCAGCTTCACTTTTATAGCCATATTGTGCAAGGGTAGTTTCAAAATTTGCACCAAGGTCGGCCTTTAACTGGTCGATTTTTTCGTTTAGTTCTTTATCTGTCACTTTGTACTTTTTAGAAAGCACTTTTTCATATACAAGCTGCTGAAGGGCTTGATTACCATATTTATCCTTCATTGTGTTATACAGCTCTTCCTGTGTAACATTTCCAACCTTACTCTCTGCCACAGTTTCCGAACCGCCTTGATTACAAGCACTTAGTGCAAGTACCCCGCCTGCTATTGAAAGGGCTAAAATCCATTTTTTCATGTTGAAATCTCTCCTAAATTGTAAATTCTTGTCCACAATCTCTACTATAACATAAATGGTAAGTACTGCAAAAATTAACTTGTGTTTGTTTTTAGAAAATTTACATATAAAAACTTTTCCAAAAAAAAAATGGTAAGTGCCTAAACGAAATCAAACCCGTCTGAATAGTATATCTTAGAAAATGAAAAAGGAGGTATTACGATGAGCGCAGGATACGGAGCTGGATTTGCTCTAATTGTAGTCCTTTTCATCCTATTGATTATTGTGGGAGCTTCATGGGTTTATTAATAAAACCAGAATCAAATGTAGTGGAGAGGGGTGAAAGTTTATGTCAGGAGGAGCATACGGGGGAGGATTTGCTTTAGTTGTAGTCCTTTTCATTCTATTGATCATTATTGGTGCATCTTGGATCTATTAATGATTAATAAAAAAATTAAAAGCGATGAGACATTCCTCATCGCTTCGATTTTTTTATTCTCGTTACTGGTAATCCAAAGGAAGCCGGATTATGTATATAAAATTTCCAAGTAGGAAGAGATCAGTAAAATCGTAATTAGAACATTAATAATACGAAAAACTTTATGCTGGTTTTCTTCCGGTATTTCTTTTTGGATGCAAAGAGAATTGGTCATTTTATTTACAAAAAACAAGATGAAAATGGCAAAGACAATAAAAACGGAGATCATCAATGATTCCCTCCCAGATGTTCATATTATGCTTTATACAATATCAAAAAACATAAAAAAAAGATAGTCATAAAGAATAGAAGCTTATAAGACTTTCTAATCAATTAGAAAAAAACGGCATAAATAGGTTTACCTATGTCCGTAAAAGGTGAATAATGTACATAAAGTATTGTTTATGTTTGAAGAGAGGGCCAGTAAATGAAAGAATTTGATGCACTTTTGGAAAGAATAAAGCTTTTAGAATATCACCAAAAACTGTTACTTCAATTGCTAACGAATCCGCAACTCGATTTTTACAAGCTCATTATTGAAAAAGGAATATCAGAGCAGGAAGTACATGACTTTTTCCAATTATGTGACGGAATGAGCATAAAATTAGAAGAGCAAAAAGCGGAAGGGTATGTATATTTTCATCCGCTTTTCAATGAATTTGCTGCCTCAATCCCGGCAAATCTGTCTGTAAAGGAAGTAATAAAGGCCTGTTTAGTACAGAATCTGTTTGAAGTACTTTTCCAAGAATTGAGAAAGTATATTTAGTTAAACCAGTTCTTGTTGAGTCTTATCTGATTTCAGAAGCTTTCCATTTTCTTCTACAAATTCACTTTCGATATTATGGAAAGAGCGTTCGAAAATTTCCATAAAGTCATCTCCATAAATATTTCGAACAATTGCCATCATTTCAATGATGTCTGGGAACTTTCCATATAATTCACGAAGAGGTAAAGCACCTGAAAATACCGCATTACCATCTGGATTATACGACTCCATAAGTTGCAGCAGAATGTCCTCACCTTCTGCAGTCAACTGAATATACGTATTCCGCTTATCATTTTCTTTTTTAGAAAATTTCAATAAGCCTCTTTCCTCTAACTTTTTCGAAAAGTTAAATGCTGTTGAGACATGCATAACCCCAAATTTAGCCACATCCGAAATAGATGCACCATTTAAATGGTAGGCAATCCACAAAATATGGTGTTCATTAATATTCAGGTCAAAAGGCTTAATCCATTGCTGCCAGTCTTTCTCAATTGATTTCCATAAGGCTTTACTTAATTGCGCAATTCTTTGACTAAAAAGCATCGCTTCCTTCATTGAATATTGTTTCTCAGTCATCCCCATTTTCACCTACTTTTATATTTCTCTACTATCATTATGCCAATAAAATAAAAATTAATAAAGATATAAATTCACAAAATTTTTAGAAATTATATAAAATTTATATTGAAATTTTTAATTTTGAATAATATAAAATTATATTTTCATTTTTATTTTAATCTGTGAAACTAAAAAATGGCAACTTTTAGAATATTTAATACAAAAATTAGTTTTCCTTATATAGTTTATTAACATATCCCGAAAGCATAAACGATACCTTGTTCATAGGAATGGACGATAAAACATATAAATAGTTACAACAAATTGTTTCGAAACTTTTGAAATGCTCGTAGGAGGATCTGAAATATGAAGACTGTTGTAGTAACGTTTTTTATCATAAGTGCCATACTTTTACTAGGAACAATCAAATATTTATTAGATGTTACAAAACCAGGTGTATATCCCCCAAAACAAGTATTAAAAAAAAGAGCAGCCGTATTAGCTGGTGGTGGAGTGGTTTGTTTGTTATTTGCTATTTTGTTGTCATTTTTATCATGAAAAAATGGGTATTTAAGAAAAAGAACCCCAAGGGGTTCTTTTTTCTAAATAGGATTCCGTGTTATTTTTGCACCACGGAAGCTGATGATATTTTTTTTGTTCTTTTAAAAATTGACTGAGCAATTGGATACAAAATAACCATTATTACAGTGTTAAGTGCAATTGCTGGTAAAACACCTGCAACGAATAGGGCTGTGAAAGGTCCTGGTAAACCAACAATGAAATATGCTGATGATAAAAAGACGGATCCAGAAATCAATGTCCCCACTGCCGTTAGAATCCCTACACTAATAAGGGAACTCTGGTACTTTTTAAGGGCTAAGAATAAACCGAAAAATACTAAGGCAGTGATAGGCTTATCAATGATATTAGGAATCTGTCCACCTGGAAACCCAGTAGTTAATGCAGATAATACACCAGTCACAATTGAAAGCAGCATGACACTCTTAATTTCTGGAATAAGGATAATCCCTAAAAACATCATGGCAAGCATCATATCTGGCTTGATGGTTAGGAAGGCTGGCATGATTGCATGCAAGACTACCCCAATCCCTGCTAGTAGCGCTAAAATAACAATGTTCTTCGTATTCATTTCTCTTCTCTCCTCTGCTATTCTCATCTATTTGTTTCTCCTGTGGTGCACTCGTTGCCCACAGCGAAAAACTTGTTTTCATTATAACATAATAATGTCATGATATTAAAGAATTAATTTTCAGATAATTTAAATTTACAATAGGGTATTAGGTAAGTCTTTTGCTAATTCCTGTTGCCATTTCCTGCAACAATTGCGGTGTGTACTCACTTTGGTTGTTTTTCCAAACGGCTCCAAATCCATCTCCTTTGCCATATCGAGGAATCAGATGCATATGGTAATGAAAAACAGATTGGCCTGCATGTTCTCCGTTATTATTGATTGTATTTAAACCAATTGGATCAAATTCCTGTTTTAAAGCATTAGCAATTTCAGGTACAACCTCAAAGAGATTCCTAGCAATTTCCGGAGTTAATTCAAATATGTTTTCTTTATGTATTTTTGGGATGACAAGGGTATGACCTTTGGTTACTTGACTGATATCTAAAAAGGCCAACACATGTTCATTTTCAAACACTTTTGCAGCTGGAATTTCTCCATTCACAATTTTACAAAAAATACAATCGCTCATCATAACAGCTCCTTGTCCATAGTTTGTATTATTTTACCATACAAATAAGAAAAGCGTAAGCGCCTTGGTCAGCCCCGACAGGCAAATGTTCTTCGGCAAGAAAAGTCGCTCTTTGACTTTACTTGCAGAAGGTTATTTGACTCGAGCTGTAACAATCATCACTTTATCAAGCCATGATTGTTACAAGATACTCAAGGGAGAATATTCAAGATGAAAACTGGCTAGGTGCTGAGCTGGACAATTCTCAAAGTAGAATTAATATTATCCGTTCTTATAATATGAAAAAGGCAGGATCCGCATGGAATCCTGCCCTCTCGAAGGGGAATTGCTTCAAAAGGTACGTTCATTCAGGAGTGTTCTTTGATAAACACCTCATTTTTCGTAGAGTGTTTTTTTATAAAGAAACAATATTGTTCAAGCTGACCATCCCCTATTTGTTTTTATATGTTTTCCCAACTTATAAAAACGGGTAGCGATCTGCGGTAAACACCTCATTTTTAGTTTATTTGTGAATAAACCTTAAGCTTGGTGTTACTTGAACTCAAAATGGTTACCATGCACTTTGTACAAAACAACCATCCCCTTATCTGAAACGAATTGGAAGCTCTACTTGTTTGAAAGGAAATTGTCTTTAACAGACACCTCATTTCAATTTTTGATGAATTTCTTCATCGAAGTAAGTTATTTCCCCTTCGAATATTATGATGTCCGATTGTAAAAGAAATATACAAAAAAAAATCAAAAAATTGTATTCCTGTTTTTATCTAGTTGGATTTGATAAAATGAAAAACATAATCTGCTACGGAGGGACGTATGCAAATGTCTTTATTATCAATTGAAAATCTTGTCGGAGGATATACACGAAATCCGGTGCTAAAGGATATATCTTTTAACGTTAAAGAAAAAGAAATGGTTGGATTGATTGGGTTAAATGGTGCGGGGAAAAGTACGACAATCAAGCATATTATCGGATTAATGGAGCCGCATAAAGGCACGATTAAACTAAACAATCAATCCTTTACGGAAAACAAAGAAGCGTACCGGCGTTTATTTACCTTTGTTCCTGAAACACCTGTTTTATATGAAGAGTTAACACTGGAAGAACATTTGAAATTAACTGCAATGGCTTATGGGTTGACGGAAGCGGAATATAAAGAAAGAGTGGGGCCATTATTATCTGAATTCCGGATGGAAAAACGATTAAACTGGTTTCCTGCGCATTTTTCCAAGGGAATGAAGCAAAAGGTAATGATTATGTGTGCTTTTTTGGTACAGCCCTCGCTTTATATTGTTGATGAACCATTTGTTGGTCTTGACCCGTTAGGTATCCAATCGTTGCTTGACTTAATGAAAAAAATGAAAGAGAACGGGGCAGGTATTTTAATGTCCACACATATACTTGCGACAGCTGAAAAATACTGTGACCGCTTTGTCATCCTTCATGAAGGAAAAGTCCGTGCGAAGGGGACACTTGAAGAGTTAAGAGAACAATTCTCAATGCCATCAGCGTCTCTAGATGACCTATATATTCAATTGACGAAGGAAGAAAACTATGTTTGATGATAAAAAGCTGTGGAAGGACCGTGCGGGAGGTCGTGTTAAGGATTTAGGGAGATACCTGCGTTATATATTCAACGGGCATCTGGTGATTGTCTTGTTGTTCCTGATTGGAACGGCTGCTTATTACTATCAACAATGGATTGAGGCACTATCTTCCGATTTCCCTGCAGAAATTATAATCGCTATTTTGATCGGGTTATTTTTAACTTACAGTCCAGTTTACAATTTTTTACTTGAAGCAGATAAGGTGTATATTTTACCTCTAGAAGAGAAATTAAAAGGGTATTTTTTCCGTTCGGGAGTAGCAAGTTTTGTTTTCCAGGGGTACATTCTTTTAATGGTACTAGCTGTACTCATACCAATGTATGCCCATGTGAACAGTAGTGGATTCCGCTTATTTATACCTTTTTTCGTTGTCCTATTAGGATTGAAGGTTTGGAACTTAGCCGCTAGCTGGAGAATTCATTATTTTGTTCAGACTTCCGTACATAGATGGGATATGGTGGTTCGATATTTAATTAATACAGTATGTACCTTTCTGTTATTCAAACAAGCAAATATCTTTATTTTGCTTATTCTTGTAGTAGTAATGGCGTTTTATTATCGTACCTTTTATGTCCGAACGAAAAAAATGGGTCTTAAATGGGATTTGTTAATTGAACAGGAAGAAAAAAGAATGGCCTCCTTCTATCGATTGGCGAACCTGTTTACAGATGTACCAAAGCTAAAGGATACAGTTAAAAGAAGAAAGTGGCTTGATTGGTTAATCAGCAGCATTCCTTTTTCACAAGAAAAAACCTATTTGTATTTGTATTCAAGGGCATTTTTACGTTCATCAGATTACTTGGGACTATTTATCCGGTTAACAGTCATTGGGGCCATAGCGATTTATTTCATTTCATTTGGTTTAGGGCAAATCCTTTTGGGTATTTTATTCTTATATTTAACAGGTTTCCAACTGCTGCCGTTATGGAATCATCATCAAAACAAGCTCTGGGTTGATTTATATCCTGTTCCAGAAAATAATAAAACGGAAGCGTTTCATTTTCTTTTGATGAGGGTATTATCAGCAGAAGCAGTTATTTTTTCCTTGTTTATTGCTCTTAAGGGTGAATTCCTAAACAGTTTGGTGGCCTTAATTGCAGGTTTGATATTTAGTTATGTTTTTGTTTACCTATACAGTAAGAATCGTATAAAGGCATAAGATAAAATCCCCTTTTTTGATAAAGGGGATTTTTTTGAAACCATAGGACGGTTTCTATCGTAGGTAAACATAAAATGTTAGTGGAGGGAGTGAGTCTTTGTTGAATGAATATGAGCTGAAGGTATATGAAGAAGTGGAAGAATGGAAAAGAAAATTAAATAGACGGTCTGGAATGATGAATCGGATCTCAAAGAAAGCACAAATGAAATTTAATGAATGGATACCGGAAAAGGTTCATGAGGTAATGACCGAGAGTATTAAAGGAATGGTAAAAGCTACGTTATTTGGTTCAAAGGTTACAACAAAAAAAGGCCAGGCAAAAGGGTTATCACTCCTAGAGAGAGATGAATTGGTTCGAAGAAAAATATCCACATATCAGAAAACAGCCATTGTTGAAGGGGCTGGAACCGGTGCGGGTGGAATCCTCCTCGGGCTTGCTGATTTCCCATTGCTTCTAACAATCAAAATGAAGTTTTTGTTTGAAGCAGCTGAAGTGTATGGCTTTAACACCAATCAATATGAAGAGAGACTTTTTGTCCTTCACATTTTCCAACTGGCTTTTTCTAGTGATGAAATCCGCAGAAGTACACTTTATGAAATTGAAAATTGGGAAGAACGAAAACAGGTACTGGTAGAAATGGATTGGCGGAAATTTCAACAGGAGTATCGTGATTATATTGACTTAGCAAAAATGCTGCAGCTTGTTCCAGGGATTGGGGCTTTTGTTGGAGCCTATGCCAATAATAATTTAATGAAACACTTAGGTGAAACGGCCATGAATGTCTATCGTTTAAGATTGCTGCAAAAAGCCCCTGAACTTTGAGAATTCAGGGGTTTTTTCTTACTCATTTTCGTGTATCTTTAATGCAGCGGTCCCAAGGGTTTTGGCGGCAATTAACATCGCATTTTCATCGATATCAAATTTTGGATGATGATGTGGATAGGTTGGTTGCTCACCTAGTGGTTTGGCTCCTGTGTAGAAGAAGGTGCCAGGGACTTTTTGTAAATAATAGGCGAAATCTTCGCCACCCATTTGTGGTTCTGTTTCTTCGATTGTTTTTACCTCTGGAACCAATTGGGCACAGGTTTGGAGAAATTCTGTTTCAGTTGCATGATTAACGACAGCAGGATAGCCTCTGAAAAAATTATATTTATAGGTGCAGTCAGAGGTATAGCATGTTCCATAAATCACACGTTCCATTTCTTTTTCAATAAATTCTCTTATTTCTTCATTAAAGGTTCGGACGGTTCCGACGAGTTTCGCTTTATCTGCAATCACATTAAAAGCATTCTGAGCGGCAAATGACGCAACGGTCACAACTGCTGCATCCACTGGATTCACCTTTCGACTAACAATTTGTTGTAGGTTTAGAACAAGCTGGGAAGCAGTGACAATAGCATCCTTTGTTTTATGTGGCTGTGCACCATGTCCTCCTTGGCCTTGAATTTCAATTTCAAAACGGTCAGCTGCTGCCATAATTGGTCCTGTTCTGTATTGTATGGTACCAGTAGGTTCACTTGCCCATAAATGAGTTCCGAAGATGACGTCTACACCATCTAAACAGCCATCCTCAATCATGGAAGCAGCTCCACCTGGGGCATATTCTTCAGCGTGTTGATGAATGAAAACATAGGTTCCTTTAAGATCATCTTTGCACTCATTTATTGCTTTAGCCAGAACTAGAAGTGTGGCTGTATGTCCATCATGGCCGCAGGCGTGCATGACGCCAGGAACTAATGACTTGTATGGTACATCCTTTTCGTCTTGGATAGGGAGTGCGTCAAAATCTGCCCGAAGTGCAACTGTTTTTCCAGGTAGTTTTCCATACACTTTTGCAACGACGCCATTTCCACCTACGTTACTTTTTACTTCAATATTTAGCTTTTTATAATAGTTTTGAATAAATTCTGCTGTTTGATATTCCTTAAAGGATAGTTCTGGATGCTGGTGCAGATAACGTCGGATAGTGACCATTTCGTCGTAGGATCCATCTAATTTTCCATATAGTCGGTTTAACAAAGGTAATCCCCCCAATAGTAAGATAAAAGATTTTATATTCAAACTATTTTAACGCTTTTCCACTATTATATAGATTTTTATGTATATTTTCTTTATACTTTTTAAAGTATTTTAAAAAGAAAGTGAAAGGGTTAGGGGAATGAAGACCAAAAGCAAAGTGAACTTTTCTTTTATTTTTATGGGGCTCGTGGTGTTATTCGCATTATTTACGACCATTAAAGTAGCAACACACAGTATTTTTTGGATGGATGATAAGATAGCTGGACTATTTTCACATGTACCAAATCCCTTGATTCCATTTTTTATAAACCTGACTGAAATGGGTGATAAAAAAGGAATTGGGGTAGTCGCCATACTAATGTTAGTCTGGTTATTATTGAAAAATAGAAATTATCTCGGAGCGGCTGTTTTTGCCTTATCGGTTGCAATAGGTAATGAAATTAGTAAAATACTCAAGGATTATTTTGCACGCCCAAGACCAGATCTAGAGCATCTTGTTGAGGTGAAAAGCTACAGCTTCCCAAGTGGTCATGCTATGGTTGGGATGACTGTGTACTTTCTCATTGCCTATTTATTAATTGAGGCAACAGCTTCAAAAACGGCAAAAATCATTATCGGGGCCTGTGCTGCCATATTACTTCTTTTAATTGGTGCAAGTCGAGTGATTTTACATGTCCATTATCCATCAGATGTCTTGGGGGGCTACGCATTAGGATACATATGGGTGTCATTCTCGATTATGATTTATTCTTACTTTAAAAAAAGGACCAAATAGGAAAGAGGCTGGTTTCAGCCTCTTTTTCCATTTATATTAGAAATATCGCAGCAATGGTTGTTACTACAAGCCCAATAATAACTGGAACGAGGTTTCTTCGTGCAAGTTCAAATGGGTCCACTTTACAAATGGCGGCTGCCGGGATTAACGCCCATGGGACGAGAACTCCGCCACCTACCCAAATGGCTGCGATTTGACCAAGTGCTGTAAGAGTGGCAGCGCCTTTTCCTATAGCTGTGGCGAACAAGGCCGCAACGGAACCGGCTAGAGATATCCCTGAAAAACCTGAACCATCTAATCCTGTTATCGCTCCAACAGTCGTTAAAGTGATTGCCCCAACTGTCTTACTTAATGGAACAATGCTTGCAAGTGCAACACCTAAGTCATTTACGATTCCATGTGAGGCCTTCGGTAAATATTCGCCGATGATCTTTGTGAAACCGCTGTCACCTAAATAGAAGAAGGCAGCAATAGGAATAACTGGACCAAATACTTTAAAGCCAAATTGGAAGCCTTCAATTAAATATTGGGTGGTTTGCTCTAATCCCTTATTTTTATGACTGGTTAAGGTGATTAATAGAAGAATAAGGATAGAGGTTCCACCAATTAATGCAGTAGCGTCTCCCCCTGTTAAATCTAACAGGGTCATACCTGCTACATCGGCAGCGAATAATAAAGGTACTAAAATGGCAAAGAATCGCTTTTGACCCAACGATAAAAGCACAGCTTGCTGAGATGACTCCTCGGATGGGTCAGGTAACACGGATGAATTGACTTGTAGAACACCGCGCTTCATATCCCTTTTTAAAAAATAAAAGGCAGTAACCGTTGTGACAAGGCCCATTATAAATACTAAAGGAATGCTGGCATTTATAACATCCTGTATGGGAAGTCCGGCGGCATCGGCCGTAAGTTTGGGTGCAGCTTGAATGACAAAGTCACCAGACAAGGCAATACCATGACCGAATAAGTTCATTGCCATTGCTACGCCAAGTGCTGGCAAACCTGCTCTAATGGCAACTGGAAGAAGGACGGCACCAAGAAGGGCAACAGCTGGAGATGGCCAAAAGAACCAAGAGATTACCATCATTAATATACCAATGGTCCAATAGGCTAATGTAGAGTTACGGATTAGCTTCCTAAAGGGTGAGATCATCACATCATTAATACCTGTGTTTGTTAAGGTGTGGCTCATGGCCACAATAATGGAAATTACGAGGATGGTAGACAATAATTCAGTTATTGCATAACTAAAACTGTTAAATATACTGCTGACTGAATGAGTTAAACTGCCTGTTGCAACTAAGGCAATTAAAAATATCCCGGCAATACAAATGATGGTCGTGTCTCTTCTCATCACCATAAACCCAATAATAAGAACAATAAAAGTCACATATATCCAATGAAGAGCCGTCAGTTCGACTATCATTTTAGTTCCCCCCTTCCTATTGATCCAGCAGGGCTATAGCCCTGTTGGATGTAATACAGAATATGAAGATAGCAAGAAGTGGTGAAGAGGGAATGAAAATATTTTATGAAAACAAAAAAGAATGGAGTTTTCACTCCATCCTTTCATTTTACTCCTTATTCCGTTATCATATATTTGCTTGAATATGGTGCGCTCGAAAAGAGCTTGGCTTGGGAGTCTGTTCCTGTCATCTTATTAACGTCGAAAAATGACTCAGAGGATTGCCAGCCTTGATAATTGGCTTCGCTTTTCCACACGTTTAGGATGACATAAGTATTAGCGGTTAAGGGACGGAGGACTCTTAGGGCTAAAAATCCTTGTTGATTTTTTACTTGCATGAATTGATTTTTTACTTGATGCTCAAATAAGGGACGACCTTCGTCTGTCACTGGTACGTTGTTCATCACAACAAAACCTTCTTTGTTGATCTCTCCGATTGATAGTAATTCTTCAAATTCACGAGGCTCATTAAAAACAGTTTCACCAGGTGTTTCATGAAACAATAAAGCATTGTTTTGATTAACCATTGTCACCATTGTTTCATTAGGATACTTGGCCTCAATTTTTTTTAAGAAATCGATGGTTCCTGCAGTTATATATGCATTCAAGTGAATTCCTCCTCTTCGTTATTCCTTTTATTAGTGTATACCCATGTTTTTGCTAGTATTCTCATTTGAATTTTTACAATTCTAGTAACCTAAAAACGACTTTTTTTTGACAGTTATTAGTGTTACCTATACACAAATAGGATTAATAGATATAGTGGAGACAGTCTGAATATATCAATCGTAATAAGAAAGTTTTTAAATTTAAGCCAACTATATTAAAATGGAAGACAGACATGTGTTTGAAAGGTGGACAATATAAAATGACAAGACCGATTAATGAGACATTTTTAAAAGCTGCTAGAGGTGAGAAAACAGACTATGTACCTGTTTGGTATATGCGTCAAGCGGGACGTTCTCAGCCGGAGTACAGAGCGATTAAAGAAAAATATTCTTTATTTGAAATTACTCACCAGCCTGAGCTTTGTGCGTATGTCACCCGGTTGCCAGTAGAGCAATACAACGTAGATGCGGCTATTCTATATAAAGATATCATGACTCCACTTCCAGCCATCGGAATGGAAGTAGAGATAAAGGGTGGAATTGGCCCTGTCATTGATAACCCAATTCGTTCATTAGCGGATGTTGAAAAATTAGGGGAAATCAACCCAGAGGAAGATGTTCCGTACGTACTTGATACAATAAAATTATTAACGACTGAGCAGTTGTCTGTGCCGCTTATTGGTTTTTCTGGAGCACCATTTACCTTAGCGAGCTATATGATTGAAGGTGGCCCTTCAAAAAACTATAATAAGACGAAAGCGTTCATGTATACAGAACCAAAAGCCTGGTTTGCTTTAATGGAAAAGCTTGGCGATATGATTATTACTTATGTAAAATCACAAATTAAGGCAGGGGCAAAGGCAATCCAAATTTTTGATTCTTGGGTTGGCGCTTTAAATGTTGAGGATTACCGATATTTTATAAAGCCTGTAATGAATCGAATCTTTACTTCATTGAAAGAGGAAAATGTGCCGTTAATTATGTTTGGAGTTGGTGCAAGCCATCTTGCCTTAGAGTGGAATGAATTGCCCCTAGATGTAGTGGGTCTCGATTGGAGATTACCTATTAGCCAAGCAAGAGAAATGGGTGTTCATAAGACTGTCCAAGGAAATCTTGACCCTGCTATTTTATTAGCACCTTGGGAGGTTATCGAGGAAAGAGCAAAAGCGATTCTCGATCAGGGAATGGCACAGAACGGGTATATTTTTAATTTAGGTCATGGCGTGTTCCCATCTGTTAATCCAGATACACTAAAGAGATTAGCATCCTTTATTCATGAGTATTCTGCATCAAAATTAAGTCGATAAGACTACATACTTAAATATGAGGTGTAACTATGACAAAAAAGAAAATGGGTTTGCTAGTTATGGCATACGGTACCCCATATACATTAGATGATTTAGAAGGATATTATACTCATATTCGTCATGGACGGAAACCATCACCTGAAATGATTGAAGACCTTCGCAATCGCTATGAAGCAATTGGAGGAATTTCCCCACTTGCAAAAATTACTCTAGACCAGGCAGAAAAGCTGAAAGAACATTTAAATAAAATCCAAGATGAAATTGAATTTAAGATGTACCTAGGGTTAAAGCATATTCAGCCATTTATTGAAGATGCAGTGAAACAAATGCACGATGACGGTATTAAAGAAGCAGTAAGTATTGTTCTTGCACCACATTTTTCTACGTTCAGTGTAAAATCCTATAACGGACGAGCTGTAGAGGAAGCTGAAAAATTAGGCGGACTAAAAATTACTAGTATCGAAAGCTGGTACGAAGAACCCAAGTTTATTGATTACTGGGCTGACAAAGTAAAACAAACTTTCGAACAAATGCCTCCAGAAGAAAAGGAGCATGCGGTCCTAATTGTTTCGGCACACAGTCTCCCGGAGAAAATTTTACAATTTGGAGATCCCTACCCACAGCAGCTTAAGGAAACAGCTGACCTAATTGCTAGTCAAGCGGGAATCAAAAACTATACAGTAGGATGGCAAAGCGCAGGAAATACCCCTGAGCCTTGGATTGGTCCAGATGTACAGGATTTAACTAGGGAACTATTTCAGCAACATCACTATAGAGCATTTGTATTCGCACCAGTTGGGTTTGTATGTGACCACCTAGAAGTTCTTTATGATAACGACATCGAGTGTAAAGTAGTTACGGATGAATTAGGTGTAAGCTATTATCGTCCGGAAATGCCAAATGCCAAAGAAGAATTTATAGATTGCCTTTCTACCGTCATCCTAAAGAAATTAACTCATTAAAACCATCTGAGAATAAAAGGGGAAGAAGGTGAGGTCCGTGGCGGAAGATAAACATAAAGTTGTTATTATTGGAGGAGGAATCGCTGGTTTAACAGCAGCCTTCTACCTTCAAAAACAGATACGAGAAGACAAGCTTCCTATTGAAATCAAACTTATAGAAGCATCCCACCGTCTCGGAGGAAAGATGCAAACCGTTATTAGAGACGGTTTTACGATTGAACGTGGCCCTGATTCCTTTCTAGCAAGGAAGACAAGTATGATTCGCCTTGCTAAAGAAGTAGGGATGGACAATCAATTAGTTCATAATTCCACTGGTAAATCATATGTACTAGTGAATGAGGAGCTACACCCCATGCCGGGTGGTTCCATTATGGGTATTCCAACACAAATAGGACCATTTTTAACAACAGGCTTATTTTCGATTCCTGGGAAATTAAGGGCTGCGGCTGATTTTATTTTACCTCGTTCTGAAAGCGGTAAAGACCAATCTTTAGGAGAGTTTTTTAGACGAAGATTAGGTGATGAAGTTGTTGAAAACTTAATTGAGCCATTGTTATCTGGGATCTATGCTGGTGACATTGATCAATTAAGCTTAATGTCTACTTTCCCGCAATTCTATGAGGTAGAGCAGAAATACCGTAGCTTGATCGTCGGTATGAAAAAAGCAACTCCTTCCCAACCGAAGAAGACGGAGAATAATGAAAAAACAAAAGGTGCCTTTTTAACTTTTAAAACGGGGCTTCAATCATTTGCAGAAGCGATTGAAAGTAAATTGGACCCAGAATTAATTTTAAAAGGTCATCGTGTTGACAAGATCACAAAGCACAATGAAAGCTATGAGATTTATCTTAATAATGGGGAGACCATCCATGCAGATAGTATTATTGCTGCTACTCCTCATCAAATCACACAATCTATGTTTTCGGATTATCGCTTTTTTGATCCATTTAAATCTGTTCCATCAACGTCAGTGGCCACTGTAGCCTTGGCATTTCCTGAGGAAGCAATCAAGCGGGACATTGACGGCACGGGATTTGTAGTTTCAAGAAATAATGATTATTCCATTACAGCATGTACTTGGACTCATAAAAAATGGGCTCATTCGACTCCCAAGGGAAAAGTACTTCTCCGTTGTTATGTAGGAAGAGCGGGCGATGAAACGATCGTCGACCTTTCAGATGACCAAATTATAAAAATTGTATTGGATGATTTAAAGAAGACAATGGATATTACATTAAGTCCAGATTTTGCCATTGTTTCCCGCTGGAAGAAAGCAATGCCACAATATACGGTTGGCCATAAGCAAAGACTGGCTACCATTCTGGAACATGTAAAAAATGAATTACCAGGAGTATTCTTGGCGGGTGCTTCCTATGGTGGAGTAGGGGTCCCGGATTGCATTGATCAAGGCGAAGAAGCGGTGAAAAATGTTCTTGAGTACTTTCAATATGCAAATCATTCTAAAGAAGCTGTTCAATAACGGACAGCTTCTTTTTCCTTTTTATTAATCCTATTAGAGAAAAAACTTTCCTCTTTCTACTTGCCAACCTAAAAAAATGGAGGTATACTCTTTAAGTATTAAATGACTAAAATGTTCATTTAGTCAAAACAAGTAATATTAACCATATTATTTTTGAAGGGATTGTCTATCAAGATAGTCCTAATTTTACAATGTAAAATGACTAATTGAACGAAATAGTCAAAGATGAAAAGGAGGTATCAGGGATGTTTAAGGGAGAACTTTTATCCATTATAAAAAATAGAAAAATTCTTATTCCTATCATTGCTGTTATGTTTGTCCCTGTGTTGTATGCCGGGATGTTTTTATGGGCTTTTTGGGATCCATATGACAAGCTTGATGATCTGCCAGTCGCAGTAGTTAATAATGATGCAGGTACAACAATGGATGGGAAACAGTTGCATTTAGGCGATGACTTGGCAGAAAAACTAAAGAAGAGTAAGCAATTTGATTTTCACCTAGTTTCCAAAAAGGAAGCATACAAGGAGCTGAAAGATCAGAAATACTACATGGTCATTGAAATTCCAAAAAGCTTCTCAGCAAATGCGACTACCTTATTGGATAAGCAACCAGAAAAACTAGAGCTGATTTACACTCCGAATGAAAGTTATAATTTCCTTTCTGCACAAATCGGTGGTACAGCAGCTGAAAGAATTAAAACCGCTGTATCAGAGCAGGTAACGAAAACCTATGCTGAAACTATGTTTAGCAAGATCAGTGAACTTGCCGATGGAGTTGAAAAAGCTAGTGATGGTGCAGGACAATTAAGTGACGGGTCCGTTGACTTAAATACGGGATCGAAGGAATTAAGTGATGGACTTAATACATTAGCAGAGAAATCAGGGGAATTTAATAATGGAATGAAAGCGGCAAATGATGGAAGTAATAAGCTTGCTGTGGGTTCTTCTGATTTAAATACCGGACTTAAAAAATTATCTGAAAAATCTACTGAGTTCAACCAAGGTGTAAAAGATGCATCTGTTGGTTCACAAAAATTAAATGCCGGTACTACGGAAATAAAGAATGGATTGGCAAAAGCTGATTCTAATCTCCCTCTCCTTATTAATGGGACAGAGGAAGTGAAATCTGGTGCTGAACAACTTAAAAATCAGCTTCCAGCCGGAATTGCTGATGCTTTGGAAAAACAGTTATCAAGCAGTGCTGGGGATCTTGCATCACAGATAGCAGATCAAACAATTGCAACCCAAACGAGCAAAATGCAAGAGTTGGCCAAAGTACTAATAGATAACGGTGTGTCTCCACAACTTGTAAATGCAATTATGTCGGAGGAGCAAAAAAATGCTCCAACCAAAGAGGAGCTTCAAAAACAAATTTTATCCGAGCTTAGTCCTAAATTAGAAGCGGCAACACAAGGACTTGATTCAAAGATTGGAGAGCAAATTGACCCATACTTTAATCAATTAATCGGCGGAATTGGGACCATTAATGAGAACCAGAAATTATTGCAGCAAGGTATTCATCAGCTGTATACCGGTTCAGTAGAATTATCTAAAGGAACTAGCCAACTTTCAAACGGTATGAGTCAACTATCTGCCGGTTCCGATAAGCTCACAAATGGAACAGGTCAATTGTCTGCGGGGTCAGGTGAGTTGAAGCAGGGAGCTTTTGATTTATATAAAGGTATGAATCAATTATCTGCAGGTTCAACAGCCCTTAGTTCGGGTGCTGGACAGTTAGCAGATGGCTCTAACCAATTAAAAGATGGTACCACAAAATTATCAGATGGTGCCAAAGAGCTTGCGGATAAGCTTGCAGATGGTGCACAAGAGGCTTCTAAAGTTCATGCCGACGATAAGACCTATAATATGATGGCGAAACCTGTAAAATTAGATACGGAAAGTGTAAATCATGTTCCTAACTATGGAACTGGATTTGCTCCATACTTCCTATCATTAGGTTTATTTGTAGGAGCATTACTTATTTCAATCGTTTTCCCACTTAGGGATACAGCGATTGCTCCAACAAGTGGATTTAACTGGTTTGCCGGCAAGTTTGCCATTATGGCTGGTGTCGGAGTGATTCAGGCATTATTAGCAGATGTGATCCTGTTGCTTGGATTAGGCCTTGACGTACAAAGTGTACCGAAGTTTGTCTTATTCTCTATTATTACAAGTTTAACTTTTATTGCATTAATTCAACTGCTTGTCTCAGTATTTGCAGATGCAGGGCGTTTTCTTGCGATTATTATTCTCATTTTCCAATTAACGACAAGTGCTGGAACTTTCCCACTTGAGTTAATTCCTAACTTCCTACAGCATTTTAACGCCTTCCTGCCAATGACTTATTCCGTTTCTGGCTTTAAGGCAGTCATTTCTAGTGGTGATTTTAGTTACATGTGGGAGAATACCATGATCCTATTAAGTTTCTTACTTGTTTTCGCTTTAGGAACCATTGCATATTTTACATTGAGAGTAAGACATCACTACAGACATGCAATAAATGAATAAATAGCTAGTAGAAGACCAGTCGACAATTTCGGCTGGTTTTTTCATTTTGATAATAGACTGAATTTGAGTATATTAAAAATAGTACTATAAACGGAGGGGTTAATTATGAAGTTAACAATAATCGGTTTTTGGGGCGGGTATCCTAAACAGAATGGAGCGAGTGCAGGCTACCTACTTGAACATGAAGGCTTTCGACTATTAATAGATTGTGGAAGCGGCGTGCTTTCTAAAATGCAGAATGAAATTCAACCAGAAGAATTGGATGCTGTGATCATCTCACACTACCATCCAGACCACATTGCAGATATCGGTGTCCTGCAGCATGCAAGATTGATTTTAGGATTCTTAGGGAAGGCATGCCCAACTCTCCCTGTGTATGGCCATCACTATAATGAACATGAATTTACGAAATTAACTTACAAAGAGATTACAAAAGGAATTGCCTACGATCCTGCAGCCACGATGGAAATTGGCCCATTCACTGTATCTTTTTTAAAGACAGACCATCCGGTCCCATGCTATGCGATGAAATTTGAAGTGGAAGGAAAGTCATTGGTATACACGGCAGATACTTCATATAAAGAACAATTGATTGAGTTTAGTAAAAATGCAGATGTCTTGTTATGTGAATGTAATTTTTACGGAAATCAAAACGGTAAGCCGGCTGGTCATATGAATAGTTTTGATGCAGGTAGATTAGCGCAACAAGCATCAGTTAAGCAATTGATTCTTACTCATTTGCCTCAATACGGTACATTATCTGATTTAATTGAGGAGGCATCTACTCAATTTACTGGTATAATTAAGCTTGCAGAAGAATTCCAATCTATATCAATAGAAGGAGAAGTATAGTATGTTATTTATCGATAATAAAGGCATCACGGATCCTCGTATTAATCTAGCTATAGAAGAATATGCACTGAAAAATTTAGATATTGATGAAACCTATTTATTATTTTACATAAATGAGCCATCCATCATTATTGGGAAGAATCAAAATACAATTGAAGAAATTAATACAGAGTACGTTGAGAGTAATGGCATCCATGTTGTTCGGCGATTATCTGGTGGAGGAGCCGTCTACCACGACCTAGGTAATCTAAATTTTAGTTTTATTACAAAGGACGACGGAGAGAGCTTTCATAACTTCCGGAAATTTACTGAACCAGTGGTAGCAGCTTTAAAAAGCTTAGGGGTAAATGCGGAGCTAAGTGGCAGGAATGATCTACTAGCAGAAGGACGAAAGGTTTCTGGAAATGCACAATTTTCAACTAGAGGCAGAATGTTCAGTCATGGTACATTGTTGTTCAATTCAGAAATGGATCATGTTGTTTCAGCTTTAAAGGTGAAAAAAGATAAGATTGAATCAAAGGGAATTAAATCTATTCGCAGCCGTGTGGCTAATATTTCTGAATTTCTTCCTGAAGAAATGGATATCCAAGAATTTCGTTCAATCATCCTTAAACATATTTTTGAAGGAAAAGAAGAAATTCCTGAATATGTACTGACGGAAGCGGATTGGGAAAAAATTGATCAACTTTCGAAAGAACGCTATCAAAATTGGGAATGGAACTATGGGAAGTCCCCAAAATTCAACCTACAGCACTCCCATCGGTTTCCGGTTGGGTCCATTGATGTGCGCTTAGAAGTGAATAAAGGGGTAGTAGAGAATTGCAAAATATATGGTGACTTCTTTGGTGTAGGAGATGTAAGTGACATTGAAAACAAACTAACAGGCATCCGCTATGAAAAAGGAGAAATAGATAAGGCACTTGCAGACTTGGAGATGTCCCGCTACTTTGGAAACATCTCTAAGGAGGAATTCGTTAATTTAATCTATTAAACAGTGCTGAAATGTAGATTCATAAGTAGAAAAGCAGGCTACGCGCTTGAAAAGCATATAGAATTGAGGCCCTTGTAACGTAGAGGCGTTCTACGTGCCCGAAGAGCATAAAGAATCGAGGCTTCGGTAACGTAGAGGCGTTCTACGTGCCCGAAGAGCATAAAGAAGCGGGGCCCCGGTAACGTAGAGACGTTCTACGTCCCCGAAGAGCATGCATGTATTAGAAAACGGGCACGTAAAAGGTAGCGATATATAATAGATTATATATATTCAAAATAGGGAAGCTAACTCCAAATGGTGCCTGACACCTGGTGAGTTGGCTTTTTTTATCAGATTTTAAGGGATTATACTTGAATACTCAAATTTCTAGCAATATAATATATTTAGAAAATTTTTATAATTAAATGAATGAGTATTCATTCATAAGGGGAGGGAAACTATGAATTTATCAACCAGGCTTCATGAGACTGCAAGGGCCTATGCTGATAAACCAGCGTATTATTTTATGGGCCAATCAAGTACCTATGCAGAATTAGATGTTGCGATTACAAGATTTGCTTCAGGTCTTAGAAAATTAGGGATCAAACAAGGGGACCATATTGCATTATTATTAGGAAACTCACCGCATTTTGTCATCAGCTTATATGGCGCCTTACGCTTAGGAGTAACCGTCATTCCAATCAATCCGATTTATACCGCAGATGAAATTGGATATATTTTAAATAATGGTGATGTAAAAGCGGTCGTTGCCCTTGACCTAGCAATTCCCTTAGCAGATCAATTGCACACATTCTTACCTAAAATTGAGCATTATGTATTTTGCGAAACTAAACCAAATAGTTGGAATACATCTGAGCTCGAAAAACTTTCTGTCTATCCAAAAATGAAATCGTTTACAGAGATAGTTGGTGTGGGCGATACTTCCTTTCAAGGTCCTGAGTTGAATGATGAGGATGTGGCTATTATTCTTTACACCTCAGGAACAACCGGCAAGCCTAAAGGAGCCATGTTGACACACAAGAATCTCTATAGCAATGCTAGTGATGTAGGGGATTATTTAAAGATGAATCAGGACGACAGAGTTGTAACTGTTCTTCCTATGTTTCATGTATTCTGCTTAACTGTTGCCTTAAATGCTCCGTTATTACATGGAGCTACATTGTTAATTGCACCGAAATTTAGTCCGAAAGAAACATTCTCGTTGATAAAAGACTATGGGGCTACTGTTTTTGCTGGTGTACCGACCATGTATAATTTCCTTTATCAATATCCAGAGGGAAATCCAATTGATTTACATTCCTTGCGCTTATGTATTTCTGGAGGAGCATCTCTTCCAGTTGCCTTGTTAAAGAATTTTGAACAAAAATTTAATGTGGTTATTTCCGAAGGGTATGGTTTATCAGAGGCTTCTCCTGTAACATGCTTTAACCCTCTTGACCGCCCACGTAAGCCTGGTTCAATTGGCCGCTCCATCCTTCATGTGGAAAACAAAGTGGTGAATGAACTCGGAGAGGATGTCCCTGTTGGGGAAGCTGGTGAATTAATCGTTCGAGGTCCAAATGTGATGAAGGGATATTATAAAATGCCAGAGGAATCTGCAGCAGCTATCCGGGATGGATGGCTTTATACTGGTGATATCGCAAAAATGGATGAAGATGGTTATTTCTATATTGTTGATAGGAAGAAGGATTTAATTATTGTTGGCGGCTATAACGTCTATCCACGTGAAGTAGAGGAGGTCATCTATAGTCATCCAGATGTTGTAGAAGTGGCTGTCCTTGGTGTTCCTGATCCGAACCAAGGAGAAGCTGTGAGTGCTTATGTGGTAAGTAAAAATCCCGAATTGACCGTTGATCAGGTACTTACGTATTGCAAAGAACATCTTGCAAAATATAAGGTTCCATCATTCATAGAATTTTTAGAAGAACTCCCTAAAAATACAACTGGGAAAATATTAAGACGAGCTCTAAGAAAACAGATAACCGAATCCGTTGCAAAATAAGTAAAAAATTTCTACTTAAGAGGCAGGCATTTAGCCTGTCTTTTTCGAATTCATTTATATAAAGGAGGAGTAGGAGATGGAACAAATAGTACTAGAAATATCTAATCATATCGCTACGGTTACCATTAACCGTGCCGAGTCATTAAATGCATTTAATTATGAGACACTATTGGAATTACAGGGAAAAGTGGAAGCAATTCGTATTCACCCGGAAGTTCGTGCTGTCATCTTTACAGGTGCAGGTGAAAAGTCTTTTAGCGTTGGGGCAGATTTAAAAGAAAGAAAAACCTTAACAGATGAACAAGTAAAACGAAACTTATTTAAAATCAATGAAGTGTTTAATGCAATCGACCAACTTCCGCAGCCTACCATTGCCGCGATTAATGGTTTTGCCTTTGGCGGGGGGATGGAGCTCGCACTGGCTTGTGATTTCCGTGTAGCTGCAAAAGATGCCTTAATGGGCCTAACTGAAACTGGCTTAGCAATCATACCTGGCGCAGGTGGGACACAGAGGCTCCCTCGTTTAATCGGGCAGGCAAGAGCGTTAGAGCTCATCTTAACGGCGAAAAGAATGACCGCTGATGAGGCGATGAATGTTGGTTTGTTAACACGGGTTGTTGAACGGAATGACCTATTGGATGAGTGCTTTTCTTTTAGTTCACTATTGCTTGCAAACGGTCCTGTTGCTTTACAGCAGGCGAAGTACGCAATCAAAAATGGCATGAATACGGATTTACATACTGGTCTTCAAATAGAAAGAAAGGCATACGAAGTAACACTCCCGACAGAGGACCGGGTGGAAGCATTACAGGCTTTTGCAGAGAAAAGAAAACCAGTTTTTAAAGGAAAATAGACATGGCCTCATAAGCCATGTTTTTTTATTGTAATTTTCACTGAAAATTTGCTAAAATTTATTTTTATCAGAGAGTAAGTGACATGGGGGGAACAAAGTTGGCAGATATGGCAATAGGGAGAGAAGCTTCTGAGTTAAAAAAGGGACTCCAAGCAGGCATAAGCATCGGGATTGGTTATTTTCCCATTGCATTAACTTTTGGACTCCTAGCGAAAACCTCAGGGCTTTCCATTTATGAAACGGTTTTAATGAGTCTCATAGTGTTTGCAGGTGCATCCCAATACATCTCATTAAGTTTAATAGCTGTCGGGACGGGAATCTTTGAAATCATATTAACTACATTCATTGTTAATATCCGTCATTTTTTAATGAGCACCTCCTTAACTGAAAAATGTGAGGAAGACCATTTACTAAATAAACTTTTATATTCTTTTGGTATTACGGATGAAACGTTTTCTGTGGTTGCCACGAAGGAAGGCACCGCTTCAACCGGCTTTATGTTTGGCGTTATATCTATATCCTATTCAAGCTGGGTTGTCTTTTCCGGAGTAGGCCATCTCATAGGTGCAAGCCTGCCTCAAACCCTACAGGATAGCATGAGTGTTGCACTCTATGCTATGTTTATAGGTTTACTCGTCCCATCGATGAAAAAAAGTGTAAAAGTGGTTTTCCTCGCAGTGCTTGGTGCGATTTTTAATTCCATTTTTACACTCAATCACTTAATGGCCCAAGGGTGGGCTATAGTTACGGCAACTCTTTTATCTGCAGTTATCATCGAATTGGCTGAAGGATTGAAAAACAAGCATCGGGGTGTACAACATGAAAAGTGAAATCATTTGGATGATTATTGGTATGGGTGTCGTCACTTATATTCCTCGGATGCTTCCTTTTGTTTTATTTAAAGGGAAAGAACTTCCGTCGTTTGTGCAAGGGGTATTAAAAAATGTTCCGTATGCTACTTTGGGTGCGTTAATTTTTCCCGCTATCCTTCTTATACAGGAGGGAGATATTTGGTACGGCATATGGGGAGCTGCAGCAGCATTCTTAGCTGCATTTTTAGGAGCGAACGTCATTGTTGTTGTAATTAGTTCTATTGCCGTCCTTGCTCTATATTCTTATTTGCTGTAAGCCGGTCTTGTACTGGCTTTTTTTATTGGTTCTAAAAAGGATAGTTTGTACTAAACTAATTATAGAGAGGCTGTACACAAAGGAGGACAAATCGATGGTAAGGAAAATGGGGGTCTATGCGGTATTGGCCTTTTGTCTTTACGGGTTGTTTTTTTATTGGTACTTATTTTACTTTGCGGATACGAAGCTACCCTTTGAATATGAAGGATCAAAAGCGGACCCTTCTACATTTTTAAATGGACGAGAGCTCATGCTAAGTGAAGAGTATTCAAAAATTAGAAATCTATTGTTTTTTTTATCAACACCACTTGAATGGTTGTTTTATTTCTTAATTTTACTATTTGGCTTTTCTAAGGCCTTTAAACGCTGGGCTGAAAGCTCTTCTAAGTACAAATTTCTGCAAACGGCAATCTATTTAATTTGGTTATCTTTTTTTGCCTTTTTAGCCACGTTTCCTTTAAGCTATATTAGCTATAATTTATCCAAAACATACAATATTTCTACTCAATCCTTCCCGTCCTGGATGAAGGATGAGCTTATTGATTTTTGGCTTAATTATGGGACTTGGTTGATTATTGTCCCTGTTCTATATTGGCTCATGAAAAAAAGCAAAAAACGCTGGTGGCTATATGGCTGGCTGTTATCAGTCCCTTTTACTTTATTTATGATGTTTCTACAACCAGTCGTCATTGACCCGCTATACAATGATTTTTATCCCTTGCAAAATAAGCAATTGGAAACGAAGATTTTGACTCTAGCTGAGAAGGCTGACATTCCTGCACGACATGTTTTTGAAGTGAATATGGCGGAAAAAACAAATTCATTAAATGCCTATGTTACTGGGATTGGTTCTAATGCTAGGATTGTCCTTTGGGATACTACGTTAAATCGATTAAATGATAATCAAATCCTTTTTATCATGGCGCATGAAATGTGTCATTATGTCGAAAAGCATATTTACTTTGGCATCGGTGGTTACTTGCTTCTATCCCTGCTGGGACTATATTTGACGTACAGGTTAATGAACTGGGCAACTGTGCGCTGGGGAAAGGAACTAAAAATAACGGATGTGGCAGATATACGGTCCCTTCCTTTATTTCTTATGATTTTGTCTATGCTTTTGTTTGCGGCGAGTCCGTTTACCAATTTTGCATCCCGTTATCAGGAAACACGTGCAGACAAATATGCGATTGAGATGACAAAAAATCCAGAGGCTGCGATTACTTCGTTTCAGGAATTAAGCCGTTCCGGATTAAGTCAAGTAAACCCTCCGTTATTAGTAAAGCTTTTCCGTTATACTCATCCTTCCATGCTCGATCGGATTTCGATGTTGGAGGAATACGAAATTAAGCAGAAAAATCAATAACAAGTATGGGGCTGAAGACTATGTCGTCAGCCTCATTTTTATAAAACAAAGGCTCTGTTGAAATTGTCTGTTGATTTCCGCTCCAGGCACTTCGCTTTCCGTGGGTGTTTCGGCGAGCCTCCTCGGAGAAACGCGCCTGCGGGGTCTCCCCTGAACCATACTCCCACAGGAGTCTTCGTGCCTTCCGCTCCAATCAACAGGTGGTATAAACCAACACTGTTCTTTAACACAGCCAAAACAAAAAACCGTCATATTTTGACGGTTTATTAAGCGTTATTTAGGTTCCAAATCGTTTGTTAATTTCCTTGAGCTGTCCGGTTAGAAGGAGAAAGGATCGTCTGTCTCGCCTGTCAATGGCCCCGTCAATTTTTCTCAACAATTTTTCCTTTTCCATTGTTAGCTGGATTTCAGATAAGAGCATGTCGATGTATAAATCCTGAACAAAGCCCTCTTTCATCTTACTGCGTTTCATGGCACCAAGTTTCATTAAATCTGTGTAAGATTTTTCATCCATGAAAATCACCTCTGATGCTTTTTTCTATTATATGGAGTTTTTTTATTATTATCAATACTTTTTTAATTTTCTGAAAAAATATTATATAATTGACAAAATGTGAACAATTTAGCAATAATTTCAATAATCTAAGGAATTATTTGTCGAAAGTGGTAAGATATGGTCAATGCTAATGTAGGAGTTGGATGGATTGAAGAAAAAAAAGTTTAGCGAAGCATATGAGTTTAACGTATTCACCATGTATATACGACCCGTGGAATATGGTAGTAAATTATATTCACAGATCGGTGAGACTGATGATAAATACTTGTTTCCTTTTAAACCACAAGACATTATCAAACATAGCTGCATTTATTTTGGTTCTAATTACAATGCTAGAAGAGAAGCAGCTAAAGAAATGATGGGCTTTACGCGTAAAGCGCCCATTGCTATTGAACCGAGTTTAGACATCTTCGTTTTCCCTACATCCTCACCCGAAAATCCTGAGTGTATTTGGATTTCATTATTACATGTTGAAGATTATTCAAAAATATCAAGTCAGCAAATTGAAGTTTTATTCTCGAATAAACAAACCGTTGTATTCAATATCCCTTTTACTACATTTCGCAATCAGATGCAAAGAACCGCTCTATTTAGAGCCAAACTATTACAAAGAATTGAGCGAAAAGGGAAAAAGAAGACATTATATTTAATTAACAGACCCAAAAAAATGAAGGCGTCAGAAACCTCTAGAGAATATATAGAGCGTGAAAAAGACCATAACCCGAAATAAGTATTGCCATCATTATTTATTAACGGGACAGATGTTTTTTTTGTAAGTAGGATTCCATTAATTCTTGTACCTTATTTCGAATTCTAGGGTTAAAGTAATTATGATTTTCCTCATAGCCTTTATAAATAAACATGTACATCGTAAAAGCGTCGTCCCGTTTGGTTTCAATGACTTGGAGTTTATTCTTCTTCATATATTGTTTTACCTCAGCCAATTCCCTTTGAATTTCCTTCATTGTTTCTTCAATTAAGTCCAAATAAGGTTTCTTTAACTTAAAGGGACTTTTCTCTACAACTGATAAATCACGATTTAGAATAATAAGAACCATTGGTAAGTAGATAGCTTTTTCCATTATGTCACGATCATCCTCTGGAATTCGAGTCATTCGATGCTCCACACCTTTCAACAAAATGAGAACAAACGTTCTAATTCATTTTACGAAAAAGCACTAATAAATGCAACATAACTTTATTTCTTTACAAGCTCGTCATTTGGCGAGCTTTCTTTGTTGCAAATTTCGCCGGTTTTATGAGAAAGTTTTTATTAATAGAAGGATATCTGATAGGGGAAAATGAATTAAATGAAGTAACCTAAAAATAGAAATATGAGTCAAATATAAGGATGAAGATAAAACATGGACGAATGGGTGGTAAATGTATGAGAGCAGATAAACATCAACATAAGAAAAAGAGAAGATGGACGTCCATATTGCTTGTATTGTTACTTTTAGTTGGAGCAGGAGTGGGTTATGCATATTTTCAATACAAACAGGGTATGAATCAATCATTAAAGAAAATAAATAAAGACAAGCAAGAACCTGAAGAAGTGTATACATTTGAAGGACAGAAGGATCAGTATGGGGATACGAATATTTTATTGCTCGGTAGCGATGCCAGAGGGAAAGAAAAGTCTCGGGCAGATACGATTATGATTGTACACTACAATGAGGATAAGGGAACGTTTAAACTAACTTCCATTATGAGAGATAGTTACGTTGAAATTCCAGGCCATGGTAAACATAAAATAAATTCGGCTTTCTCACGCGGTGGTCCAGAGTTAATGAGGCAAACCATAAAACAAAACTTTGATATTGACCTGCAATATTACGCTATTGTTGATTTTCAAGGCTTTGTCCAGTTGATTGATGAAGCTTTTCCAAATGGAGTAGAAATCGATGTAGAGAAGAAGATGTCTGCGAATATTGATGTAACGTTAGAACCAGGGTTACAAAGATTAAATGGTACACAACTTCTTGGATATGTTCGGTTTCGTCATGATGCAATCGGAGATTTTGGACGTGTGGAACGTCAACAAAAGGTTGTTAATGCAATTGGAAATCAATTAAGTGGATTTCAAACTATTACGAAGCTGCCAAAACTGATTGGTGTTGTCACACCATATGTGAAGACGAATATGGACACATCTGACATGTTATTTATGGCAAAAGACTTCTTCTCTGATAAAAGAGGAAATGTAACTACGTTACGAATACCAATAGAAAATAGCTTTACTGAACCGCGAATTAAGGGTGAGGGAGCTGTTTTGGATATTGATGTAGAAAAGAATAAAGAGGCACTTCATCAATTCATAACTCACTAAAAGGACAAAAGATAAAGGAGAGAACGGATGGACTTTGATGCATTGAAAGCTTGGTTTACGCTTGAAAATATTATGAGTCTAATACAGGAGTATCGAGCCCTCGGTCCATTGCCAGGTATTGGTCTGACGATAATCGAAGCCTTTCTTCCGTTTCTCCCTTTATTTCTATTTGTTATGGCTAATGCCAGTGCTTTTGGGCTTTGGTTAGGGTTTTTATATTCATGGATTGGCACTTGTATTGGAGCACTATTGGTATTTTTACTAATCAGAAAGTACGGGCAAAAACGATTGTTATCTTTTTTACCAAGACATCCAAAGGTGCGTAAACTTATGGATTGGGTGGATCAGCATGGATTTGGTCCCCTTTTTCTACTCCTTTGTTTTCCATTTACTCCATCGGCAGTCGTAAATATTGTTGCTGGTCTTTCAAAAATTAGCACAGCTCAATATATGCTTGCGGTTTGCATTGGGAAGATGGTAATGATTTTTACGATTAGTTATATTGGATATGATATTCATTCGTTAATAACTAAACCTTTTCGCACGGTCACCGTTTTACTTGTTATTTTCATTCTATGGTATGTAGGAAAAAGAATTGAAGGTAGATTGAATAAGAGTACAGAAACTGACCATAATGAAGAATTATATAGAGATAAGAAGTTGGAGAAAAGGAGGAGTTATAATGAAAATTGAATGGAAAAAGGAAGGAATGGAATGGGTTAAAGCCTTTGCAATTGGTATTATTATCTTTGCATTTATTCGTACATTTTTCTTCTCAAATTATATTGTTGAAGGTGAATCCATGATGCCCACACTCCAAGATGGAAACAAACTTGTGGTGAATAAACTCGGGTATCAAGTAGGGGAATTAAATCGTTTTGATGTCATTGTTTTTCATGCCAATGCCAAAGAAGATTTTGTTAAAAGAATCATAGGACTTCCAGGTGATAAAATAGAGTATCGTAATGACCAATTATATGTTAATGGGCATAAATACGAAGAACCTTTTTTAAATGTCTATAAACAAAAGTCGCCTGGTTTAAAAATAACAGGGGATTTTAGCTTAAAAGAAATTACGGGTGAAAATACAGTACCTGAAGGTAAATTATTTGTACTTGGTGATAACCGGTTGGGGAGCTGGGATAGTCGTCAATTCGGTTTTATTTCCACCAACCAGGTGGTAGGAAAAGTCGATTTACGCTACTGGCCATTAAATGAAATGGATGTTCATTTTTAATAATTTTAAACGGACACAGGCACGATTGAAAAAATCGTGTTCTTTTTTATGAGAAGATAATACCATTTATGGTTTTAATCGAGGAAACTCATACAAACATTTGTACTTATTTTTATGATAAAATGAGAGATAGAATTATTGACAGTTTATAGGAAATGAGGTTAGCGTATGTCATTAAGAATGGTAATTGGACGATCAGGAAGTGGCAAAACGGCTATGTTTCTTGATGAAATCCGAACTCGGCTAATCAACCAACCAGAGGGAAAACCCATTATATATATTGTACCTGATCAAATGACATTCCTGTCTGAATACCGCTTGGCAACTGACCCAATGCTAGGAGGGATGATCCGGGCACAGGTATTTAGTTTTTCCCGTTTAGCTTGGAGAATACTTCAGGAAACGGGTGGAATAAGCCGTGTGCATTTAAGCAATGTCGGGATTAATATGTTAATCCGAAAAATAATTGATGAACAAAAAGAGCAATTGAAGCTCTTCCAACGGGCTGCAGATAAGACAGGCTTTGTTCAGCAGCTAGAGCAGATGATTATTGAATTTAAGCGTTATTGCATAAGTCCTGAGGAATTATTACAAGGACCAGCACAGTTCGAATCTGGCGAAACGACTGCTTCTAAAGCCTTGCACGATAAATTAATGGATTTGGAAATCATTTATCAAAAATTTGAAGAAGAAATATTTGGGAAATATATAGATTCAGAGGATTATTTTCGTCTTCTTTCAGAGAAAATTTCTGCTTCTAGCTACTTGAGAGATGCAGAAATCTATATTGATGGATTCTATAGCTTTTCTCCGCAGGAATATCGAGTGCTCACAGAATTGATGAAACATTGCCAAAAGGTTTCCATCGCACTAACAACAGATCACTTGTCATTAAATTCTGCACCAGATGAGCTTGATTTATTTCGCTTATCAGGTGAGACCTGTTATTCCATTTATGATTTAGCGAGGTCTCAAGGGATAGAAATGGACGAACCAGTAGTCATTCATGAACAAAAGAAGTGGGAGCATCCGTCCTTATGTCATTTAGAAGAGCATTTTGATGCCCGTCCTGCAATTCCCTATTCTGGGAAGGCAGCTATCAATATTTGCCAAGCGGTCAATCGCCGAGCTGAAATTGAAGGGATTGCAAGAGAAATTCGCCGTTTAGTAATGGAAAAGAAATACCGTTATAAGGAAATAGCTTTATTAATTCGAAATGGCAGTGAGTATCACGAAATAGTTGAACCGGTTTTTGAAGATTATCAAATTCCTTATTTTATTGACCAAAAAAGGACAATGTTAAATCATCCATTAATTGAACTCATTCGCTCCACGATAGAAGTCATTAACAGTTACTGGCGCTATGAATCTATTTTCAGGGTCATTAAAACGGAATTAATCTATCCCTTACAGGAAGACCCAATAAAAATGCGTGAGAAGATGGATAGACTTGAAAATTATGTACTAGCCTATGGTATTAATGGAAGTAAGTGGACCAAAAAGGATCGCTGGAGTTTTCGGAGAATTAGAGGGCTAGAGTCGTCAGAAAATGGACAAACAGATGCAGAACGGAAAGTAGAGCAGGAGTTAAATGAACTAAAGATAATGGTAACCGCACCCCTGCTACGCCTTTCTAGACGATTGAAGAAAGCAGATACAGGGCGCAAACTTTGCGAAGCTATTTATTTGTTTTTAGAAGAATTAGATATTCCTGAGAAACTTGAAAAGTGGAAAAGGGAAGCAGAGGAAAAAGGGAATCTGGTAAAAATGCGGGAACACGAACAGGTGTGGAACGCGGTTATTGATTTATTAGATCAATATGATGAGATTTTGGGTGAGGAGCCAGTAGCACTAAAGTCCTTTGCGGCAATATTAGAATCTGGTTTTGAATCTTTACATTTTTCTCTGATTCCACCAGCACTGGACCAAGTGCTAATTGGAGACTTAGAGAAATCAAGATTAACGGATATCAAAGTCTGTTTTGTGGTTGGTGTGAATGAGGGTGTGTTACCAGCAAAAATTTCAGACGAGGGCATCCTATCGGATGAAGATCGGGAAATGCTTCTAACATCGGGAATTCAGGTAGCACCTAGCAGCAGAACACGCTTGTTAGATGAGAATTTTTTAGCCTATAAAGCTTTTACGGCACCATCTGAGGAGCTTTATGTGACCTATCCATTAGCAAATGATGAGGGAAAAGCCCTCATTGCCTCCTCATATATTAAGAGGATAAAAGATATGTTTCCAGAAGCGTACGAACATTACTATGTTACTGATCCAGCGGAATTATCTGAAGAGGGGCAGTTAAGCTTTGTAGCAAACTTTACTACAACGTTATCGTACCTAACAGCCCAACTTCAGTTGAGTAAGCGTAATTATCCCGTTTCAGCGCTATGGTGGGATGTGTATAACTACTATCTAGAGAGCAACGGGAAAGAAAAGGCAAAAAAAGTGTTCTCAAGCCTCTTTTATACAAACCAAACCGTCCAGCTTTCTAAACAAGTGGCAGATGAATTATATGGTGATACTATTCAGGCAAGTGTTTCGAGAATGGAATTGTTTAATAGTTGTGCCTTTACTCATTTTGCTCAGCATGGTCTGAAGCTTCGAGAAAGACAAATTTTCCGCTTAGAAGCGCCTGATATTGGAGAACTGTTTCATGCCGCTATTAAGTATATTTCTGATACTGTCAATACACGAAACATCTCATGGGCGCAGTTAACGAAAGAGCAATGTGAGGTATTGTCCAAAGAAGCGGTTAACACGATTGCTCCCAAATTACAAAACGAGATTTTGTTGAGTTCGGAGCGACATCACTATATAAAGCGAAAGTTAGAGCAAATTATTACGCGTGCTTCACTTGTGTTAAGTGAGCATGCAAAAGTGAGTGGCTTCTCCCCAATTGGATTAGAATTAGGATTTGGAGCAAACGCAGAGCTGCCACCATTAAGCTTTCCGTTGAAAAATGGGAAAAGAATGGAGTTAGCAGGGCGAATTGATAGGGTGGACCAGGCAAAGAGCGAAGACAATAACGTGTTCTTAAGGGTAATTGATTATAAATCGAGCGAAAAGGATGTTCATTTGAGTGATGTATATTACGGTCTCTCCCTTCAAATGATTACTTATTTGGATATAGTTATGACTTACTCGAAAGAATTAGTGGAGATGGAGGCAAGTCCAGCAGGTGTCCTTTATTTTCATGTTCATAATCCACTTATTAATGCAACGAAGTTATTAACAATGGATGAAATTGAAGCAGAAATCATGAAGAAGTTTAAGATGAATGGTCTATTGTTAAGTGATCAAACAGCCATTAAACTGATGGACCAAACACTGGAGACAGGTGATTCTCACATTATCTCTGCAGGAATTAAGAAGGATGGAAACCTAACAAAGCGTTCGAAAGTAGCCAGCATGGAGCATTTTAATGATTTAAGAAATTATGTACGGACATTGTATCAGAAATCAGGGAATGCCATTATTGATGGCCATGTAGAGATTTCTCCGTATAAACAGAAGGATAAAAAGGCGTGTACTTTCTGTCCTTTCAAATCAGTCTGTCAGTTAGATGAAGTCATCGAAAGTAATCCTTACCGAGTGATTACACCGCTATCGAATGATAAGGTTCTTGAACGAATCAGAGAGGAGTTGAGTGAAAATGAGTAATGCTTTTATCCCGCCAAAACCAGCAGATGTGACGTGGACAGATGAACAGTGGAAAGCTATCATGGCTAAGGATAAAGATATTCTCGTTGCAGCTGCTGCCGGATCAGGAAAAACAGCCGTTCTTGTTGAAAGAATCATTCAAAAGATTCTTTCAACAGATGACCCTATAAATGTGGATGAATTACTAGTGGTGACGTTTACGAATGCTTCTGCGGCGGAAATGCGGCACCGGATTGGCGAGGCTCTAGAAAAAGCGATCGATGCGGATCCAAGTTCTCGACATTTAAGAAAGCAGCTAAGCTTGTTAAATAAAGCCTCTATTTCAACGCTCCATTCTTTTTGTATGGAGGTAATCCGTAAGTATTATTACTTAATCGACGTGGACCCAGGTTTTAGAATTGCAGATGAAACAGAGGCACAGTTAATTCGGGACGAAGTCATGGATGAGCTTTTTGAAGTAGAATACGGCAAACAAGAGAACGAAACCTTCTTTAACCTTGTTGATTCGTTTACCAGTGATCGGAGTGACGATGCCTTACAAGATATTGTCCGGTCTATTTATGATTTTGCTCGTTCGAATCCTCTGCCAGAGAAATACCTGCAGTCAATTGTGGACATGTATGATGTCGACAAGACTACAGATATAGAAGATCTTCCTTTTATCCAGGCACTTTTATTTGATATTGAATTGCAATTAGAAGCTGCAAAGGAAATGAGCAAGCGGGGATTGGAAATTACCAAACTCCCAAATGGACCAGCACCTAGAGCGGAGAACTTTATAGATGATCTACAAGTAATTGATATGTTAATAAAAGCTAAAAATGATTCATGGTCGACGCTTTATCAGGCTATGCAAACTTGGGCGTTTTCACGTGCAAAACCTGTAAGAGGGGATCAATACGATAAGGATTTAGCAGATAAGGCACAAAAACTGCGAGAAAAATCCAAGAAAAAAATCCAAGATATTGGTGAAGAACTCTTTTCACGTAAACCAGAAAGCTTTTTGCGTGATATGGAAGAAATGAAGCCATTAATTGAAACTCTGATCTACCTTGTAAAAGAATTTGCATTCCACTTTGAAAAAGCTAAGAAAGAAAAAGGCCTGGTAGATTACGCAGATCTTGAGCATTATTGTCTAGAGATATTGACTGGAGAAATTTCTGCTAAAGGTGAGTTTATACCTTCAGAGGCTGCACTTGCCTATAGAAGGCATTTTAAAGAGGTTTTCTGTGATGAGTACCAGGACACAAATATGGTGCAGGAAACGATTCTAAAACTTGTGACCAAGGACGATGAGCAATATGGGAATCTGTTTATGGTCGGAGACGTAAAACAGTCGATATATCGGTTTCGATTAGCGGAGCCGAACCTATTTTTGGGCAAGTATAATCGATTTACCATGGATGGTGAATCATCTGGATTAAGAATTGATTTGGCACGGAATTTTAGAAGTCGGAAAGAAGTCCTTGAGGCGACAAATTATTTGTTTAAACAAATCATGGGTGTAAGAGTGGGGGAAATCGAGTACGATGAAGCGGCAGAACTTAGGAATGGAGCGCCGTATCCTGACGATGAGACATTCCCTGTTGAGCTGATCCTTATTGATCAAAAGTCAGACTCATTAGAAACTACAGAAGAAATAGAGTCTGTTGCTGAGATGGAACCAGTTGGTTTTGATGCAGCAGAACTAGAACAATCCCAGCTCGAAGCCAGAGTCATTGCGGCAAAAATAAAAGAATTAGTCTCACAAGGATCGCCTGTTTACAACACGAAAACAAAATCGAAAAGGCCGGTAATGTATCGAGATATTGTGATTTTGTTAAGGTCTATGACATGGGCACCGCAAATCATGGAGGAATTTAAGCAGCAAGGTATCCCTATTTATGCTAACTTATCCACTGGATATTTTGAAGCAACGGAAGTAGCCATTATGATGTCATTGCTTCGTGTCATTGATAATCCTTCCCAGGATATCCCTATTGCATCGGTGTTACGTTCACCGATAGTAGGACTTACCGAGGAAGAACTCGCCAAAATACGGATCCATCAGAAAAAAGGGTCCTTTTGGGACGCTGTTTCTGCATTTTGTCAAAGTAAGCCTGATGAGTCAACAGAAGGTTTTTACGAGAAAGTGCGGGGGTTTTATGATGCGCTGACTGAATGGCGTTCATTGGCAAGGCAAGGCTCATTGTCAGAACTCATCTGGCAGCTATACCGTGACACCCAGTTTTATGATTTTGTCGGAGGCCTGCCTGGTGGAAAGCAGCGCCAAGCGAATTTGAGAGCCCTGTACGACAGAGCACGTCAATATGAACAAACCTCATTCCGAGGATTATTCCGCTTTTTACGGTTTATTGAACGTATGATTGAAAGAGGGGATGACTTAGGAGCTGCTAGAGCATTAGGTGAGCAGGAAGATGTTGTTCGAATTATGACCATCCACAGCAGTAAAGGACTTGAATTTCCAGTAGTATTTATGGCTGGAATGGCAAGACAATTTAATCTGTCCGATATTCGTAAACCATATATGTTGGATAAGGAATACGGATTTGCAGCTAAGTATGTCAATATTAAGAAACGAATCTCATACCCATCTCTACCGCAGATTGCATTTAAACGGAAAAAGAAAATGGAAATGCTTGCTGAGGAGATGCGAGTGTTGTATGTAGCAATGACAAGGGCGAAAGAAAAGCTATATGCAACGGCTACATTAAAGGATGCATTAAAAAAGATGGATCAATGGATTGATGTCTCCTCTAATACAGCGTGGCTGTTAAAAGATTATGAAAGAGCAGCTGCTGCTAGTTATATCGATTGGATTGGTCCGGCACTCATTCGCCATCAGGACTGTAGAGAACTAAGAATGAATGGAGAAACCTCTGTTCTTATCCCTACGGAAATTACCAACCATCCGTCTTCTTGGAACATTTCATTGATAAATGCAGAAGAAATCAAGAACCAGGAACTAGCATTAGAAATGGAACAGGACTACTATATGGAGAAAGTTCAAAAATCTGAATCAGTACCTGCAGGTTCACCATATACAGAGGAAATTAGAGACCGTTTAACCTGGGAATATGCTTACCCTAACGCAGCGGTACATCGCTCAAAACAATCTGTATCAGAGATCAAGCGGAGTAGGGAAGTAGCAGATGAACATAGTGGCACAGAACTCGTCCGTCATTTTAAGAAAACCATTTCAAAGCGTCCAAAGTTCATGCAGGAGAAACAATTAAGTCCTGCTGAGCGTGGTACAGCCATGCATATGGTCATGCAACATGTGGACATATCTAAACCAGTTAGTGAGGAATCCATTAGGGAGCAGCTAGACTGGATGATTCATAATGAGCTGCTCACCCGAGAGCAAGCAGAGGTAATTGATAGCCCATTAATTGTTCAGTTTTTTCATTCTGAGTTGGGTCAGAGATATTTTCATTCAAAAGCCATCCATCGGGAAATCCCATTTACACTCTCATTGCCTGCAAAAGAAGTATATCCAGATTGGAAGGGTGCAGATGAAAGTGTTTTTGTCCAAGGAATCATTGACTGTATCCTAGAAGATGAAGAGGGCCTGGTTCTTATTGATTATAAATCAGATGGAATTACGGACAGATATAAAGGCGGCTTTGCACAAGCAATATCAATCCTAGAAGACCGATATAAACTGCAAATTAATTTATATACAAAGGCGATTGAACAAATATGGAGAAGAAAAGTTACTGAACGATATTTGTTCTTCTTTGATGGAGCGCATGTTTTGAAGGTAAATGAATAAAGAAAAAAAATGAGGCTGACTCAATAGTCAGACTCATTTTTTAATTGTTACCTGCTATAGGTTGGTCGATTAGGTTGGTATCAAGGACATTTGTTCCGCTTAATCCATTATTATTTACAATGAATCCACCAGTATTAAATGCTCCTGACCCAGCATTTGTTTTGGAGCCGCTCTTTGGTGAAATATATAATGCGTCCCCAAATTGCACAATTCCCCCACCCACGTTAACGATTTGTACCGGACCGATAATCGCTGGCATATAAAACATCCTTTATTAGTAACTGATACAATATAATATATAAACTATGCTTTCATCATTGTCCTTGTTCATCATGTGGAACAGGAAGAAGTTGTCTAATATGCTTAACCCGGACTTCCATCGAAACATGCTGGGTGTTGCCGACATGTAGTAGGGAGGAGGATGATATAGCGATAAAATCAATGTTATGAACTTTAATAATTGGATTTACATGATGCTGAACCATTGATATGTCCTCAGTAACTGGTTCCAAAGGGATGGGTTCGTAATAGACGGGATACGCTCCGTAATTTCCTTCATATCCATAAAACTCCTCTGCTTCCCGTTGTACTGCGAGTGCTCTGGATAGACCATTAATAATACATGAATCCCCTAGTTGCAGGATAGAAGAAAACGATACAATGTCTATATTAATAGCATCTACACAAGAGGTTCTATTAAGCATGAATCAAGTCACTTCCGATTGGAGCGGTACAAATGGGCCAATTATTAATGATTCTGCCGGTGTATCAAAGGTGGATGCCAATTGAATGGTTTCCGCGTCGCCAACCAAGACTAGTGATGAACTGGCAACGCCAATAACTTTTATATTTTGGACGATAAGCTCTCGGTTATAGACTTCAAAGTTCATTCCGCTTTCATCCCTTTCACGTGTGCTGGCAGGTTAGTAAAAAATACGGTTACGCCATTTTTTATCTCCTGCTTAATTGCGTCAATGATACTGTCATCTACATTTGTATTTTCTGATGACCGATGGGTATTTGCGTTAACCCTTATGTGATGTTCAATTCGGTTAGGAAGCTGCTTGGTTATATCCTGTTTGATAAAGGATAAATAGGCTTCATTTGCTGGAACATTTAATTCTCTTTGAGTGGACTCTACAATTGAGGGTAAATCAGTTTCAAGATATCTGTAGATCGCCTCTTCAATTTTCATCGAACGTTGCATTTGATTTTTAGGGGCTGTCGGTGGGACGTTTAATTGCTGATTTTGGACTGCAAAATCTTCGATTTCAGATAATTCAGAAGGATTAAGACCGATATTTAATGTCCCTTCAAGAGTTTCTACCTTCAATTGATCAAATTTATATTCAATTTTATCGACATGTATGGGCTGTTTCTCTTTTAGTTGCTTCATCTCTTCTTGCATTTTTTGAAGGGTAGTCTCCAATGCAACGATTCTCTTTTCCTGTGCTTGAATATACATTTGCAGCCATTGAAGGTATTGGGAATAATCTTGATACATGAAATCACCTCACAGTAGGTAGTCTCGTTAAACCCAAAAGATGGATGAGAATTATTTGTCTACATTTTCTTTTTTTCTAACAGCTGCCTGTAATGGCACGGCGGGGGTACCCACTAAGCTTCCAAGGGCTTTAATTGGCTTGGGGGCGGGTTCTGTAAAACCACCAGTATTATAAAGATAGGCAGATGGTTTTATCATTCCAGCACTGCCAATTTGCATGACAGAGGAATTGGAAATACTCCCAATTCTTATGCAATTTACTTGAATGGATTGTTGTATATAGTAATTCATGTTAGACCACCCAATTGTTAAGCATTTAGGGCAATTCCTTGATCAATAACATCTGCATCCGATGTGTTAGTAGAACTTGAATTGTTGTTTAGACGCAAATTTTCCCCTGTATTAAATGACCCGGCTCCTGAGAATGTTTTGGCATTAGAAAATGGCATAATTTTATATACGTCGCCAATATGGAATACTGAACTGCTTCCTAAGGTAATTACCTGTGCAACTCCAACGATGGCTGGCATGATCAACATCCTTTTTAATTGTTATCTATAAATTATATGTATGGGCGAATGTATGGTGAATGGTTAGCCTAAATAAATTGGCAGTATAGGTAATTTGAGGATATATACGCATTTATTGTTGATTTTATAAGGGTTTTAGTCGGAAATGGGTAAATATACCTAACTCCTTTGAAATAAAATAGTATTTTAGTAGGATGCTCTTTGAGGGGAAAAAGTTCTATTATGTGAATAAGAGATCAGTCGGACAAACAAACACTGATTCTCGATAAAGGCAAAACTGATGAAAATCAGCGACGCAAAGCTAAAGGGGCTAAGGTGCTTTTGCACTACGCCAGCCAGTTACCGAAAGAACAGGGTGTTTCATAGTAGTGATACTATTTATCCATAGTTTATCTATGTATATTTAGGTGCGCTTATTTTTAACCCCCCTTTCGGTAAAGGCGGGGTTATTTTTATTATCGGAGGTGAAATGAGTGAAAGTCGTGAATCTGTCAAACGGAGCGGAACTGGCAAACCATCTATCAACAGCTGATACCTTTTTTAAAAGATTAAAAGGACTGATGTTTTCGAAAAGTTTACCAGCAGGACACGGCTTATTAATCCAACCCTGCCAATCCATTCATACTTTCTTCATGAATTATTCCATCGATGTCATTTACTTAAGTGAAGATCTTGAAATTGTCGGCCTGGACGAAACGGTAAAGCCCGCAACAGTAGGGAAGTATCACAAAAGAGCAAAGTCAGTATTAGAGGTGCCAGCAGGCACGATTCAGCAAACGGAAACAAAAATTGGAAACTATTTAACTATAAAATGAAAAGGGGTTTTTACAAATGATGAAAAAAATGAAAGCTTTATTTACTGAAGAACAAGGACAAGGTATGACTGAGTATGGGTTAGTTTTAGGACTAATTGCGGTTGGCGCTGTAGCAGTATTACTAGTAATGAAAGATCAAGTTGTTAAGTTATTTACGGATGCAAAGGACGCATTAACAAGTGCTGGTGCAGGCGGCGGGACTCAATAATATTTATTTATCTTGATTTAACTTAGCTATTTCCTTATAGCCTTGCGTTCAATATAAACGTGAGGCTATTTTTCTTTCAAGAAAATAGTTATAAACCATACCTACGAATAGGAAAGGAGAGATATATAAGTGTGGAGTAACTTACTACTAATGATCCTCCTGATTATATGTGTGATTACCGACTTAAAGGAACGGAAAATTTATAATAAGGTTTTATTTCCCTTTTTATTTATAGCATGGATTTTTCACTCCATTACCGCTGGATGGAGCGGATTAACAGGGGCACTCCTTGGTACGGCTGTAGGGTTAGGAATCCTATTAATTCCTTATCTCCTTGGAGGAATGGGTGCTGGTGATGTAAAACTCCTTGCTGTAATTGGCGGATTAAAGGGAATCAGTTTTGTATTAATGGCGTCGATCTATATGGCTCTGGCTGGAGGTTTTATGGCTATCCTATTTATTCTTTACCGTAAAGGATTTTTAAAGAGATTATTATACCTAATGCATGGTCTGCGGCATGGAATGAGGCTTTCTCTTCTCGAGGAAAATGAGTCGGTCAAAACCACGCTTCCTTATGGCGTCGCTATTGCGGCAGGAGCCATCTTTCAAGTATATTTCCCTGGAGCCCTTTTCCAATGAAAAAAGATGAACGTGGCCAATCGTTGGTAGAAACAGCGCTAATTATTCCTATTTTTCTATTGATTTTAGTAGGAATCCTTGATTTTGGTCGAGTGATATATTCCTATGCGCATTTGCAAATGGCGGCTCAGGAAACAGTTAGACTAGGTGGTCTGGGAAAGAAGGATGCTGACATTTCAACTTTCGCCCACCAATATGTCCATTTAGGGGATACGACAAAATTACAGGTAACAATCACTCCAGCGGATACGGTTAGGCGTTCGGGAGACTATGTAACAGTCAAGCTGAAGTATCCAATGACATTTTTAACTCCTATGATTTCCAAGTTCTTCCCCTCCGATTTTGCCATTGAAACAAATTCAACGATTCGCGTAGAGTGAGGGATAAATATGCGAAAATTTTTTACTAGTTTATTTAAGGGTGAGCAAGGGAATGCCCTCATTCTTGGTGCAATCTCGCTAATGACCATCCTCTGTATGGCAGGATTAGCCATAGATGGAGGCTTAATTTATATGGAAAAAGCAAAGCTGCAAAAGGTAGCAAATGCAGCCGTCCTTTCAGGGGCTCAAGAGCTGCCAAATACAGAACAAAAAGTGACTGATACCGTGCAATATATCTTAGATTCTCATAAAGCAGCGAACACGTTAACCAATCTTGGTATTAACATGGGAAGTAAAGTTACCATCCACCTAACGAAATCAGTAAACATGACGTTTATGAAAATTTTTGGTTTTGAAAAAACGGACGTCACAGCTAGAGCTGCAGCAGGATTAGGTGTGATAGGAAAAGCAGTAGGTGCCGCTCCATTAGGAATCGACGAGAGTGTGATTCTGGAATATAACAAAACTTACTTATTAAAAGTTGATTCTTCAGGAGTGTCATCAGGGAATTTTGGCATTTTGGCACTTAGTGGACCAGGAGCAAAAACCTATGAACAAAATTTAAGATATGGATATTCGGAACTTCTAAAAATTGGCGATGTTGTGGATACACAAACAGGGAATATAGCAGGAAGTACACGGTCAGCAATAAACGAGCGAGTAAATGGCTGTACACAGCCGCCAGGTGATTACAGTTTACGAAGTTGTTCCAGAATTCTACTTATACCGGTTTATAAGCCTTACAACTTTACAAGTAATCAATTAAAGCAAGTAAAGGTTACTGGTTTTGCCTATTTTTATATTACTGACCCAATGAGTTCGACAGATACCTCTATAAAAGGAGTTTTTATAAAAAGGGCCGGAGCAGGGACTTTTGATGAAGGTGCGAAGGACAGAGGAGCATACAGCATACGATTAACGGAGTAGGTGAAGCAAATTGAAGCCGAAAATAGTATTAATTCTCTCACTTGTGATGGGAATTATCACAACATTTTTGTTTTTTCAATATACAAAGCAAATGGGAACACAAAAGGTTTCTACCGTGGCAACGGTTGGAGTAGTGGTGGCGAAAGAAAAAATTGATAAAAATGAAAAAATAACGGCCGATAAATTAGAGGTTGTACAAAAGACGGCAAAAGATGTACTTCCACAAACAATAAAGACAGTTGAGGATGCAGAAGGAAAACTTGCATTAGCGATGATTGAAAAAGGGGAGCCGATTTTAACTCATCGAATTGGATCGGAGAAAGAAGAAGGGGTTTACGTTTCAAGGAAAGTCAGGGAAGGGTATCGAGCTGTAACCATAGGGGTAAATATTAATCAATCCGTCTCGAATTTAATTGAACCTGAGGATGAAGTGGATGTTGTTTTCACAAAAGTAGTTAAAGATGCTACAAATAAGGATGTTACCCAATCGGAAATATTGCTGGAAAAAGCAAGGGTTTTAGCTGTGGGGAGAAAAATGCAAACGCCAGAACAGA